>JBDLJN010000119.1:0-8758 GCA_039714335.1 Planctomycetota bacterium
TTCTCCAACTCTTCACTGCGATCGCTTAATGATGGTGAAGAGGTGGTTTTTGACATTGCTCCCGGTGAAAAGGGGCTTCGGGCACAGAATGTCGCCTTAAAATCTGAAAAAAACAGCAGTGACCCTAATGCTTAGGGCACCTCTAACAATTCATTTTGGCGGACAAGCGAATCTTTTGGGTTCCTTTTGCCGCTCAAAAGCAATTATTAGAGCTACCCTTAAACCTCACGGAGGCCAATTCCTTATTTTGCCGCTGTTGTTATCTATAACAAAATTTTAGCTTGCTCTTCGGCTGGTTTTTCTATATTTTGATGTTGTAAAGACAAAAGAGATGTGAGGAGAGGATGTTTATAGCGCCATCCCAACGAGCTTTAGACTGTCGGGTGCTTGTCCTGAACAAGCACTACATGGCTCTTCGTGTCATTGGTGCCCGTCGGGCGTTTTCACTGTTATGCCGCCAATTGGCTGAAGTCATCTCCTGTGATGACGGTACATACGCCAACTATGATTTCAACACCTGGAAAGATCTCAGCGAGACCAAACGAAGTTTTGAAGCTCACAAGCATGATTGGATATCTACGGTCAACTTTGAGATCGCCGTTCCCCGCGTGATCCGCCTGCTGTGGTATGACCGCATTCCAAATAAGACCGTTAAGTTCAACCGCCGCAATTTGTTCGCACGCGACCGCAACCATTGCCAGTATTGCGGCAAAAAATTTCCTACCTCTGAATTATCGCTGGATCACGTCATACCCCGCCGGTTGGGCGGTGATGCCACCTGGAATAATATCGTCTGTGCCTGCCTGAAATGCAATGTCAAAAAAGGCGGCCGCACCCCGGCACAGGCACGGATGAAACTTATTCGTAAACCCGTCAAACCCAAAAATAACCCGGTGATTCATATCCACCTGAACCACGAACGCTACCGAAGCTGGAAACAGTTCCTCGACCACGCCTACTGGTCCGTCGAGCTGACCTGATCGTAATCAGAAGTGCGGGTCGACAATCGTTGCGGCCAGATTGTAAAGACCGTGAATGATCATTGCTGTGATAAACCAGTTAAACCCGATCGCAAGATTCACCGCCCTGCCGTCGGCCTTTTGTTTTTTCCACACCCGCGCCAGTCCCATCGAAGCGATAACCGAGCATATAATATGCAGTGATGTACAAGTGATCCATCGGTAGCAGCAAAAGCCGGCGAAGTTGTCTATCTGCTTAGCATCCGTATAGAAATGAATGTACAGCAGGTTTTCAATAGAGGCAAAGATTGCGGCCGAAATCACCGCTGCTATGATAAATTGACCGGCCGAAAAAATCCGGTACGGTTTTTTCTCCAGCAGATAGATCATACCCGATTGTTTTAAAAACTCCTCAATCACAGGGGCAAACAGGATCAGGTACAGAATCCGGAAGATGGTCTGATGTCCTGCCATGAATGCCCCCACAACTGCAAACGGGCCGGCAACCATTGCAGCAACGAGCGTGACAAAGATGCTCCCGGGTATCGTACATTGAGCACGCTTTTGGGCCAACCATGTACTCAATTCGGCCTGTTGCAGTTGCCCGGTAAATGCCGGTTCATTCTGTACCGAATCCCGCACCGTCGAGATTTCATCCTCGTGACCGTCGATTGGCGGGACCTGCCGCTCCTTCGGGTCCGGCTCAAACCGTCCGTCAAATTTGGATGGCTCGGCGTTAACATCAAAATACTCCTCGGGCGCGGTCATTTCAGAGCAGTCCCGTAAGCAAGTACCTCGACACCGCCGGGCTTTTTCTTTTGCTGGCCTTGTGTGGTCGTCGTTTCGTAACGGATGTTCCAAACAGCCGAAGCCCCCTGCTGTGCGGCCTGTTCGAGCATCCGCAGTACGGCCTCGCGGCGGGCGCGTTCCATCAGTGTTACATAAGACTTCATCTCCCCGCCGAACAGAGTCCGCAGCCCCGCGGCGAAGACCTTAAAATAATCCGTAGCAATCACCGCCGACCCCATCACCAGAATCGGCTGAGCATTCTCATACTGCGGCGGAACAGTTTTTAGGTTCGTAACGATAATCCCCGAAAGCTGCTGTTCTCGTTCAGCCAATTTTTTAAAATGGTGCATCTCGATGCCCTTGCCAATAAGCATACACACCAGCACAAGGAACGGCGGAATAACAATCTGGATGAGTTGATAAGCAATCATATGTTTTCACCTGCCGGTTGAGCACCCGATTCAGCCACTACCGCTGTGCCATAGCAATACAACTCTGCGGCCCCGGCGGTAATCGAGCTGGTAGCGAACCGCACATTTACCACGGCATTGGCTCCCAATTGCTGGGCTTGTGCCAGCATGCGGGCCAGCGCCTCCCGACGAGACTCTACCAGCAACTCGGTATAGCCGGAAAGCTCTCCGCCAACCAGATTTTTCAATGAAGCTGCGATATCACGGCCGACATGTTTGGCACGAACCGTGTTTCCCTGAACAAGCCCCTTTACCTGGAGGATACGATGTCCGGGAATGGTTTCTGTATTTACTACGATCATAGACAAACTCCGGCTAAATAGGTATTTCTGATTTTATAGCGCCAGAATTATAAGCACCGCTCAAGGATATTTCAATCAGAAAACAACTCTCGCTAAATACGACTTGTCTTCATTAGGAATGGTGAGTTGCAGAACAGTCACACATACAGAACTTTCTCTGTCTGCTTTTGTGCAAAATAGACGTATTTTTTTTGACAGACTGCAAATCCGGGGCTATGATATGCCCCTTTGCTAAGACCTTGAGGGCATCGTGGTTCTCAACTTGTGTGAAATTGGTCAAGCTTTTCAATTGTGATCTGTATAAATGTTCAGATTGGTGGGTTACAGGATAAGTCCGCTTGAATCATGATACTTATCGAAAGATTGTTTCCGGGCAGGATCATCGCCCATGGATTGGGGTGCTGCGTGTTCTGCTCGGCGCCGTGTCCGTAATTTATGGGCTGGTTATGCGCGGCCGAAACCTGCTGTTTACGATTGGCATCCTCCGCTCTCATAGAGCAGGTGTTCCCGTCGTCAGCATTGGGAATATCACCACCGGCGGAACCGGAAAAACACCACTGGTAATCTGGCTGTGCGGTTATCTGCGGAACAAAGGACTGCACAGTTCAATCCTGACGCGAGGCTATAAAACCCAGCCGGACCAAATAACCGATGAACCCGCGCTGCTGGCCAGAGCCTGCCCCGACACTGATGTTATCGTCAATCCAAATCGCCTCGCCGGGGCACAGAAAGCCATCTCTTCCCATCAGGCACAGGCACTGGTCCTGGATGACGGATTCCAGCACCGACGACTCAAACGCGACCTGGATATCGTTGCTGTTGACGCAACCTGTCCGTTTGGCTACGGGCGCGTCCTGCCTGCCGGGCTGCTGCGAGAGCCCAAAGGCGGATTATCCCGTGCCGATGCGGTTATCATCACACGATTTGACCAGGCCGATGCAAAACAAATGCGGCAATTGGAACAGGACATTCAACGGATCGTACCCGATATACCTATTGCCAAAGCCGCTCATAAACACACTGGCGCAGTAACTTTTCAGAATGAGAAACTCGACATCGAAGAACTTCGCTCCAAAAAGATTTTCGCGTTCTGCGGTATTGGTAATCCAAACGCTTTTTTTCGCTGCCTTGAGCAATGCGGTCTGTCTTTGGCAGGCACCCAAATCTTTGACGACCATCACGCTTACACGCGGGATGAAATGAAGCAGATTCTTGAACAGGCGCGTTCCTGCGGGGCCGAGGTAATCCTGTGTACTCAGAAAGATTGGGTCAAAAGCGCCCTGCTGTCGCCGGAAAATGAGAATGTTGTTTCTGCTTATCTGACAATGGAACTGGACTTTCTTGATGGACTTGATAAAATAACATCTTTGATAGACAATCTGTTTACTGGCCCAACAACAGAAAATGAAACGACAAGCGAATGAATTACACGAATCTATTAAAAACTGTTACGCGTCTCGGCTCGCCAAAGGTGTTGCTGGTGGGCGATTTTATGCTGGACAGCTATATCTACGGAGATGCCCTGCGGATCAGCCCTGAAGCGCCGGTACAGGTGCTGAAAGTCATTCGTCGGGAACACGCCGGCGGCGGTGCATCATCTGTCGCGGCTGATGTAACGACGCTGGGGGCGCAATGCTTTTGTGTCGGTATTGTCGGCAATGACACGAACGCCCGGAAACTGACGGACATCCTGAAAGAATTCGGCGCCAAAACGGAAGGCCTCATTGAAATCAAAGGACGCCCCACCATCACCAAAGAGCGGATTGTCGGCCTGGCGCAACATCGCCATCGCCAGCAGCTCTTACGTGTGGATGATGAATGCACCAAACCGCTGGCGGAGGCAGATTATCAGCATTTTCTGAAGATCTTTGAAGAACAGCTGCCGCAGTGTGATATTGTCTGTCTGCAGGATTACAACAAGGGACTTTTGGAGCCGTCTTTTTGCCAGCAACTCATCGCCCTTGCTCGAAAGGCGGGCAAGAAAATACTCGTTGATCCGCCGGCGGATTCGGACTACAGCAAATTTTCCGGTGCAACGCTCATCACGCCCAACCGCAAGGAAACCTCTCACGCGGTTGGCTTTGCAATCGAAACAATCGCCGATGCAGAGAGAGCGTCCCTGCACTTACAGGAGCAATTGGAACTGGATACTGTGGTCATTACGCTGGATAAAGAAGGCGCTTATCTGCGAACACACGACATGGCCAAACAACTGTCAATTCTGCCGCGAACGGTCTATGATGTAACCGGCGCCGGAGATATGATGCTGGCCATGCTCGCAGTAGCTCTTGCAGCCGGACAGGATGAAGAAACCTCGCTTCAATTGGCCAACATCGCCAGCGGCCTTGAGGTTGAAAAGTTCGGCGTTGCCACCGTCAGCATCGATGAGATCGTCAATGAAATCATCTCAACACATAAAGGAAAAACCGGAAAAATCCATGACACCGAAGAGCTTATCAAGCACTTGGATTACCATCGGCAGCAAAAAGAAACCATCGTCTTTACCAACGGCTGTTTTGATGTCCTGCACCGGGGACATATCGAATACCTGAAATTTTGTAAGGACCAGGGCGACATTGTCGTTTTGGGACTCAACAGCGACGACTCCGTTCGGCAACTCAAGGGCCCTGACCGTCCGGTCAATAACCAACATGACCGGGCCGCGGTACTGGCAGCGATGGAAAGCATCGATTACATCACGATCTTTGATGAACTCGACCCATTGGAACTGATCAAACGGGTTCGGCCGGACATGCTCGTCAAAGGGGCCGATTGGGCGGAAAAAGGTGTTGTGGGCAGAGAATTTGTCGAATCCTACGGCGGGCGGGTAGAACTGGCTGAGTTGGTAGATGGAAAAAGCTCCACCCAAACCATTAACAAACTTAGAGAATTAGACGAAACGGCAGACCCGAAGGGTGGATGATGGCACACAAAGCTGTATTCCTTGACCGGGACGATACGATTGTCGATGATCCCGGATATATTCAAAGCCCTGAACAGATTCGGCTGATACCCGGTGCAGCCCAGGCCCTGAAACAATTAAAAAAAATGGGGTACCTGTTGGTGATCGTCACCAATCAGTCCGGCGTGGCTCGGGGATTCGTGACCGAAGACGATCTGGAAAAAATCCACCAGGAACTCAAAAAGCATCTCGCCGCCGAAAACGCCATGGTCGACGGGCTTTACTACTGCCCCTACCATCCCGATGGTGAAGTGAAGGATTTCAGCATTGAAAGCAATCTGCGAAAACCGAATGCCGGAATGCTTTTCCAGGCTGAGGAAGATCTCAATATTGACCTGGCGCAGTCCTGGATGATCGGCGATTCATATCGAGACATTCAGGCAGGCAAAGCCGCCGGCTGTCATACAATCCTCGTCGATGTACCCGGTAAGATCCGCGAGAAAAAGAAAACCGACGCAGAACCGGACCGAAAGGCCGTCAACCTCAGAGAAGCCGTCAATATTATTCGGATGTACGAATTCCATCAAAAGGCACAAACCGCCAAAAAAACATCCGCCCAGAAGCAACGTACGGAAGAATCCGAAGAATCTTCCGAACCGGAACCATCTGACACAGTTGTATCTGACAAGTCGAAAACGGTCGATCCAATCACTTCAACACCGATAGAGACTGAAAATACCGCCGAGGAAATGCCACCGGTTGCTGAACCGGAACCGGACACTGAAACAGCAGCAGAGGAAACACCGGCAAAAGAAGAGCAAGCAGTTAATCCGGAGCCGGCCAAGGTGTATACAGCCAAAAAGGCAGATCGAGCTGAAATGCCGCAGCGTACCGAGGCCGGCAGCGAAACGTATCATCTTCTTGAAGAGATCGCCCTTCGGCTAAAACGCAGAGACCGTGAGGGGTTATATCAGGAATTTTCTGTTTTCAAATTACTGTCGCTGATGCTTCAGGTTGTCGCTATTTTCTGTTTGATCATCAGTTTGTGTTTTTGGCTCAGCCCGAAAGTCAGCGGTGAACCGGTGCTGATTATGATCGGCTACTCCATTGCTCTGCAACTGGTTGTTATTGCATTACTGATGATGCACTCAAGGGATTAAAGCTGATAATGACTTCGCAACGGGTTTTAATATGGCTTCCTTCACCGCTGGGTGATGCCATCATGGCAACGCCGGCCCTGCGTGCATTTCGTTCACACTTCCCGGATGCATCCATTACTTTTCTCGGCCCTGCCTTTACACGGGATATCCTTTCGCCAAGTCCATTTTGCGACAATTGGATCGATCTTGAAAAAAGTTTCTGGGAAAATGTGGCGCAGTTAAAGGCAGGCAATTTTGATACGGCCATTACTCTAAAAAATTCTTTCGGTTCGGCACTGACCCTTTGGCTGGGCGGGATTGGACGCCGCATTGGCTATGCCCGTGACGGACGGTCCCTGCTCCTGACCGACCGCATCGATCCGTTGCGCAATGACAATGGAACATTTCAACCGGCCCCAATGATCGATTACTATCTGAAGATCGCCGAACATTTAGGCAGTCGTACAGACAACAGAAAAACGGAACTCACTGTTCGTTCCGAAGATACAGAGGCAATATTGGAAATACTGCCGCAATTAAAGTCGCTGAGCGGCCCCTTGGTGATTATTGTGCCGGGCGGGACTTTCGGACCCAGCAAACTCTGGCCCATTGAACGGTACGCTGAACTGGCCGACGCACTTTACGATGCCTATCACGCAACAGTCATCCTTTCAGTCGCCCCGGTCAAAGAAGAAGTTCAGATCGCAGAAGCAATCTGTCAGCGGGCAGGCTCCGACCCCATCAATTTGGGAACCTCCTCCTTAAGCGGCGGTCAATTGAAGGCACTGTACGCACTCGCCGACCTGATCATTACGAACGACACCGGACCGCGACATATCGCGATCGCGCTGAACAAAGACATCATTACCCTGTTCGGACCGAATAATCCGCAATGGACACAAAGTGGACATGAAAAGGAGGTTCAGATTATTGGCAAAGCCCCCTGTGTTCCATGCGACAAACCCATCTGCAAGCAGAGTCAGCACTTGTGCATGGAGTCCATCACAGTCGAACAGATATTTGGGGCAGCAGAAAAAATACTGGGAGCCAAACACTAACTATGGAACCACAATTTATAATCCTGATTGTATTCACTTATTTGCTCGGGTCGATCCCATTCGGCTTTTTAATCGCGAAAGCACACGGTAAAGACCTTCGCAAAATCGGTTCAGGTAATATTGGTGCCACAAACGCAACCCGCGCATTGGGTAAAAAATGGGGGTATCTCTGCCTTCTGCTGGATGTACTGAAGGGGTTGATCCCGATGCTGCTGGTGTCTGCGATGAACCTTGTCGATACAAAGACCGCCGGCCCCGGCGGGTTAGCCTTATGGCTGCTGGTGGGCTGCGCGGCAGTGTTAGGACATGTGTTTCCGGTATATCTGAAATTCAAAGGCGGCAAAGGCGTTGCTACCAGTTTAGGGATCGTGCTGGGATTGTGGCCCTACTACACCTTATGCGGAGTCGGGGCATTTTTGATCTGGCTGATTACGCTTTTAATCTGGCGATATGTATCCCTGTCATCCATTCTTGCCGCGGTCAGCTTTCCTGTAATCTTGCTGCTGTCGATTCTTGTCCGTGATAAACCTTGGGACTTCTCACAATTGTGGCCGCTACTGCTGCTGTCCGTTCTAATAGCCCTGCTGGTCGTCGTGCGGCACACCGGCAATATCAAACGACTGCTCGAAGGGTCTGAAACAAAAATTCTGCAAAGCAAAAACGCTACTAATTCTTAGCGCCCGACGATTTATGTGGATGGATTCAGGACTATCTGATTAACTTGCACCGAGTCGGATTGATTCAACTGTCGGATAATTTTATTTTTGTGTCTTTTGATAAGCGTATAAAGTTTTTTTCCTGTCCAGGACATATTTTTTTTTGCTCCATACAGGACTCTCATGAGGCGGGCATATTCCTGCTGCAATTCAACATCCGGCAACTTCCCTATCGCATCTGTCAGCACCAAAGAGTTTTTTGGCGATAAATAGTAATTGAGCCAGTCAGAAAGAGACCGCCGTGCTTTTGCCGGGTCATTCATCCGTGTCGCCTTTTTAAATTGACTGAATAAAAATCGGGGAGACTGACGGCGGTGCTCCTTTTGCTCGGCAAGCCACGATCGAACATCAAAGCATCTATGCAGGCAGTACCATCCAATGGCAACCAACAGCACAACCGCTGCGAACGCTATTAGTAACCAC
>JBDLJN010000120.1:0-8719 GCA_039714335.1 Planctomycetota bacterium
ATTTGATTTTGAGAAAGTGGCAGAGCCCAAAAAGCTGTATGACATCATCAAGAAGGCATCGCTGGAGGCCGACCGAAAGCAGGGTGTGGTTCATCTGGATTAGTTCTTGATACGTTGTTCAAAAACATTGTCAATTCTTATTATAAAGCAGGTAAACAATGGAACCCTTTTTAAATACGTATGTTAAAATGTTCTTTTTGCTGGCACCGTTTTTTGGCACGTCGATCTTCTTGAAGATGTCCGAGGCGATGACCCCGCAGGCCCGCCGGCGTGCGGCCATCGGGGCGTCATGTTCAACACTGGCAGCCATTACGATTTGCTTTTTTTTCGGAAAGTTGCTGTTTAACATGCTTGGGATTACGCTGGCGGCGTTTCAGATCGGGGCCGGGACAACGCTGTTTTTGACCTCGGTAATGCTGGTGCTGGGGATCAGTAGACAGCCGGTTTCCAGCCAGGGCGATGATTTTGCGGTGGTTCCGCTGTCACTGCCGATCATCGTCGGTCCCGGCACCATCGGGACGCTGATGGTCTGGGGGACGGAGGTTTCCGGCTTCCGGGAGCAGATGACGATGTTCGCGGCGATTTTGTGCGGGGGGCTGACAATGGCGGTGTTTTTGCTGCTGGCCGAACAGATTAAAAAACTTCTCGGCCAAAAAACAATGACAGTGCTGACCAAGCTGACCGCATTGATCCTGACGGCACTGGCCGCCCAGATCGTTTTTACCGGTATCCACAATTTTAAGTGATGTTCGATTACCCCGGCTTTATCGGGATCCGGACCGTGAAGATCGAGCCTTCATCCGGCAACGATTGCACATCAATCGTTCCGGCGTGATTTTCGATGATTTTTTTGGCGATGGTCAATCCCAGTCCCGCGCCGACATTGTTCTTGGTGGAATAAAACGGTTCAAAAATCGCACCCGTATCCTCAATTCCCGGCCCGTTGTCGCTGACACGCAAGACCACCTGTTCGGCGCCGCTGTCCAGTTCGGTGTGGACAATGACCCGGCCGGTTTTGGGTTCAACGGCCTCGATGGCATTGATCAGCAGGTTCATCACCACATCGGACATCTGCTCGGCGTCTATCGAAACCTGTTCGAGATTCTCATCGAGCTGCACACGGATACCAACCTGTCGCTGGTCGGCCTGCGGATGAATGCTCTGGACGACCGATTCGACGAGGCGATTGAAACGACACGGCTTCAAATGCGGGGTTTCGTCCTTGCTGAATTTGAGCATATCGAGCGACAGCTTTTGGATACGATCAAGGTTTTGCCTGAGAATGCCCCATGTCCGTTTGGCCATGTCAATATCACGGCGATCAAGCGCTTCGTCCATGATATTCTGCCCGGAGCGGAGGGTTTGCAGAATATTTTTAATACCGTGAGACATATTCATCACTGCCTGCCCGGCCTCTATCATACGTTTTTTCTGATCTTCGGTCAGTTTGTCCATCCTGTTTCCGTCGCCGTTTCAGGTGGAGCCACTAATACACACAAACATACACTAATGCTTTCTTTTAAATTAATTTGTGTTCATTAGTGTCCATTCGTGGTTCCTTATAGTCATTTATCGTTTATACTTTTTTTCGTAAAGATCCCGGCCTCTCTCGGCAATCGAGTCACCTGTTTCGACTTTTTCCAATTTTTCATCTTTTGTTATTATGTATCCATAGGTTCCAATATCACTACTGTAAAGTACAACAACATCTTTATCTTTCATCCAACCCAGAGCCCATTTCATTGTGTCAGATGCGCTGGTTTGTATAACATCGACCTCTTTTTCAGCCGAGTTTTTTATGTGTATTTTTAAGCATAACCATTTTGTTTTATCACTCTTGTCATTATTTCTGGACACTGACACTTTGTAATGACCGGATGGTGAGAGAAGCTCATTTTCCCATTGATCATCAGATCGTCTTAGACATCCGGTTAAAAATAAACCGACAGCCCCAATAATAATTGCCTGCCGTAGTTTAGAGATAATCTGGTTTTCACTGAAACACTTCTTCATGAGTGTAATCTCCTAAACGTCGTTTCCTATTTGCCAATACAAAATCGTGAAAAGATGCTGTCCAGGATCGTTTCACTGATATCTTCGGTTTCCAGAGAACCGAGCAGCTCGCAGGCCTGCCGCAGCAGCATCGCGGTGACTTCCGCGGAGTCCGCTTTGATCTCATCGGCGGATTCATTCAGCAGCTGTGCCGCCTCGGCGAGTTTCCGGGCGTGGCGCTGGTTGATCGTCAACCGGTCCTCATGCTCACGGTCGCCCCGGCGAAGACGGAGTAATTCATCTCGAATTTGCAGTTTCAGTTCGTCCAGCCCGGCGCCGGTTGCGGCACTGGTCACCATAAACTCTGTACCGAATATGTTTTGCAGTTCCGATTGCCGCAGTTGTAAATCTTCCGCCCTGACGGTATCGATTTTGGTAAGAACACAAAGGACGGTTTCGGCGGTGATCTGCCGCCGCATTTGAAGATCCGCAGCGAAATCTTTTTTACTTACATCCACACAGAAAAGCACGATCGCGGCGGTGTTCAGGGCGGTGACGGATGCTTCGTGTGAGAGTTGATTGACAAGCGTGTCCCGCTGCTGTTCGTTCAGCAGTCCCGCACAGTCAAACAGAACACAATCGAGATGGTCGAGCGTGAGTATCCCGGTCAGCACGTCGCGCGTGGTGGCTTCGGCATCCGAAACGATGCTTCGCTGCATGCCTAGCAGTGCATTGAGCAAACGGCTTTTTCCGGCATTCGGCATGCCGGCCAGGCCAACCGAATCCAGATCGATGATGCGCTCGCAGCGGATGCTGTTCTTGAGCAGGCCGGACAGGGTGGTTTCAAAATCCTGAATCCGGTTAAGGGCTTCGTCCCGCGTGATGAACGCGATGTCTTCTTCGGAAAAATCCAACCCCGCTTCCAGCAGTCCCAGCAGTTCGATGATCTGTTCGCGAAGTTTTGAAATGCTGTCAGAAAACCGCCCTTTCAAGAGCTGCTCCGCGGCGGCAAGCTGGGTGGTGTTGGCAGCGGAGACGATCTCCGCCACGGCCTCGGCCTGGGTCAGATCCATTTTTCCGTTAAGAAACGCCCGCTGGGTAAACTCCCCCGGCGCCGCCGGACGCACATACTGGTAAAGCTTTTCCAAAATAACCTCAACAACCGCCCCGCTGGCGTCCAGATGAAGTTCGGCTAAATCCTGCCCGGTATAAGAGTGCGGCTGAAAAAAAGGGTACACCAATCCGTCAATATCAAGATCGTCGTCAACATGAACTGTGCAGGAGTTGATACGTCTTTTTTGAGTCGGGCCAGAGGAGATAACGATTTTTGAAAGCACCTCAAACGCTTCGGGACCGGAAACACGGATAACACTTCGACCCACCGTACCAGCCGGGACAGCCGCCGTACTCACCGCCGCGATTGTGTCATCCAGATTCAGCATTCTAACTCATTAAAAAAAACCACAGAGGACACAGAGAACTCAGAGAAATAATAATCTCCGTGACCTCTGCGTTCTCTGTGGCGGAAAATGCGTTTAGGTTATTATCCCTTGAACATGGGTTTGGTTTTTTTCTTTTTAACTTTTCCGCCGGTTTTACTGGTGACGGGCACCTTGCCGATGGAGTCGGCCTCTTCCTTTTCCTTGAGGTGTTTGCGGATAACCTTTTGTTCGATGACGCCGGCGCTGATGCTGGACAGGATATACAGGTTCACGCCGGACGGTCCGCTGTAGAGCATGATCGGGAACAGCAGCGGCATCATGATCATCATCATCTTTTGTTGCTGGGCCATCTGCGGATTGGTCTGGGCAGCGGCCTGCGATGACGGCATCATCTTCTGCTGGAGATACATCACCACGCCCATCAGAAGCGGCAGCAGGTTGAAGTAGTCCGGGAAGAAAGAGCCGATGAACGGGAGCGTCTGAATCTTGGCCGCATAAGGAATCGCGAACAATTTATCCGGCATCGACAGGTCCGTGATCCACACCGGCAAGAAAGCGGCCCCGCGCAGGTCGATGCTGGTATAGACCGCCGTCCAGAGGGCGATCCAGATGGGCATCTGCAGCATCATCGGCAGCATCCCGGAGATCGGCGAGACGCCCTGCTCCCGATACATCGCCATAACCTGCTTATTCATTTCCTGCTTGTTGTTGGCGTACTTGGCCTGAATCTCTTTCATCTTCGGGCCGAGTTTCTGCATTTTCATCATGGAGACCTGGCTTTTTTTGGTGATCGGGTGCATCGCCAGTCGCACCAAACCCACCAGGCACATGATGACGACGCCATAGTTGCCCAGCGGGCCCATGATCGTGTACATGGTATTCATCAGCCAGATGATACCGAACGCCAGCGGAGCAATGACCGACTGCGGGCAGCAGCAGCCGCGAAAATCAATCGTTTTGAAGTATTGCAGGGCGTGATAGGTCTCATTCTTTTTGAACACCTTTTTATCCTTCGGCCCGACATACATCTGCAATGAAAACGACCGCTGTGCATTGTCCTGTCCTGCCGCAACAAGTGTGATTGGCTGGCTGGTCATGCTGAACGAACCATTCTGCAAATCCTTGTCGTCATCGTTTTCGGTGGGCGCTGCATAGTGCTGTGCCTGTGTAAATTTCAGCCACGGATCGATCGGGGTCTCGGTCCGTACAGGCCGCAAGATCGCGGCAAAATATTTGTTGGTCAATGCCGACCAAATCAAATCATTTTCGGCATTCTTGCCTTTGACCCGGAATGCATCGGCATCGCTCTTTTTGATCTTCTTTTGCATTGCTGCGACGTCGAGAGCTTCAACAGCAATATCCCCGCCTTCATCGGACTGATAGGCTGCCTTGACCTTGCGTGCATCCTGCCGAACCCCTTCACGTTCCATCCCGCCGGGGCCCTGCATCTGTAACAGCGCCTTGATCGGATCACCGGAAAGATTCTCGATGGCAATGTCACAATCCAAATCATAGCTGCCCGGCTGGATACGGTAGGTCTTGATGATCTTCAACATGTCCGTGCCGGTGTCGACATTTTTCAGGATCGCTTTAAAACGAACGGTATCTGCCGCATCTGTTTCGATAAGATTCCAGTTGAGCTTGTTCAACGGAAACGCCCTGCTGCCGAATTGTTCCGCATCGACAGGCGCAACTTTTAAGGCAGTATTCGCTAATGAATAAATATCCTTGTTGATGCCCAGCGGGGACAACAGGGCCAGCGGCATGGGGTGTTCGGTGTCTCGGTCCTTGAACTCGCTGAGTGAAAGTGTTTTGACCGCCGCCCCCCTGCTGGTCAATTCGACTTGGAATTTATATTGACTGTCATCGTCGAACCGTTTGACCTCGTCATAGACCGCGCCGAGCGTAACAGTTTGTTCGGCAGTGCTGGTGGCGGTTAGCTGCGGGTAAACGACCGGAGCGTTTGTAATGACTTCCGCAGCCGGTTCGGCCGGTGTCGGAGCCGGTGTTTCGGTTTCATCCAGTTCGCCGGCCAGCGGGACCACCCTGCCGAGCAGCTGCTTTGCCTGCTGTGGATGGTGAACCACTGCGTCAACGACCAGCCATCCACACAATAAACAAAATGCCGATAAAACCACAATCCCTGCTGTCTTCATTTTCATGGAACATAACCTTTTTATAAAACAGTATCCGCCACAGACGGATTCAATTTTGATATTTGCTTTTTAATATATGATTTGTCTATCGTCCGTCGGCCAGGCGGTCACCTTCGAAGTTGTCTAGTTCGGGGATCGCGTAAATTTTTTCCGCGGCGGCCTTGAAGTCGTACTCCAAACGCACGAAGTTTACGTTGTTGTCTTCGATGTACACATAGCTGGCTCGATTATCACGGTCACGCGGTTGTCCGACCGAGCCGACATTGACAATTGCTTTTTCGTCCGGAATGATCGGGTACGCTCCCCCCAATTCATCAGGCGAATAGAAGTCCGGGTCTTCGAGAAAAACGCCGGGCAGATGCGTATGTCCAACAAAGCAGACGTGCTTGACCTTTTCGAACAGCCCGGTCATTTTGCCGGTGGTGGTATAAACATCATCGGGAAAGACATATTCATTGATCGGCCGCCGCGGCGAGGCATGTACGAAATCCAGCGTCGCATTGATGTCGGCCATCCTGGTTTCCATTGTCCATCGCATTTTCTGATTGCCGAGATATCGCCACCGTTGGTCGCTTTTTTCCCGATCCGGATCGGACTCGAGCATTTTCCGGGTCCAGTAGGCTGCCGCCTCAGCGCCGGAATTAAAATTGGTCGGTTCGTACATCGCGGCGTAGTCATGGTTGCCCTGCACGCAGTTTTCGGTTTTCTCGATCACCAGATCCAGGCACTCTTTCGGGTTGGCGGCGTAGCCGACCACATCGCCGAGACAATAAATCGTCTTAATACCTCGGTTCTCGATGTCGTCCAGCACTGTCGTCAGGGCCTCTAAATTCGAATGGATATCGCTGATAATCGCAAACATATATTTTACCTATATATATAGAAGAAAGTTCAAACTATGAGAAAGCACTCGGAAATGTTACATATAGCACAAATTCCCCCTGTATTCCACAGAAAAACAAGAACTAAAAGGGGCAGGATCCCCGTCGTCATTCACCGTTATCGAGACATAACGAGAAATCACAGGGGAAATATGGGGATTTTCAACCCCAAAAGCACCTGGTCCGCCCTTTGAGTTTTCTAAAAGCACCCTTTGAATGCATGGATTACATCTAAGGCCTTGTATCCTCAGGAGTTTCCAGCGATGCCATCTCATCGATTGTGGTCTGTTCTGAGATGCGTTGAAGCAGGACGGTGTTCCGGTCGAAGGTTTCATCGAGCCGATCGCGGAGTTCATCGTTTCGGGCAATTATCTCATCAAGTCGCTTCTGAAGTTTGGTATTTTCGTCTTTATACGATTTTACTTTAATTTCCAGACGCTCATCGAAATTGTCAACCCTGGTGAGTGCATCCGCCTTGTCGGATTCGGCTTTGGCCAACCCTGTTTCTGACGATTCCAATTTATTAGACAAGTTTTCATATCCATAATGATAGAACAGACTGATGGCCGTGCCGGCCAGTAAGGCGACGAAGAGCAGAAAGACACTTACAAAGCAAGAAATCTGCCAGTGACGCGATGACTTTTCAGAACGTCTCTCATTTTCACGAAGTGTTTTCAGGTACTCTTCGAAGATATTGACATTTTGTATTGCTCCGACACCCGTCGACTTCATGTCGTGTCCGAACTTGTCATTGTCATTAATCGCCGTTTTTAGGGGTACTGAGGCGTTGACATACTTCTTTCCGAGACGTTCAACGGTGTCAAGGCGCCCAAGTTCGATCCAACGGTATACCGTCCGAGTGGTGACGCCCTCTTGTTTGGCAAAATCGTCAACTGTCATCAGTAAATCCTGCTCAACCACTTCTACTTCATTAATGTTGTCATCCATGATCTTCCTTTCAAATTATGTCATCATCTGTCTATAGTTATCGGACAAAATCGACACCGGACTTGAGGTAAATAGGGGGCAATGAAGTCAAATTTAAGGAGAGCAGACACTTTTTGTGCAGTTTACAGATGATTTTGCGTTTGTGCCATTGCTGTCTGAAGGCAAACCATGCCGGCGGGGGTTATATGGTGTTTATGCCGGTATTTTGCGACGGCTCCTGCGGCCAACGGTCCTGCCGATGCTGGACAGATCAGCTCCAATCCCTCGCCTCCCAGCCAACTTCCGCGGATGAGCGTGAATGACATCATGAAAAATGACATTTTTGCGGCGTCACCGGGGTCAAGGTGGTCAATGTCGAATGGCAGAACACCGCTTATGGAATTAAAGGCCTTTGGGCCGTAAAGACCAAGCATCGCTGTTTTTTTCGTAATATTGACTGTTTCGACTCCCCCGCCGGAGGAGGACTGGACCCACTGGCAGAGCGATTGCGTTTGTGCCGGCTGCGTCAGCAATGTGTAGCTGCCGTTTAGTCTGTAAATACGGCACGGAGTGTCGTTTTCGTAGCCGACGGGCTTTGCCCAGACCCAGCTGTCTGGCCTGATTTTGCCCTTTTCAGTGGTAAAAAGGGTGTTAATTGTTTCTTTGGCCGTCTTGCCGCTGATCTGGATTCTGCCGAAACTGCACAGGTCAACCGCCGCGCAGCTTTCGGACAATGCTTTTGATTCTGATTCTGTATCACCGAAATCGGCCGGTAGTGACCAGCCGTCAAAGACGTCAAAGTTGGCATCTAATTGCTGATGGACAACATTAAAAGGACTTTTATGCATCAATCTTAACCTTATTAATAAAAAACAGTCGTTCTTAGTACGACAGCGATGACTCGCCGTGAGAGTTCATACTTTAGTGTGCAAAACTCGAAAAACAAGAGAAAGCTTGGATTTTGAGCAATAATGATGGCTGGTGTTAATGGCCCTGCAGGGTTATTCTTCGGCCGCGAGCCCCATTTTCTCTGCCAGACGGTCGAATTCATCGATTGAATAGTAATCGATAATGATCCTGCCGCGATGGCCTCGCTTGTTGGGCTTGATATTGACCTTTGTGCCAAGTATAGACTGGAGTCGGTTTTCTAAATCGACAATATGGGCCTGTTTTTCTTTCTTTATGCTTTCCGTTTCGGGCTTTCTCTCAAGGTGCTTTCTGACCAATCTTTCGACCTCTCGGACACTGAGTCGCCCTGCCAGTGCGCGGTTTGCCAGCTTCTTGCGCAGGTCATCCGACGGCAGCGCCAGAATCGCCCTGG
>JBDLJN010000121.1:0-8694 GCA_039714335.1 Planctomycetota bacterium
CCCAGCATCGCCCCGGACGCGCACAGCGGCAGGTAGTACTGTTCATATGACCGCGGACTGCCCCAGACAAACGCTATGTCGATCATCCACCAAACCGCTAGCATCCAAACCAGCTTTGATTGAATATCCTCCGGCGGTGTTTTTATTTTCAGCCGGCGAACCCATACCCATACCGCCGCAATAACAGAAGCCATCGCCAGTAGGATCGGAACCGACAGCGCTTTATAATAGCGAAAAACTTTGGGTGCCAGGTCCGCTATTCCGATGGCTTTCCAACTGTTGGCAACATATCCTCCGCTAAGGCCGGTGGCGGCAAGCAGTTTGCTGATTTGTGTGTCCGCCATAAAATAAAGCCGGCGGGGGAACGAAACCAGCGGGATGTCGTAAAAGTAGGAAACGATGTCGCTGTCTTCTGATCCCGGCTCTTTTTTGATCATCGCTGCCGCCGCCGCAAGGGCAATGAAAATCAAACACAGCCCCGCGATCGGTATCCATTTTGAGACGTGTCTAAGCTGCATGATGAGCTGATATCTTTTAATGAGGACAATCACGGCGGCGATCCCGAAAACGACAACCCCAAAAAGAAGCCCGGCCTCAAGCATCACGACGGGTAAAGTTCTCAAAAGGGATGAGAGAAGACCCTGCCAGATATACAATGAGCCGGGTACCAGCAGTCCGGCGGTATATCCGGCCAGAAACAGGCCCAGCTCGAGGGCCAGTTGTTTCGGTTTTTTTGAGAGGGCATTTCCCGCGATGATAGAAATCCCCAGCGCAATGACGATCGAGAGGCCGGTGGGCTTGAAGTAATAGGGCTGCAGGGCAAAAAAGCCGCTCAATATGAGCCAGAAGCGTTTGCTGGAATATCCGTATAATAAAAAGCAGCACGCCGCGGCGATCATCAGCGGAATCATAAACTGCTCTTTGACATTGCCGAATTTGGCGATCAGCGGCGCCGACAGGTAGATCGCGGCGACAGTGGTCCCCACCACCGAGGCCACAGGACCAAAGACCTTGCGCAGCGTATAGAACATGAAACCCAAAGCCCCCAACTGCAGGATCATCTGAACGGCTTTGGGACCGGTTTCATTGAAGCCGAACAATCTGACTCCAACCACATTGGCCAGCAGCGTATTCGGACGGGCGGAACTTTGTTCTTCGACACCCCATTGCGCGCCGTTCAGTAAGTGTTTGGCGGAATAAACAAAGGCGCCGCTGTCAAACGGACCGGGTGAATTGAATTCGATGTGCTTTCCAAGGGCGAAGGGGATCCCGGCAAGGATCAGCGTGATAATAACGGAAACGATCAAACCGCCCGAAAAGCGGCCGGGCCGTTTGATGTCGGCCGGAGGCGGGCTTACTTGAGTTGTTTTTTTTCTTCGACGGGCCATATCATGCTGACTGGGAAGATTGATCTTTGGATTCGACGATTTTCTCAATTACATAAATGGGCCGGTCCTGTGATTCGTGATAGGTGCGTACCATGATCTCGGCCAGCAGCCCCATCAAAACGAATTGAATGGCGGCCATCATCAGCATCATTGAGATAATGAGCAGGGGGTTGCGATTCATCGAATAATTCGTGATGAGCTTCATGCCCAGGACCGTGGCGCCCGAGATAAACGACCCAAGAAAACACAGAAATCCCAGCCCCCCGAAGATATGGATCGGTTTGGTTGAGAAAGAAGCCAGGAATTTAATGGTTATCAGGTCGAGAACGACCTTAAAGGTCCGGCTGAGGCCGTATTTTGTCTGGCCGGTGGTGCGTGGCCGATGGTTGACGACCATCTCGACAACTTTTTCGCCGCCCCAGCGGGCCAGTGCGGGGATGAATCGATGCATCTCGCCGTACAGGCGAATCGGTTTGAGCGATTCGGCCCGGTAGGCCTTGAGCGTGCAGCCATAATCATGCAGGCGGATGCCGGTAATCCTGCCGATCATCCAATTTGCGATCCGCGACGGCAGTGTCCGTGTTACGGCATTGTCTTTGCGTTCTTTTCGCCAACCGCTGACGATATCATACCCTTCGTTCAGCTTGGCGACCAGTTTCGGGATGTCCGCGGGGTCATTTTGACCGTCGGCGTCCATCGGAATAATTATTTTTCCGCGGGCATATTTGAAGCCGGCGCTCATTGCGGCGGTCTGACCAAAGTTTCGGCGAAAGCGGATCAGACGCACATTCATATGAATTTGCTGGATATCAGTCAATACCGAAAAGCTGTTATCGGTACTGCCGTCGTCAATATAAAGGACTTCGAAGTCGAAATCAGCGAGTGCCTGCTCGATTTCGGCGTGAAGCGGCTCGATGCTCTGTTCTTCGTTGAACACCGGTATCACTACTGATAATTCGGGTTGCCTGGTTTGGCTCATAAACGACTCCTAAATAAGCACCTATGAAAACGATTTATATTTTACCGGCAAGAGCGGATTCTGTAAAGAGTTAACCTTAAATAGGTCGAAAAGACAGTTGCCAAATAACAGCTTTTTGATAAACTCACCACTTGTTATCGGCGTATTGAATATGAAAGTTTTTAGAAATTAATTATTGTTAAGGGGTAAAACAGAATGAAGAATTACAGAATTACCGGTTTTGCTATCGCTGCATTGTTGGCGTCTTTTATCATAGTTGGCTGCCTGCCGGGTCAGTCCCGTACAGATGAGCAGAAAGTCGAACCCGCTGAAGAATTGCAGCCGTCCCAGCAAAAAGAAACAAAACCGGCAGAATCCACAGAAAAGACCCCTGCAGGTCCGGCTCCTAAGGTCGTCCTGACCAAGGCGATCCATGATTTTGGGAAGGTCGGACCGGGTTCTACTCATAAAGCAGATTATGAATTTAAAAACGAAGGCGAAGGCACATTGTTGGTGAACCGCATCCAGAGTACGTGCGGCTGTTCGAAGCCGACCCTGATCAAAGACGGCAAACGATATAGCGCCATGAAAGCATTTAACCCGCCCATCGCTTTTGAACCGGGCGAATCGGGGCAGATTGAGGTCACTTTCAAGGCGCCTGCGACCAAGGGCGATGTCGAAAAAGGTCTTTATATTCTCAGTAATGATCCTGCTGCGCCGCGGGCACGATTTGCCGTCAAGGCCGAAGTTGTTGTCAAAGTGACGATTGAGCCGGAAAAAATTGAACTGAAACTGGATCTCGAAAACGCTGGAATGCCGGACCTCGTTGTAAAAAGTACCGACGGGAAAGAGTTTTCGATCAAATCGGTGTTTGTGGTCAAAAGCGCCATTAAAATACCATTTGACTCCACTGTCAAGGCCACCGAGTTTACCTTGAAGCCAGAGGTTGATATCGAAAAAATGGGTCAAACTAACACGGGCGTTATTCAGATCAGGACAACACATCCGCAGGCCGGTACGCTGATGGTCCGTTATTCTGTTATACCGATGTACGAATTGACGAATCCCCGTTATATTCTCCAGAATGTTGAGCCCGGCAAGCCGGTTCTCAGAGGAAATCTGATTCGAAGCAACTACGGCAGACCTGTTGAAATTGAATCTGCAACATCCAGAAATGGCTATATGGAGATCGAAAGCCAGCAGCAGGAAGGCGATCATGTCAAGTTGGAGATCAAAATCACACCTCCCGCCCGGAGTTCTACCGCTCGGCGTTACATCACGGATGAATTGACAATAACCCTGAAAGATGGCCAAAAATTGACAGTTCGTTGCAGCGGTTGGTTCAGATTGAAGTGATTTTGGCCGAAAAAACACCGGTGGCATAAGAACAGTGTTTTGATGTTTAATTTGTGTGTTCTTTTTTTTGGAACCTGAGGGACTCCAAAGTGTCTAAAGGTACAGTACTGAACGCGAAGATGGATTACAAATAGCGGTTTTTGCTCTGAAATTGAGGAAAACCCGGACTTTGGAAAAGAAATGCTTAAGACCCTTAGAATAACCAGTATTATAATTGTTATTTTGGCCTGTTGCGGTGTCGGGACGATGGTATTTATCGGACTCAAAAAGGATCCGCAGGTCAATGACTTTCTAAACATCCCCGGTATTGTCGAGCGATTCAAGGACAAGGCCGGTACAGAGGTTGAAAAAGAGGACAAGATATCTCCCTTAGTTGCGCAGGCCAAGGCGTTTGCGTTACGGATCGATCCGCCGCCGCCCCCGAAACCCCCGGCGCCAATAGTTAAGCCGAAACCCCCGGTTGAAGTCGCCCGAACCCCGGTTTCGACGGTCCCGCGGCCCAAGGCCCCGGTCAGTCTGAAAAGTGACCTGCTGGCAACCGTTGTATATGAATCTTCGCCGGACAGGTCATTGGCGTTGCTGCAGACCGCGAGCAATAAACAGGAATGGTTTCGCCAGGGCGAAAAGGTTGGACACCTGGAGATACAGGAAATTCGTGACGGAAGTGTCGTCTTTACGCAGGGCGGCCAGAATCCGAAGGAAAAGTTTGTTCCACCAAAACCGCAGGTCAAATCACTGCTAAAAGGTGAACAAAATGTATCCATGGTTCCTGCCGCCACAAGTGCCGCTGTACAGACGCCGATTCCCGGTCCCAAAACCCGAACCGATGCCGCATCGGCGGCAAAACCTGACACAGCGAGTTCCACGCCCGCCAGAGCGGTTCGTCCCATTGACCGCGCATCACGGCCAGAGTCGGATGCGTCTGATCGCATCCGGCGGGTTCGTTCGGTTCCGACATCGCCTCCGCCGCAGGAGCACAAGGAGTCGCTTGAGGAAACAATGTCCGGCATTGAGGCGATTATGAATCGCCAAGATGATTCGATCTCGGCGGAAGAACGTGAGAAAGAAAAGGAAATGTGGATGCATATGATGAGGGAACTCAATGCTGAAAAGGAAAGATTAGAGCAGCAGACCGGAGCACAAGCGGGCTCGGAGGCAGACGCCGCAAAGGCCGAAGCCGACAGTTCTGAAAAAGATGCCAAGGCAAAATCGGCCCCGGCGGACAAACCCGCTGCTCGCGAACCCAGGAAACCTTAATGTATTCGAATTTTAATGTTCCGGCGAAATGAACCGGGATACGAAGTGATACTCTATGGAGTTGAATATGCAGTCAGTAAATATGAAGATGTTCGCACGATGGAAGCAAGGACTGATGCCGCTGATTCTTTGTACACTGTTATTGACAGGTGTTCTTGTTGCTGCCGAGCCGGACCATGAAGACGGCGTGCTGCGCAGCCGTGTATATAAACTCAACCACATTACCAGCCAGCAGGCACAGGCGATGCTTTCGCAGTTGAACGTCGGCAAGAGCTATAACCCCATGACGCCGGAGGTATTGATCATAACCAGTAATGTTGGTTCTGATTTTATCATGGCGACGGAAATCATCGGGCTGCTCGACCGGGAAGAGCCGGCTCAGATACAAATTCTGATGACCGCTTCTGAGGGGCGGCCATTGCCGCGGCCGGAGGCGTTTGCTGCGGAGTTGGAAGATATCACAGTGGGCACGATGACCGAAGCACCTGCCAGGGATTCAGCAAACCCGGCGATTATTGATGTTCTTGATAACCAGCTGATTGCGATTGCTTCAGGAGAGATATTGGACGAGATCGAAGTGGCGTTTCAGGGGTGGAAAAAAGAAAATCAGACTGTGATTCCTGAAGAGACGATCGCTGCCGGACCGGCGGGCGAGCAAGCCCCCGAAATGCCCACAGAAAAACCTTCAGCGCTGGTCGAACCTGAAGATGTTAAAACGCCGAACGAGACTGTTGAGCCGAACATTCCAAGATTTTCTCCCGAGCCCAATGAACTTATCGAACCCGCCCCGAAAACGACAGAAGCTGTTGAGCCGGCGATTGTCGAAAAACCGGCACCGCTTGATGAGGTTGCCCGGCAGATGTTTGAAGACCCGCCGGTTGCAGAGCCGAGCAAAGCCGCGGACTCCGAGGTCGAGGCCGAAGTCGGCGAAGACTTTTTAAGCGAGGGTTTATTGAAGGAACTGGCCGATGCTGAAGAACAGGCCGAGGTTAAACAGGCTTCGGATGAAACTGTTGTCACGGAAGTGCCTGAAGAGGTAAAGCCGGTCCAGTCGGTCGCAGAACCCAATGCGGTTCCGGCAGAGCCCAATGCGGTTGCGGCAGAGCAGCCGGATGAGGGAGCGGCGCCCGAAGTCGATGATCCAATGAAGGTTATCCAGGCGCTGCTGGCAAAGAGCAGAGCCAAAGAAGAGCAGGCACTGGCAGCTCAAAAGGCGGCAGAAGAAGCGAGCCGGGCTGAGCGTGAAGCGGCCGAAGAAAAAGCGGCCCCTTCGCCGGAACCGGAAACAGATAAGATACAACCTGTTGAGCCGACCGATGAGACAACTGCGTTGCAGGGTGAACTTGCATTGCTGCGTCAAAAACTGGCCGAACTGGAAGCCCGGGCTGCTGAATCCAAAGAGCCCGAACCCCAGCCGGAGGCGCCTGCCGAGTCAAAAATTCAGACACCGGTGACGATACAAACCGAACCGCAGCTTGATCCAACGCATGCCGAAGATGATATAACGGTAATTGATCTGCCGCAAGAGGTCGAACTGGAATCGCTGGTCGATCTGGTGGGTAAGCAGCTTGGCCTGAACTACCTGTATGACCCGCAAATCCTGAAAAATCAAAGAGTTAAACTCAAGGTCCACGGCGGCAAGATCAAAGTCAGAGAGACCTATGCGCTGCTCGAGACGGTTCTTCGCCAAAAGGGCTTTGTGATGACCCGCCGCGGCCGGTTTATTATGATTTTTAAAGCAACGGATGCCAATCTGATATCCAGAGGCGGGGGTGACTTGCCCCTTCGTGATCCGAACGACCCCATCCTGCCGGGAACACTGGTCGTCAGTACGAAATTCAAGCTCGATCATATCAGCCCAGCATCTGCGCAAAGTATGCTGATACAGCTTCAGTTGGGCATGACGAACGGATACAAAGTGCTGGCTGAATCGAATACGCTGATCGTTACCGATTATGCCTACCGCATGGACCAGATTCAGCAGGTGCTGGATATGATCGATGTGCCGGGTGAAAAGAAGGAATACAAGTTCCGCACGCTCAAACATATCAAGCCGTCGGAGGTCGTTCCCAAGCTGGAGGCACTTGCGAAAGAGTTAGAGGGCGTTTCTCTGCAGGTCAAGGCCCCGGCGGCGGCCCCAAAGACCCGCACGGTTACCACGCGCGACCCCAAAACCGGCCGCACGATCACCAAAAAGGTTCCGATAGCGACGACCACTCCTGCTGCGGTAGCGAAGACGCCGTCTCAGCCCGATGCGGTCTATATCGATACCGATGATCGCACCAACCGGATTCTTATGGCCGGTAAAGTCGACCAACTTGTTCTGATTAATGAATTGATCGATGCCCTGGACGTGCCGCAGTACGGCTTGAAGACGGTGCGGGAATATGTCATTCAAAATGTCGAAGCCGCTGATGTGATCGATGTACTGAACGAATTGGGTTTGGCTTCGGTGTCTGTATCCACGAAGCAATCACCGACTTCAGGCCGGACAACCCCGTCAAGCCGAACGTCAAGCCGAACGCCGATACCGCCGCGGACACCGCCGCGGACACCGACATCCAAGGCCGCGGCCGAAGGCGATCAGCCCTTTATTTCCGTTCGCCCGGCGACGAATTCGCTGCTGGTTAATGCGACCGCCGAACAGCACAAAGCCATCGAACTGGTGATCGCCCATGTGGATGTGGTGCAGAAGGACCAGCGGACGATCCGCCAGTATGAGATCCAGTATGTCGATACACAGGAGATTATCGATACGCTGACCGATTTGGGGATCATTGCCCCGCAGACAAGCGGCTCGGACCCGTATTCCCGCTCGCGCGGCACCAGTTCCCGTTCGTCCCGGTCGACGACCAGCCGTTCTCCACAACCGCCGACTGCTGAAGGCGCTGTGCCGCTGTCCCTGCCGACGGCCGCGGGCGGCTCGGAAAAAGATATTACCGCCGACCAGCCGCAGATTTCGGTGCTGGAAACGACCAACTCGCTGCTGGTCTATGCCACCCCGCGACAGCACGACGCGATTGCCCTGGTCATTGCCCACGCCGACCGCCAACTGGATACAATAACAACGCCGTATGTAGTTTATGCACTTGAAAACCAAAATGCGGGTGAACTTGAGGGAGTTCTAAACCAGTTGATCGAAAAAACATTTGATGAAGTCGAGAAAAAATCATCACCGACGGATAAAATACAAAGAGAGCCCGGTTCATCTAACATTCCCATGCTCCAGGAAGAACGCCCCAAGGTTATTGGGGATGGAAAATCAAACTCTGTTATTGTGTACGGAAATAAGCGAAATCAGCAGTGGATCAGCGATCTTATTACTCAATTGGACAAAAACCGTTTTCAGGTGCTGTTGGACGTTATGTTGGTTGAAATTAGCAAACTGGATCAGTTTAACTATGATCTGGATGTCGTTAGTGCCTTTCCGGATTTGAATTATACATCGGGCGCGTTGGATTACACAATGGGAGGCGGTACGGTTGGCAGTATCCTGGACAACCTGATTGCTGCGCCGGACCGAAATACATTCGCTGAAGGGACGATGCGATCGGGTGATTTTTCAGGTTTTTATGGTAATGACAAGATTATGGCGATTCTGACTTTGATGGAGAGCAAGAACTATGGTCGTGTTTTGAATCGCCCAAGGATTCTCGTTAATGACAATGAGCCGGGTACGATAGATCTCAAAGAAGTGACATATCGGGAAATCAGGACAACTACCATAGTAGGTTC
>JBDLJN010000122.1:0-8347 GCA_039714335.1 Planctomycetota bacterium
GTCCCTCGAGCTGCACACAGGTGACCGGTGCGGCGGGCGTTTTGTATGTTACCGGCGTAATCACCGACAGCGAATAATCCGCATCCGCACACAAAGCCAAAAACTCCGTATCGTCGCTAACCAATCCACCATCGTTGCGACAGCCCGAAGCAATCGGCTTAAACACCCCGACCTTCAAACCCTGCTCCCGCAGCACCGCCGCAATCCCCCCGGCAACCAGCGTCTTGCCGACGCCGGTATCGGTCCCGGTAATAAACAATCCATTTTTTTTAGGTAGACTTAAATTAAGCATAAAAACCTTGTGTTATATTTTTACCATGAAGTTCATGAAGGCCATGAAGAAAAAATAAAAAAAAACTTCATGTTCTTCATGGTTTATTCACTATTTTCAACACATCATTGACTAATGTTTCTTCGATGATGTCCAACAGTTTTGTTAGCGTTTCTATATCCATCGCTACCGCAGGCATGAAGACCAGACAATCGCCCAGCGGGCGCATCATGGCGCCTTTGGGTCGCATGGCGGCGCAGACTTTAGCGCCGATTTTGTCTTGTGACAGGAACGGCTCTTTAGTTTGCTTGTCTTTGACCAACTCGATCCCGCCGACCATGCCGCAGTGGCGGGCGTCGCCGACATAGGGCAATTTGGAAAAACGCTCGAAGTATTCAGCAATCAACTCGATCTTTTCCGGCATAGTTTCAAGGATTTTGTTTTCGGCAAACAGCTCCAGCGAGGCCAGCGCCGCCGCACAGCCGAGGGCGTTGCCAGTATAGGTATGGCCGTGGTAGAAAGTCTTATGGATATCGCCGGAGACGGCGAATGCGTCGAAAATCTTTTGCGTGGTCAGCGTGGCTGCTAATGGCAGGTACCCTGCACTGATGCCCTTGGCGATGCACATCAAGTCCGGCTTTACATCTTCATGCTCACAGGCAAACATTTTGCCCGTACGCCCAAAGCCCATCGCCACCTCATCGACGATCAGCAGCGTGTTGTATTTGCGGGCGAGCTTTTCGACGCCTTTTAAGAATCCGGGCGGCTGTATGATGATTCCCGCCGCACCCTGCACCAGCGGTTCGACCACGATGGCGGCGATTGTATCACCGTGCTGTTTTAAGATTGCTTCCATCGCTTCGAGTGAATTTTTCGCACACTGGGCTGGTGTACCCTCGCAGCGATACGGGTCCGGGCTGGGGGCGTAATACGTCTCGAATATCAGCGACTTGAAGATGCCGTGGAACAGGTCCATCCCGCCGACACTGACCGAGCCGATGGTGTCGCCGTGGTAGGCCTCTTTGAGCGAGATGAATTTTGTCTTTTCCGTTTGGCCGATGTTTTGCCAGTACTGGTAGGCCATCTTGACGGCAATCTCCACCGCCGTGGCCCCGCTGTCGGAATAGAACACCTTTTCCAATCCCGCCGGAGCGATCCGGGCCAGCTTTTCAGCCAGTTCGATGGAGGTCGTTTGGCCCAGGCCCAGCAGGGTACTGTGGGCGATCTTGTCGAGCTGCGTGCGAATGGCGTCGTCGATTTTTTTGACGCGATGGCCGTGGACATTGCACCACAAACTGCTGACGCCGTCGATGCAGCGCCTTCCCTCGGTGTCGATGAGGTAAAATCCGTCGCCGGACTCGATCACCACGGGGTCATCGGTGAGCCAGTCGGCCATCTGGGTGAACGGATGCCAGAGGTATTGCTTGTCCAGTTCGATCAGTCGTTTTGTTTTCTCGTTCATGGACGGCCATTATGGCGATATTGGAGCAAAGGTCAAGCGAGAAGCGAAACGCTGGAAATCAGATACTTTCGCCCCTGCGGGGCTTGGATGTGCGAATACTTCCTGTTCCGGCGGCTCACGCCGTCGGCTAACTGACTTTTGCCTCTTCGAGGCATTGATATTGTATCGCAACCGCTAATCTGTTATCCGCACAAGATCCATCGGGTCGCCGAACACTTTGTCATTCAACTTTGGTGCCTCGATCAAAAACTTTTGCAGGTTTTCCGGCGTATCCGTCAGAACGAGAGGACTGTCCTCAATGAATTCATGCTTCACCAGTTTCGGATTTTCCTGGAGCAGTTTACCAACTTCTTCCGAATCCATCACCGCTAACGAAAAGGCGTCTTTTGTTTTTTCAACTTTCAAAAACAAATGAGCCCGAACCAGATGGAATTTCAGCCAATCGCCACATTCAATTTCCGCATCGTCGGAGGGATAGAAGTCAAAGAAAAGCTGCCCTTGTACATCGACCAAATGCGCGTCCAGTTGGCTCTTTTTGCCTTCTTTCTCCGCAATGACCAATTCATACGATGTGTCGTTCGGGTCGCCGGTGAACTGCCAAACATTATCCCCTTCTTTAAAGCTGCCGACAAACGCTTCGTCATAGACCAGTGTTTCTTTGGTCCAGAGCTGATGCAGTGACGGAACACACCCGGAAATAATAAGAACCAGCGACAATGCAATGCACGATCGAATCTTCATTTTCCTGCCCTTTCCATAAAGAATATCTGAAACAATATCTATGGTATCGCGCAGGATGAGCAGCGGCAATCAATTAATATGAAAATATGAGATGGAATGAACGAGGTCCGGATCTTATGGACAGCCGGCCTCGGCGGCCTGTTTGGCCTGCTGGATCCAGTTGGGACATTCTAACAAGGATATGAGATGGAGATACTCGTCTTCGGTCGCTGTGAGTTGTTCGGCGGCGACGTCCAGATTCTTTTCCGACGCGGCTTTTTCCATGAGCCAGGCCTTTTTCGCCAGGGGCACAGCGCCGATATTGGAAGCGGACCCCTTCAGCGCGTGCGCATAGAGTTCGACTTGCTCAAGGCTGTGTGCATTGACCGCACTCTTGAGCGAAAGCATCAGCGTTTCTCCGTTTTTGAGAAACGAAACCGCGAATTCAGTAATGATCGACTCATCACCGATACGGCCAAAAACATCCCACCAGTATATCGGGCAGCCGGTATTCGCTATTGTAGTTGCTTTTTGAGTCATTCTGGCTCCAGTACATTATCGGTCTATTGCGAAACATCACCCCCATCTTATTCCCCACAGAGAATTATATTGAAAAATATACAAAATAATCCGATACTACGCATTGATTATCATCAAAAATATCTGTTCTTGCGCGGCTATGTACTGTTGGAGTCGTAAGTTATAATTTTAACCGCGCCGAACTTACTATCCTTATATGAAGGTACGCAAATGGTCAGCTACGACGAGAAAAATCGGTATGCCGTCAGCCGCCGGACGATGATCGATGTCCACCTGCGCGGTCGGGATATTCATGACCGGCGCGTTCTGGACGCAATGGAGCATGTGCCGCGAGAGCGGTTTATCCCGGCCAAGTAT
The DNA here is from genome assembly GCA_039714335.1 of Planctomycetota bacterium. Lineage (GTDB taxonomy): Bacteria > Planctomycetota > Phycisphaerae > Sedimentisphaerales > Anaerohalosphaeraceae > 4572-13. The sequence continues at coordinate 3,351 of JBDLJN010000122.1, forward strand.
GCCGCCAGCGCCTACGACGACAACCCCCTGCCCATCGGCATGGGCCAGACCATCAGCCAGCCGTATATTGTCGCGCTGATGACACAGTGTCTGGAACTTTCCGGCGGCGAAGAGGTTCTGGAAATCGGCACCGGCGGCGGCTATCAATGCGCGATCTTGGCCGCACTGGCGGCGAAGGTTTATACCATGGAGCGGTTTAACGAACTCGGCGAGCAGGCACAGGCGGCCCTGGGGGGGCTTGGCTTCGAGAATATCGAATTCGCCATCGGCGACGGCAGTTGCGGCTGGCCGGAAGACAAACAGTTTGATCGTATCATCGTCACCGCCGCAGTGCCGGAAATTCCTGATCCGCTCAAAGATCAACTCAACGAAGGCGGACTGATCGTCGCACCCGTCGGCAGACAGTGGACGCAGGAACTGATCGTCGCGAAAAAACACAAGGGACATATGACCACGAAAACCGTCTGCGGCTGCCGATTCGTCAAACTCATCGGCGAACACGGCTACAGTGAATAGGCCGCCAAAAGCCAAAAACCATGCCGAATGCTTAAAACAAGGCAGGAAACATCACATATTCTCACAGTTCCAGGCGATGGATGAAACGGTCAAAAATTAACCGTTCCATTGCACCGCCAAAATCACTATCATATTGCCAGAGGCCGTCGTCTTTCGCATCCTGACACGCAATCGGACAGCGTCTGCCCTCAAAGAAATGAAAATCTTATTTTCTTGTCAACTTTTTTGATTAAATCTGCGTTTTAAGGAATGGGGCCTCTGAAAAACTGCCTTGCATTATAAAAAACGGCTTTTATAATACCATAAAGCGTGGCAGTCTTGCAAGAAACCGAGTTATTCAGAGGTCTCGAATAAAATAACCCAAACTTTTTTTGAAAGGATATGGTTCATGAAATCAAATACAAGCAGATTTTTAGTTGCCGGTTTGTGTGTCGCAATGATGATTGGAACCCTTCCGGCGAATGTCCGAGCCGCGAGAAAAGCTGTACCGTCGCCGAAAAAGGCGGTTCATCATAAAGACACCGCAAAAGAAAGTGATCCGATCATGAAATCCGCCATCCTGTTTTCCGCGGTTTTGGAATCTGCCGTTGCCGGTCCGGTCACCAAGTCCTATCCGCCGATCTATTCTCACGAGTTAACACTTACCGTCAAAGAGGTATTCCGTGGCGAGCTGACCGTGGGCCAGGCACTGACGGCCCATCATCAGGCCCGCCAGCACAAAGTCCCCGTCTTTCCTGTAAAAAAATCATGTGTTGTGGCGGTCTCTGATGTTCGGGGTCGTTTCAATGTGGATTTTATACAGGAAGCCACCGAAGAGTTGACGGATAAGGCACGTATGGTTGGGAAAATGCCGCTGGGCTGGGAGATGACCAAGGACCAGCTTATTTCGCCTTGGGCGGCGATGGGCAAAAAGTTCTGGTCGAAAAATGTAAAGGGAGATTTGCTGTGCAGCAAGACCGGCCGGCCGGCGCTGTTGGCGGGTGAAGGGATCAAATTTACTGCCGAGCCGGTACCGCCGGCCGAGAAGATCAAGTGGACCAACCCGGACGGCGACGGTCTCTATAAACTGACGATCACCAATACATCGAACGAATCCCGCACCGTTGCGGCACTCTTGACTGATGGCAAGAATATCCTGTGGAACGAAAGCGTTGTCATTCTCTGCCAGGATAAAACCCAACCGCCGGCTCTTTGTGCCAGACAGATCCCGGAGACGGTCAAGTCGGTAACACTTGAACCGGGGCAAAGTGTCAGTGGTGAGATAAATGTCTTCGGGATAAAGGGCATCAAATGGCCCCAGGGCGGCCAGCGCGTTGAATTCCTGTTTTGTCTGGGCGAAAAGTCCATCGAACAGTCTTTCTATTACATGTCCAAACATCACGACAAAATTCGTAATCAGGCCGAAGCCCGGCAATCAACCCCGCCGAATTCTGACACTGCCAAACCCTCCGAATCATCAGCGGACTACCTGCTCAGCATAACGTTTTTGTCGGATACACCGATTCAATTAGAACCCAACGCATGTGTGAAAGTCGATGTGTGGGGCTATGACAAAATGGTGGCCGATGTTTCCGCAACACAGATACAATCCGTTACCGCGCCGCTGCAAAACCTGGTAGAGTCGGTGGCGGTGCCGTTCACCAGAAAAGACATGGAGAAAATCAAGTACAAAACGGGCATAAAAGGAAACCTGGGATATTATTTTAGCTTTACATTTGATACGAATGGCGATGGGATCGGCGATTACCGCTGGGACTATGACAAAACAGAAAAGGTTTTCTATCGTGAAGAACAAACCGGACAGCAGGACATCCAAATTTACCTGAAAAAACTGGCCGGAACATAAACAGAACCCTTGGAATAAACTCTTGCCGGCCCTACAACCTGATAAATTCTAACAGAAGTGAATAGTCTCCATTGTCAGCGGCTTTCAACGATTGGATATATCGTCCTCGGTCATCGCCGAAGCTGCTCAGATTTGCACTGCCCCATGCAAATGGTGATTTCTTAAAGAAGTTTTCCAATAGTATGTCCGCCATCAAGCGGGCATGCCTGCCGTTGCCATTGGGGAACAGATGAATCTTCACCAGCCGATGGTGGAATCGTGCGGCAATTTCATCTTCGCCAAATGTTTTGTTCTCCATCCAGTAACGAACATCGTCGCACAGATGCTTTAGATCATTCGGGATCATACGCCACGAAACACCGATGTTCTTATCGCTTTGCCTGAATGTCCCCGCCCATTTCCAGACATTGCCAAACATCCACTTATGCAGCCGTTTCATGAACGATTCGTTCAGGATATCTTTGGGCTTATGCGAATCAGTCCAAGCCAATGCCTCGTTGATGTTATCCTGTTCCCAGCGGTCCAGTTCTGCCCGTGTAGTAATATGAGTTGGAATCAACCCCTCTGTTTCGTTTGGATCTAATGGGGTCGCGCCTTGCGGATATTCAAATTCAACCATCATTCGTCCCACAGATATCTTGGCATCGTACCGACGATCTCATCAATGAGCTCGTTGAGGACTTGATCTTTTTCGGCCTTGCTGAGTTCCTGTGCTTCCAGCCGCATTAATTGGTTGCTGCGATTCATGCGTTTAACTGCAACCCGCCGGGCCTGATCTTGAACGGTCTGCTCAAGCGATTCCCGCGGCACGAATCCATACACAAACTCACAGTCCATCGCCTCCGCCACATTGCGCAGCGTATTGACCGTAACCCTTCCCTGCTTTTCATCTTGCTCTATACGGGCGACACGTTGGCGGTTTGTTCCCAACCGGCGCGCAAGTTGGCGGCCGGTCATGCCAAGCGCATTGCGAATCGCACGAACCCACCCCTTCGGGGGAACAGTTACCCTTCTAAGGACATCGAAACACCCCAATGCCCCGTCCAGTTGCTGTTGAACAAGTTTTTTCTGCCTCGCTTTCATAGCCAACACCACATAAAGTATACATAGTTATATACTTATTCGTCTGTTTGTCTATATAAATATAGCACAGATTTTATTTTTGTCTATATTTTTATATACAAAGATTGAAAAAGTGAATTTTTTATGAGTTTTTTGCCATTTTTGCATGAAGAACTATCCAAAGCGACTATTTACGGCTTCCATTTCAGCTTATCGATCTCTTCTTTTTTTACGAAATCTACGTATCCATCAACAAATATGACGGCAATATTTTTGTGTTTTGATGTTTTGGTTAACTCCGACCCACCACTCAGATTCCAATGACCTTTCGCCTCAAAAGCAAGAATCACCTTGTCAGGCAATTCAGAGAACTTCAAACCTTCAAGATTCTTATTCAATGCATAACCGCAAACGCCTTCCTGAGAATCAATGATACCCTGAAATGATTCCGGGGCACAATCAGCTTCCGCTATCAATCTATCACACCAATTATCCAAATCCGGCAACATATCATTATTGTCGTTAATATAAACCGTCAAAGCTGTTGCAAGTCCCCTGAGATTTTCATAACGAATCTTTACCAGCATTGATGAATAAACAAAATAAACAAACCCACCGATCAACAAGATAGCGATGAAAGTAGCTATCAGTATCGTACGTATTGTTTTCTTTGAAATCGTCATGCTCCCTTCCTTAAAACTTCAGATATTGCTTTGCTTTATTGATGCGTTTGCCGGGTTTGGCGATGTCTTCGATGCGGTGGATTCTGCTGCGGCGGCGGTATTTCAGAATCCGGTTCACCGTAGTCGGCCCCAATCCCGGCACGCGGAGCAACTCGAACCTGTCCGCACGGTTGATATTCAGCGGGAACAGTTCCGGATGCATTTTCGCCCATGTCTCCTTGGGGTCCTCGGTCAGCGATAACCGTTCCTTCACATCAAACAGAATCTCTTTCTCGTTAAACCCGTACTTTCGCATCAGAAAATCCACCTGGTACAGCCGATGTTCCCGCGTCAGCACCTCGGCAGGATTCTGCAGGGTCTGCTCGGCGGGTAACTCTGCATCGCCAAGTCCCTGCTGATAGGCACTGAAATACACACGATTCAAATGCAGTCGGGCGTACAGGCCGCCCATGTAATGCACGATTTTCCGATCGCTTTCGCCCGCAGCTCCGACAATGAACTGCGTGGTCTGATGCACCCGCTCATAGCGGTTGCCCCTAGCGGTCAATTGGCTGATATACTTGATCGGTTCGATGATGTCGGTCAGATAGTCCTTTTTGTGCGACACCTTCGCCAGATTGTCCGCACCCGGAGTTTCGATATTCAGTGAAACGGCCTTGGCTAATGCAACTGCCTCTTCAATCGCCGCCTTGGAGACCCCGGGGATGATCTTCAGGTGCATATAACCCTTGAATTGATGGCGATAGCGAAGGATACGGGCGATACTGTTGATCCGTTCCATGGTGTTGTCGGGCGTACCGATCACGCCGGAGCTGATGAAGATACCAAAGACCTTGCCCTGATTATAATAATCCAGAAACAGCCGCACCGTTTCCTCAGCCTCCAGCGTA
>JBDLJN010000123.1:0-8060 GCA_039714335.1 Planctomycetota bacterium
GATTTCGCCAGTGGTTCGGTTAACGACCTCCCAGTACTTTTTGCGGTCGTTGACCTCATCAATCTTGAACTGCTCATTAGAGTACCGCGCGAGTATGTCGATCTTCATTGTTGTGTCCTGCGCCGTCTGCGGCGTAGAGTAGAGATACTTCTGCTGATTATCTTCAGGGTGGGCATTGTTCCATTCCTGGTCAGCACGAATCAGGCATAAAGTTGAATAGATATCCCAACCGAGTTCGGTAATCGAATCGGACAGCACAGTCCCATCCGAATCGCGAAATGCATCCGCCCCCCATCGTTTTGCTAGATCCAGAACAATATCATCCATCCCGGCCTGTGCCGGAAGGGTAAAGCCACCTCGTTTTGCGTGTATTTTCTTTTCCATATTTACTTCCTTTATTATCCTTTTCTTAAAATAAGCGATTGTACAGCATCAATCTTGATCGTACCTTCTATTTGCTATTGTGTCAGCAAGTCAACATATTTACCCTCAGGCAATGTCATTTCCACCGGTTCGTAGTTGTGATTCATAACGAAGAGGTAGTCATTGTTCTCATTGGAACGAATCACCGCTTCCACCCTTTCAGGGGCCTGGAGTACAGGCTTGACGCCTTGGTCAGCGCAAATCTGCCGGAGGAACGGCCGCATGAATTCATTGCTGGGCAGCGTGGCCACATAGTTGCCAGTGCTATTGCCATTCTTTTAGTGAATCGTTTCATCTCTTCATCCTCCTGATTATATTCAACTCTATAATTGTGACTTCAGTATGACGAGGTCTTTGGACGGAATCGTAATCTTTCCGGAGATCTTGTCCCCGGAAATCATGTCAATATGCTCGCCTTCCGGTGCAGTGATCACTACCTCGTTACTATTATGGTTTAGAACAAAAAGATACTTTGCACCCTCTTTAACACGCGGAACGACTTCGATACCTGAAGGAACATCGAGCGGAGCGGCAACATCCTGTTGCGCGCAGATATGCTTGAGCAGCATACAAATGGCCGAGGAATCAGCATGGGTCGCGAGGTAATATGCTTTGCCGTCACCATATTGGTTTTCTGTCAGACAGGGCCTGCCCGCATAGAAGTCGGATTTGTAGCACGCGAGGGTGCGAGCTGTTGTTGCATTAATGACGTCGCACCACAGCTCGCAGGGATATTCCCCTTCAAGCTCACCGAAAGGGGTTTCGAATATCATAGCATTGGTTATGGTATTCTTGAGCGGGTCATATTCTTCCACACGAATGCCGAGAACGTCGGTCAACGGGCCCGGCGCACCGTTCAAAAAGATACCGTCAGTCTCATCGACCGCTGCGCTGTAGAATGTTGTAAAAAACGTCCCGCCATCAGCTACGAACTTCTCCAGGCGCTCAGCAACACCGGGTTTCAACATGTGCGCAAGCGGAGCAACGATAACCTTGAAGCGACTGAAATCCGCATCCTGCCCGATAATCTCTGTGGGTATATTCAGCTCGTGCAATGGATAATAATGATGCTTCAGCTCATCGAGATAGGAAAGGCGGTTAGACAGTCCCGGCGTGAACATGAGAGCCCACCATGAATCATAATCCATCAGGAAACCTACTTCCGCCGGCACACGGCTATTGACGATTTCCGACAAGTTTTTGAGCTCGTTACCCAGCTGGCAGACTTCCTTAAAGACGCGCGATTCTTTACCGTAATGGGGAAGCATGGCGCTGTGGTGCTTTTCGGGCCCATGGTGGGATTGGCGCCATTGGAAATACAGAAACGCCTCGGAACCGTGAGCCATAGCCTGATAGCTCCATAAACGATTGATGCCCGGTCGTTTGGTGGTGTTCACGTTCCGCCAGCAGGTATTGCTCGAGGCCTGCTCGAGCAAGGCATAGGGCTGGCCGTTCTTGAAACCTCTGAACAAATCGTGGCTCATGGCGGCTTCGCTGATAGGCTGGGTTTCTTTCGGATCCGGGAACATCGTCAGCGATACGAAATCCATTTCCTTGGCCCATTTAAAATAATCGGCTGTTTTAAACTCGTATGGAAATGTGGTGGTTTGAGGGATATCCGGCGTTATCTTTCTAAGTATCCTACTTTCCGCAACATAAATTTCCAGGAACGCATCGCTCATGCAGCGGCGGAAATCAAGCAACAGGCTGGGATTGAGCTGCTGTGATGTAAGCCGCGGAGGAATGATTTCCGACCAGTCCTCGACCAACTGCCCCCAACACTCCATCCCCCAGGCCTGATGAAGGTTGTTCAGTGTTTTATATTTTTCTCGAATCCAGTTTTGGAAGCGCTTTTCGCAGTTCTCGCAGTAGCACAGCTTAACATGGTGAGAAATCTCATTGTTGATATGCCACATCGCTAAAGCCGGGTGGTCCTTATAGTGCTCGGCGATCACCCTGACAAGATCGTCGCTCTTGCGACGGTAAGATGGACTACTGGGACAATAGGCCTGTCGAGATCCATAGGAGATGCGAACGCCTTCTTTTGTGACGGGAAGAATGTCCGGGTATTTGCGTGACATCCATATCGGTGGACTGGCTGTGCTGGTGCCCAGATCGGCATAAATGCCGTTGTCAGTCAGCATATCCATTACTTCATCAAGCCACTCAAAGGTATATTCGCCATCTCTCGGCTCAATTTTCACCCAGTTAAAAACCGCTATACTTACAAGATTAACACCCGCCTCTTTCATAAGGCGCATATCTTCATTCCATACGCTTCTGGGCCACTGCTCCGGTGCATAGTCGCCGCCAAACAACATTTCGGGCACTTTCGGGCAAATCATATTGGACTCCTTTATATTGAATTCTTCTAAATCCGTTTCGATCGTCTTACTAAGCTAAAACAGCATTAGAACGCCCATAATCGAAGAATAAGGATTTTACTTTACACAGAAAATTATATCTATAAAATTATTATTCTCTATAGATTATTATTCTCTATAAATTATTATTCACTTTAACATTTTAATACAAGGATGATTGCCATGAAGCTTGTTAATTTAACTTCTTTAGACTTAGTGGTACTTTTAGCTTATATTGTAATGCTTGTTGTTATCGGCGCCATCGTAAGCTATCGCAGACGAAAGGAGGATGACCAGTTTCTTGGAGGTCGCAGTTTCGGATGGTTCAACATTGGTCTTTCCATCTTAGGCACCAACATCAGTCCTGCTTTTCTCATAGGGTTTACAGGCGCCGCCTACACTTCGGGCATGGCCATAGCCAACTTCGAATGGCTCGCATGGCTGCTGCTGATGCTGTTGGCAATGGTCTTTACACCTCATTATCTCAAGATGCGTATTGGTACCATGCCCCAGTTTGTTCACAAGCGATTCGGGGAGAAACCGTTTGCCTTCATGTCCTTCTACACACTGCTCTCCACCCTCATTATCTGGCTGGGAGGAGCGCTGTATGCGGGGGGCACGTTGCTGAGTCAAATCATGGACTGGCCACTTTTGACTTCTGTTCTCGCCCTTATCATACTCGCCACCTGCCTGACTGTAGCAGGAGGATTGGCCGTTGTCATTGTTACCGACACTTACCAATCAATCCTGATTCTATTTGGAACGGGCCTTCTCAGCTGGCTTGCAGTGAGTGAGGCCGGCGGCATTGGAACGATCCTCAAAACCTTGCCGGCTGAACAATGGGTTTTGTTGCGTTCTGGCCCTGCAACAAATGGAAACATTCCCTGGTATGCTATTTTGCTTGGCTATCCTGTGCTGGGGATCTCATTCTGGTGTACGGATCAAACAATCGTTCAACGCGTTCTAGGTGCAAGAGATTTACGCCAGGGGCAGCTGGGCGCTCAGTTTGCCGGTTTTCTTAAGATACTCACACCGTTTGTATTCATTTTACCCGGCCTGGCCTGCTTGCTGCTGCACCCCGAACTCGGTCCCGAGAATGCAGACAAGGTGTTTATGACTATGGTCGGAAACTATATGCCGGCGGGAATGGTCGGGCTGATAATTGCAGTCCTGGTTGCGGCGTTGATCAGCACAATTGACTCTGGACTCAACTCTTTCAGTACCGTTTATACTCTAGACATACACAAGCGCTGGGTTAAACCAGGCGCAACTCCACACGAGCTTAAAATCACAGGGCAGATAGTTACTGTTGTCGTTGCCGCAGTTGCCACTGGAATTGCTTTACTGATGGAAACAACCGGGAAAAATCTGTTTGACCTTCTTACCAGCCTCATAGGTTACTTTGCTCCGCCAATAGCCGCATGTTTTCTCGTAGGCATTCTTTACAAGCGTGCAACAGCCAAAGCCGCTTTGGTAGCCCTTTATGGTGGAACAGCGCTTTCTATGGGGGTGGTCATACTTGATTTCTTCAAAAAGCAAATTGGTGAGATGTTGAGCATCAATATTAAGCTCCCGCATTATTTACTGCTTTCATTCTATCTTTTTGCCTTTATTTCGATCGTAATGATCATAGTTTCCCTGTTGACTAAACACTCTCCGGACGAACAGGAACTTTGCACCTTAAAGGAGGCGCGCTCGGAAATAAGCAAAGGCGCTTCACGCGGTATCTGGATTGGGTGGGCTGTATTAGGTGTCATGATGACAGCGATCTATCTTCTGTTTAACATGATGCCAGTATTACTGGAAAAATAACCAAAGGGAAAGAATGAGCCGCATTTTAACATTGATGGGGATATTGATTTACAAAGAAGATGTATATCAACCTGAACCCGTTTATGTGCGCCCGCAGGAAAACGGCAATAAAACCGATGTCCGCTGGGCAAGTTGGACAAATAAAAAAGGGGTCGGATTGGTTGCCATCGGACAACCGCTGATCAACGCCAGTGCGTGGCCTTATACGATGGAAGACCTGGAAAAAGCCAAACATATTAATGAACTGCCAAGCCGAAAGACGATAACCGTCAATATCGACTATGGACAAACCGGCGTGGGCGGCGATAACAGCTGGGGCGCTCGTCCTCACAAGGAATATACCCTGTGGGCAGATAGTCCCTATACATGGCAGGTTCAGCTGGCCCCGGTTAAAAATATAAAGAAAGCGGATGATATTGTCTTGCGAAAATTACCGGAACTTAAATAAAGGATCTACATTTCAGAAAGGATTGGACATGAAAACAGTAAGTTTACTCTCAGTATTGATGATCGCCGTTTGCCTAGTCGGCTGCCAGGACTCGGAATTGGCAACCTGTCAGCAGGAAAGGGAAGCATTGCAGGAACAGGTCACGGAAAAAGACAATCAGATCTCAACATTGAAAGCTGAGAACGTTGAAATACAAACCAAAGCCATGGAAAGCATCGCAACCATAATGCAGAAACAGGCCAAGAGAAACGATCAACTGAAAGACAGCATCGCTGAAAAGATTCAGCAGGTCAAGGATCTTGAGGAAAAGGTCGCTTCACTGGAAATTGAACTCGAAAACCTGAAAAATCTGTATGAAAATGCGACCGCAACGATTGGATCTCTTGAGAAAGAAAAACAAGCTCTGGCCAAAAAGATTAATGACATTCAAAAAGCCGCCCTGTCTCCGGTAAAATAAGTATAACCCATTGCTCCTTACGCCGGCGGTATCTGCTATCGTCGGCGTTTTTTTATGCGCCGCAGATGGCGCTGGCCACCTTGACCACATCAATCGTTTCCGCAACATCATGAACACGAATCACGGAAGCCCCCTTTTGAACCGCCAACGCCGTAGTTGCTGCCATGCCGAAGATGCGGTTAGCGGGGTTTCCCTTGCCGGTGATCTGACCGATAAACCGCTTGCGGCTGGCGCCGACCAGTACGCGGTAGCCCAGATCGCACAGCAGATCCAGCCGATTCAGCAATTGCAAATTGTGTTCGGTGGTCTTGCCGAAACCGATGCCCGGATCGAAAAATATACGTTCCGAAGCGATCCCCGCCGCTTCGGCGACCTTGGCCCGCTCAGTAAGATACCCGCACACCTCCGCGACAACATCTTCATACTGCGGGTCGGCCTGCATCGTCTGCGGCGTGCCCTGCATGTGCATCAAAATCACCGGCACCTGTTTTTCAACTGCCAACGCTGCCATCCCCTCGTCAGTCAGTGCAGTAATATCATTAATAATTGCCGCCCCCGCTTCAATGGCCGCTCTGGCGACAGCCGGAATGCGGGTATCAATGCTGATAGGGATATCAATTTGTGTTGAAAGCTGTTTGATCACGGGAACCGCGCGGGCGATTTGATCTTTGGTTGAAACCGGCTCGGAACCCGGACGGGTGGATTCAGGGCCTATATCAATAACAGCCGCCCCCTGCTGTGCCATCTCTACTCCGTGGGCGACAGCTTTTTCAACATCGACAAACTGCCCGCCGTCACTGAACGAGTCCGGCGTAACATTCAGAATACCCATCACAACCGCCCCACCGGAAAAATCCAGCTTGCCCGTCGGCCATTCGAGAATCCCGGGAAATATTTTCATTACAACGACACCTCAAAACCAATGTCCGCCAGTTTGTTCACCGCACAGCATTCAATCCCCAGAAGAATGATTTTTGTATTGCCGAACTCCCTGCGAATGGGGTAATTCTTTCGCAGGCCATCAAACCACGCGCCGCGCTGGTCCTCCGGCTGAAGCAAAATCTCCCGCATATTGAAATCGTCCCGGTTGATGGTATAGACCTGTTGAACAATGTTATGAATCGCCGTTTCTTCCTCACCGGCGGGTGGGCGTTTATCGATCCGAATCTCCGGCACATCTGGCTCGGGCAGAAAATCACCTGCTGTATGCACCGCGCGGAGACCAAAATACTCACACGCGGCATGGTAGATCATTATCATCCCGAGTACTTTACCATCATAGGAATAGCCGGCGATGTGCGGCGTGGCAAGGTCTACATTGTCCAGCAGCCAGAGATCGATATTCGGCTCAGTCTCCCAAACGTCCAGCACCACACCACCAAGCTTGCCGGACCGCATCGCTTGTTTCAGCGCGCCCTCGTCCTGCACCTTGCCGCGGGAAGAATTCAGAAAGAATGCCCCCTGCTTCATCGAAGCAAAGAACTTTTCATCCGCCAGATGCCAGGTCGGATCTGGACCGTCTTGGGTCAGCGGCGTATGCATCGTGACAAAGTCGCAATCGAAAACCTCTGCCAACGGACGATATTTCGCATCGCCGGTTTGCCGTTGCAGCGGCGGGTCGTTGACCACGACATTCATGCCCAACGTCCGGCATTTGGCTTCAACTTTGGAGCCGACATTGCCCACGCCGACAACGCCGATGGATTTACCTTCGAGTTTGAACTGGTACTTTTGGCCCAGCGTCAGTAAGGCCGCGACGATGTACTCGGCCACACTGTTGGCATTGGAACCGGGAGCAGATGCAAAGCCGATGCCGCGGTCAACCAGATAGTCCTGGTCAATATGCTCGGTGCCGATGGTGGCGGTGGCGACAAATTTAACGCTGCTGCCGGCCAGCAAATCGGCGTTGACCTGGGTAATGCTGCGTACCAGCAAAGCGTCAGCGTCCTTAACCAACTCCGGTGAAACCTCCCGTCCGCTAACGAGTGTGACATCACCAATGCTGGAAAAGCACTGCTTGACAAATGGTATATTCTGATCGGCTATGATTTTCATAGTCCGCATTTTGACAGGATCGACAGGATTTACAAGATTTTTTTGATAAGTCCCTGAGCTACGGATTCAAAACTTCCAACAGCAAATTGTACTTGGAAGTCTCGTCGGAATGTGCCCAAAGCCCTTAATGCTGCTGTTCGGAAACGATGATCATCGTCATGCGGCGACCGAGCATCTGGGCCTTGCGTTCCAGTTTACCCTTTTCGGCCAGCGTTTCGACGATCTCCTCCATGATCTTGTACCCATTTTCGACGTGCATCATCTCACGCCCGCGAAACAGCATCGTAAACTGAACCTTGTGCCCCTTTTCCAGAAACTTGGCAGCGCGATTGACCTTAATATCGCGGTCATGGTCATCGATTTTCGGCCGCAGCCGAATCTCCTTGAGCGAGACGACGTGCTGCTTTTTCTGGCTCAGCTTGGCCTTGCGCTTCTGCTGATACAGGTACTTGCCATAGTCCATGATCCGGCACACCGGCGGCTCAGCATTCGGCGAGACCTC
>JBDLJN010000124.1:0-8050 GCA_039714335.1 Planctomycetota bacterium
GTACTGCCGGTGTCCGCCGCCGTAAACCGTCCATGCTCAAATAATACGGCGATGATCGGGCGTCCAACCAGGATTAAACCCACTGTCGCCGGAACCGCAACGAAAATCGAGATACGCAGGCCACGCGACACCACCTGCATCATTTTGTTGTAGGCCCCTTTGGCCGCTTCACGGCTCAGCTCGGGAAAGATCGCCGTGGCCAGCGAGATGCCTAACACCCCCAAGGGAAACTGATACAACCGCTGCGCGTAATACAGATAAGAGACCGATCCCCATGTCAGGGGTTGACCCTGGTCATTGGAAAACGCCAGTGCGATCAGGTCATCGGCAAGCGTATTGAGCTGGGTGACCGTCAATCCCAATACCATCGGCCCCATCAGCAGAAGAATCCGCCGAAATGCCGGTAAATGTGTTTCCCACAACGGGCGCAAAATCACACCATGCTGACGCAGGGCACGCAGCTGCATGCCGATCTGAAGCACTCCCGCAACCACCACCCCCGCCGCCACGACATACACCTGCTGCTCGGGTAGAAGATTCAAACCTGCCGACGCCAAAAATGCGCTGGCAATAATCACCACATTCAGCAAAACCGGTGCCGCCGCAGGCGCCAGAAAATGCCGGTGGACATTCAGAATTCCGCCGAGCACCGCAACCACGCAAATACATACCATAAACGGCATCATCATCGCCGCCAGCGTCAACCCAAGCCGGGTTCCTTCATTCGGCGGGAAAATCAGGGCGTAAACGACGATAAGAATCTCCGCCAGCAGCATGACCCCGGTCAAAAAAACGGCTAATACCGTCACAACGCTGCACGCTAACCGCTTGGCAGCGTCCGGATCTTTTTCCAATTCTTCGCTGTAGATCGGGATCACCGAGGCCGAGGCCGCCCCCTCACCAAACAGGCGGCGGGCCAGATTCGGGATCTTGAACCCCATCGTCCAGGCCGTCATCAGCCAGTCCGCCCCGAAAAAATGCGCAAACGTCATATCCCGCAGCATCCCAAGGATACGGCTGATCAATGTCAAGCCCGCTATTTGCTTAAATCCGCGTATCATATTAAGTACCCTATTAATCGTCATTTCATCCCCCTTTTCGTGAAAATGCACCGCATTCTGAAAAGTACCCACCAGCAGCAACAAAAATATCTGTGAAAATCAATAAAACTCGATATACTTGCCTAGTAGGGTCCTCATGCAAGAGAGATTGAAAATATGAATGAGCAGCAGAAAAAAACGTTGTTAAAAGTCGCCAAAGACACCGTGGCTGCGGCGGTGTCGGGAAAAGCAGTGTATGAGCCAACGTCAGACGATCCGATGTTGCTGGCTGAAGTGGGCTGTTTTGTGACGTTGAAGAACGGCCCGCAACTTCGCGGATGTATCGGCCAGTTTACTGCCGACAAGCCCTTGATCGAGATGGTTTGCCAGATGGCAGTGTCGTCCTCCGTCTATGACCCGCGATTCGGAGGCAATCGAATTACGACCGGCGAATTGCCCGATCTGGATATCGAGATCTCCGTTCTGTCGGCGATGGAGAAAACTGACGATCCGCTGAGCCTGCGGTTGGGCGTTGACGGTATTTATATCACAGACGGCCGGGTCAGCGGCTGTTTCCTGCCGCAGGTGGCTGGCGAAACCGGCTGGAACAAAGAGGATTTTTTGGGCTTTTGCTGTGCTCATAAAGCCGGGCTGGCTCCCGATGCATGGAAGACAGACCCCAATGTGGAAGTGTATCTATTTACAGCAGATGTCTTCGGGGCCGAATGGAATGATATTCAGTGATTGACAAGGATGGTGATGAAATTACATGATATGAATATCATTCTACTCATTGGCTTTGCCCTGTTTTGCTTTGGCTGTCAGGAACCAAACCGAACCACGGCAAGCTATAAATCGGAGGATTCTTTAAACGGCCCGGCCCAGATGGCGTTTTACATGCGTTCCGAACCCGCCGTCAAAGATGCCCAGGTCTGGGAAAACAAATATGCATCCGGACTGACCATCCAAACCAATAATTACACCGTGTACACCACGCTGCTGGAACCGTTGATGCTTCGTCAAGTTCCGGCGTTTTTGGAGTCTGCCTACAAGGCGTATCAAAGCCAGCTGCCCCAAACACTGAACAAGACGCGGCCGTTGAAGGTTTATCTGTTTGAGACGCGCCGTCAGTGGGAACAATTTACGCGGGACACCGCCGGCGCAAATGCCAGAATCTATCTGCAAATCCAGCGCGGTGCCTATACGCTCAATGGGATGGTGGTGGCTTACAACATCGGCCGCAAGCAAACCTTTTCCGTCATCGGGCATGAAGGATGGCATCAGTTCAATCAGCGACTGTTTACCTACCGCCTTCCGAGTTGGCTGGATGAGGGCATCGCGACACTGTTTGAGACCTGCCGTTATTCGCAGGGGCAATTTTTGTTCGAGCCGGGGCGCAACCTGATGCGTCTGGGATCCCTAAAACAAACGATCCAGCGCAGGCAACTGATCCCGCTGCGTCAACTGATCGTCCTGAATCCCGGACAGGTTCTCAGCGATCACAGTAATGACGATGCGGTGGTTGCCTTTTATGCGCAGAATTACGCCCTCGTACGCTTTCTGCGTGAACACAATTACGGCGTTCATCTGCGCAAGTATCATTCATTACTGCTGGGCGGTGCTGACGGGGCATGGCCTTTGCCGCAGGACCTCGCTTCGCTGGCGGCAGATCGCACCCGACCGCTGACGGTCGGCTGGAACATGCGGGTCTCGCCGATATTATTTATGCATTATATTGAACCTGATATTGGATCCCTTGAAAAACAGTACCAGGACTTCTGCAGAAAAATTGTTTATCGGATACGATTGAAATAATTATAAGCTTGCAGTTCACAGTTTTTGAATGTGCCGTTTGAAATAGTTAAGAAAGGTTAAAGGACATGAAGGTATTTAAGATTGGTTTTATTGCTGTACTGTTGCTGTGTACTGTCTCGTTCAGCTTCGCACAGGATTACTTCCCGGATATCCCGCAGCACAAGACGCTGATTTGTGATTTTCATACGCATACGGTCTTTTCAGACGGCTCGGTATGGCCGACTGTCCGCGTCGATGAAGCGGCAAGGGAGGGCCTGGATGCTGTTGCGCTGAGCGACCACATCGAATACCAGCCGCACAAGAACGATGTGCCGACCAACCATAGCCGCCCCTTTGAGATCGCCAAACAGGGCGCCAGGGAAAAGAACATCCTTCTGATCAAGGCCGCGGAAATAACCCGCGACACGCCGCCGGGACATTACAACGCTTTGTATCTGGACGACATTGACCTGCTGGACACGCCGGAGTTTCTGGAAGTCATCGAAAATGCAAATCAGCAAAAAGCGTTTGTCTTTTGGAACCATCACTCATGGAAAGGTGAACAGCGCGGCCGCTGGATGGATGTACAGACGACGATGTACGACAAAAAATGGCTTCATGGGATGGAAGTGGCCAACGGTGGGAGTTATTATCCTAAAGCGCATCAGTGGTGTCTTGATAAAAATCTGACCATGCTCGGCAACTCGGATATTCATGCCCCGTCGCTTGATTATCAATATACCGCGAAGGACCACCGAACGCTGACGCTGGTCTTCGCCGCAGAGCGAACAGTTGAATCAATCAAAGAAGCCCTGTTTGCCGAACGCACGGCGGTGTGGCATGAAAACCAACTAATCGGCCGCGCTGAATATCTCAAACCGCTGTTCGATCGTTGCGTAACCGTCTCGAAACCGCATTATGTCAACAGAAAGAATACCGCCTTTTTTGAAGTCGCCAATAACGCGCTGATCGACCTTGAACTGAAACGAACCGGAAAATCAGGTCCGGCGGCGTTAACTCTCCCGGCCCGCTCGACGATCATCGCCCGGGTCAATCTGTCTGATGACCGCAAGGCGGTCAAGTTGTCTTATACGGTAAGCAACTTTTTGATCGCACCGGAAAAGGGGTTGCCGGTTGAGTTCACTCTTTCTGTCAAGGAAAAACAGGGAACTTTTTGAGGCATGGAAGACATTCAAAGGTCACAATTTATTTTGGCGTCTGCATCACCGCGACGGCGGGATTTATTAAGAAAGGCAGGATACTGCTTTGAGATCGTCCCGTCCGGTGTCGATGAATCCAAATATGATGTAAAAGGAATCGACTCCGAGGAACACACCAAAATATTAGCGCTGGCCAAGGCCAGAGATGTCGCGGTACGGTTTCCAAACGCCCTTGTCATTGGGTCCGACACGGTAGTCGATCTGGATGGTGAGATCATCGGCAAACCCGACCATGCGGCCCACGCCGAAGAGATCACACGCAAATTGTTCAGCAAACCGCATAAGGTCATTACGGGACTGGCGCTGATCTGCATCGAAAAGAATATCGAAATTGTCGAGTCGGATACGACAATTGTGTACCCGCGGCAATTGACAGAAGTACAGATCGCTGACCATATCACCAACGGCCAATGGGAGGGCAAGGCCGGAGCGTATGGGATACAGGAAACCGGCGACGAATTCGTCGACCGCATTGACGGGTCGTTCACCAATGTCATGGGCCTGCCGATGGAACTAACACAGCGGTTGCTGGACAAACTCAACATTCTTCCAAAATAATCACATCTATTCAAAGCCCGCCTGCTGAATTGTTTCAGTAACAAACACTGCCATACAATTGAAAGTCAGCTTCGTTAAAATCAGCGCACATCCAATTCTACAGGGCCTGTTTTTGCCCACCAATCAAATAGTTTTTTCGCAGTGCCACACGTTTGTATTGTACATTTTATAAGTGTTTTAGCCCTTACATCACAACGGTGTCATCTGTGCCGTATACGAAATAATCGGGCTTTGTAGGTGAAAAGTCGCGTATGATTCCATTGAGTAAAAGAGAGTTTTGCATATTAGTCACATTACTGGCAATCTTATCGGGTTGTGGAAGCAGCGAATATGCTCCCAGGAGAGTTGAGTTCTCTGTTCCGCAAAGCGGTGAGGTAAAAGTAATGACCTTCAACATTCGAACCCAAACGATTTTTGACGGTCTGAATCACTGGAGCCGCCGAAAGCAGATGGTTTTCGATGTACTGGCCGATAATGCCGCCGATGTTATCGGTCTGCAGGAAGCCAAAGCCAGCCAACTTTACCAGATCCGGCAGGCCCTGCCCTCTTATGGAGTGTACTCAGCAGGCAGAAGCGACGGCATTGACGGCGGTGAAAGCTGTCCGATTTTATATCGAGAAAGTCGTTTTACCCTCGCAGATTCCGGCACGTTCTGGTTTTCCGACACCCCTTCTGTTCCCGGTTCAAAAGATTGGGGAAATCTGCCCCCACGCATCTGCAGTTGGGCTTATCTGGTCGAAAAAGAATCCGGCATCGGTTTCTATGTTTACAATCTTCACCTTGACAACCTCTCACAGCGTTCGCGGAGAAAAAGCACACGTTTGCTCACTCAGCAGATCGCCGACCGAATAACATCTGATCCCTATTTAATCATGGGGGATTTTAATATGGAACGGAACAACCCGGCAATGCACTACCTGCAAACAGCTCGCGCGGGTTTATTACAGATGATTACAAAGGATGCCTGGCAGTTAATCCATCCCGACAAAGCTACCGGAACTCGGCATGGATTCAGAGGACGCTTTTCCGGTCCACAAATCGACCACATTCGCATCTGCGACGGAATGCAGGCACTGGATGCCAAGATCGATCACCACCATGTGAACGGGCGGTACCCCTCTGACCACTTTCCCGTTATCGCAGAAGTTCTGATCGGTCATCCCGCCGACTCAAAATACACGAGCGCTGCATTACAACCCTCGAATCAACAACCCGGAAAAAAGGCCATTCGGGTGTTTAAAATCGGTGACACTACAGAACGCCATGAAATCTCAAAAACTCATTCACAGCTTTGACGCCAAATCTCTTTCCAGATTTCCCAGAATGTCTTGCAGGCACTGACCCTGGGCGGCAATATAATCCCGCCGCGATGAGTTTTGCAGTCTATGCGAGGCTGCATAGGTATTCCGAAACTGAATTACCCTGTTACGCTTTTGCAGTTCTACCAGGAAAAAAGTAACCTCCAACTCGGCACGCGGTTTTTCCGAGTCCCTCATATCCAGAAACATTTTTGAGATATGGCCTTCGAGGACATGTGTGGGCGGTACCGAACTGGCCGGCAACAGAACCTGGGCGAACAGACCCGATTCGGACATCCAATGTCGCGTCTGATCCGCAATCATTTGTGATGGCGAGATGAAATATTCATTATAGAAATCCGACTCATACTGATTTTCACCAATACGTAAAACCACTCCCCTGCCTTCAAAAGCCGGGGCAATCGAGAATGGCAGCACCGCAACAATCCCTGCCGACGTTTTTTGACTTGCCGAATCTTCACGCGCAACGTCCAGCAAAAATGTATCTTTAACAATTGTTTTTCGACTCATGCATCCAACGCTGAATAAAAGAGCCGGTAAAATAACGATCAATGCTTTTTGGGGATCTATCTTCACTGGGGCACCTCCTTATTTCTCTGGGGGTTTACTAAATATCAGGTTAGACGGGGTTTTCTCCAACTCTTCGGTCATTTTCTTCAGGTTTTCCGACATCTGCCTGAAGTTCTCAAGTATTTCGACCACCTGCGGACTTTTGGAAAGGATCAGTCGGTCAATGCGCGTCAGGGTCGTATTCATTTGGTCGACCAGTTCGGCAATATTAGCCATCTCCTCTGACGGTGTTGGACTCTCAAACAGTTTCTTTAGATTCTGGTTCGTCTGACGAATTTCAATAAGCAATTTTTCAATCTCGGCGCTTACCGTTTCAACCCGGGCATCTCCGATCGCCTTATTGACTGACACCAGAACCTCGTTCATGTTTTCGGCAATCTTTTCGGATTCGATCTGCTCCAGGCGATGCAGTATTTTGTCCACGGAATCCTTCATCGTCGTAAAGTCACTGGGAGCCGAGGGAATGAAAAGATGTTCCGGCGCCCACGGAAACGGTTCCAGCGGGAATCGCTTCGGGTCCAGATAGCTGGCCTCGACGTACCCCTGACCAGTCAGAATATTCGTTGACAGTTGCAGCCGAAGGCCGTTCTTGATGAGGGTGTCCAATTGCTTCTGGTTTTCCTTTTCCTCCACTTCCGGGACACGCCCACTTTGAACGGAAAAGATAACCCGCACGAGGGAACGATGAGAAGAAGAACCCTTTGTTACCTCCGGCAGCGGATAATCGTGCCGGACAAAGCTGATCGACTCGACAACACCGATTTGAACGCCCTGCTCTAACACCGGCGAGCCCAGCGTCAACCCGGACACAG
Organism: Planctomycetota bacterium; assembly: GCA_039714335.1. Classification (GTDB taxonomy): domain Bacteria; phylum Planctomycetota; class Phycisphaerae; order Sedimentisphaerales; family Anaerohalosphaeraceae; genus 4572-13. The sequence continues at coordinate 7,314 of JBDLJN010000124.1, forward strand.
GGTCCGCAAAATAAGACTCAAAAAAGATTTTCTCACGTTCGAACACCCCCGACCCAAACAGGACAATCCCAATCACCAGCAGGGACAGAGTAATCAGTATAAACAAGCCCAATTTGAAGTAATTCGGCCTTGTACTCATCGAAGACTCCTATGCAATAAACGGTTTCTCTTTTTTAGGCGGATTCACTGGCCGCCTGCCGGTTAAAAAACTGACGTACCCAGGGATTGTCGCTGTTTTCCTGAAGATCGCGCGGCTTGCCCGCAGCAACAATCGTTTTGACATTGCGATCCAGCATAATGCAGCGGTCCGCCACAGTGAAAATGCTGGGCAGTTCATGGGTCACGACCACAAATGTAATTTTCAGGGTTCTCGAAAGCTGCAGGATCAACTCATCCATTTGAGCCGAGGTAATCGGGTCCAGCCCAGCGGAGGGTTCGTCCAGAAACAGAATTTTCGGGTCCAGCGCCATCGCGCGGGCAATGGCAGCTCGTTTCCGCATCCCGCCGCTCAGATCCGACGGCATTTTTTCCGCCGCACCGCCTAAGCCGACCTGATTCAGCCTCATCTGGGCGACCGATTCCATCGCATCACGCGGCAGATCCGTAAACTCCTCCAAAACCAGGCAGATATTCTCCATCAGATTCATCGAGCCAAACAGCGCCCCATTTTGATACATCACCCCGAATGACCGCAACACCTTATTGTAATCGGCTTCGTTTGCATTGATAATTTCAAT
>JBDLJN010000125.1:0-8039 GCA_039714335.1 Planctomycetota bacterium
TAGCATAGAGGTATGTCGAGTCGCCGCCCAAAACGTTTTTTTGCTGTCCTTTCGCTGGTATTGCGGGCCAGCGGTGTTTTTGCAGGCTCGTTTTATCTTCATATTCATCCGTTTTATGCCTACCTGATGTGCGTGAATTTGCTGACGTTTATCGCTTATGGTTTCGATAAACGTCAGGCCGTCACCCATCATTTGCGTGTTCCTGAGGTTGTTCTGCATTGCCTGGCGCTGTTTGGCGGCAGTCCCGCGGCGCTGGCCGCACAGATCATCTTCCGGCACAAGACGCGAAAAATCTCATTTCGGGCGGTCTTCATAGGCATTATCTGCCTTCAGGCAGCGGCGGCGTGGCTTTATTGGGCCCAGAGATAATCCGCCCAACCACGTTTAAGTTTATTGCTTTTGAAGACCGATAAATCCAGTATGAGGATTCTGTGCCGGTCGGGGTGCGTCCTCACCGGGACACCGAATTGAGACTTACTTAACATAAGCTTGGTAAAGAAGTTATGGTAGAAATGCTGGGTCAGTGGACCGTTCAGTTAATCGAGAACACCGGTCAGTTTCTCAGGTTTGCCGGCGTGTCTTTTAATGCGACGGCGCGTACGCTGTTTAAGCCGAAGGCCTACCCGATGGTCTGGAGCCAGATGCACTTTATCGGGGTCAAGTCGGTCCCCGTGGTCATGGCAACGGGAGCGTTTGTCGGAATGATTCTGGCCCTGCAGTCTTATGACCAGCTTGCCAATATGGGTCTGCAGGAGCGGATGGGTGTTTTGATCAATCTGGCGGTGGTCGCGGAATTAGGGCCTGTGCTGGCGGCGGTGATGCTGGCCGGCCGCGTCGGCGGCGCACTGACCGCGGAACTGGGGACCATGAACGTGACCGAGCAGATCTCCGCCGTCCAGAGCATGGGCACCAATCCGATCCGTTACCTGGTGGCGCCGCGGGCGTTGGCGTGTTTGCTTCTGACACCGTTTTTGATCATCTATGCGGATTTGATGGGTATTCTCGGCGGATTTTTCATCAGCGTTTATACATTGAAGATCAACGCGGGAGCGTACTGGAGTTACAGCGCCGCCGGTGTGGAGTTGTGGGATATCAGTACGGGGATTATCAAGGGCGTCTTTTTTGGCGGTGCGATCGCGGTGATCAGCTGCTATAAAGGGTTTACCTGCCGGGAAGGTGCCCAGGGGGTGGGCGAGGCCTGTACGGAAGCATTTGTGGGTTGCTTTATGATGATCCTGTTCTTAAACTTTATTTTTGCGATCATTTTTGATGCGATTTATAAATGCTTCTGGCCGATTCGGTCGTTATTGTAACGAACGCAGAGAATATTTAACGCAAAAGTCGCCAAGGGCGCGAGTGTTAAAAGAATTAAAAATATACGTTTGCGCCTCTTGCGGCGTCTGCGTCATTTGCGTTAAATTAGAGAGCGATTAACAAGGAAAAACCAGTGGTGCGAAAACCGGTACAACCTGCCGACGGCATTCTCGTCGTTCAAAATCTTAGCAAGCAGTACAATAGCCAGCTGGTGCTTGACGATATTTCCCTGGCGATCGAGGAGGGCAAAACCACCGTCATCATCGGCCCGTCCGGCTGCGGCAAGACCGTTTTCATGAAACATCTGATCGCGTTGGAGCGGCCCAGCAAGGGCCGTGTCTATTTCCGCGGCAAGCAGATCGACCATCTGAGTGAAAACCTGCTGGCTCCGATCCGAACCCGGTACGGCTTTTGTTTTCAAATGGGGGCGCTGTTCGACAGTCTGACCGTGTACGAAAACATTACGTTCCCCGTTGAGCAGCATTACAAGATCACCGATTACAAAATGCTGGATGAGTTGGTCAAACAGAAGCTGGCACTGGTGGGGATGGACGGGTTTCAGAATTATTATCCGGCATCACTGTCCGGCGGGCAAAAAAAACGCGTGGCCCTGGCCCGCGCGATCGCGTTGAACCCGGAGATCATTTTATATGACGAGCCGACAACAGGCCTGGACCCGATCACCTCGGATGTCATTAACGAGTTGATTTTGAAACTGCGGAAAGAGCTGAAGATCACCAGTATCGTGGTCACACACGATATGAAAAGCGCCTATAAGGTCGCCGACCGCATCATTATGCTGCACAAGGGCCGCGTGATAGCTGATTGCGATCCGGAGTGTATTCAGAATCATCCCAACGATGTTGTCCAGCAGTTCATCCATGGCCGGGTGGGCGAGGCGGAACTGGCCGCCCTGCGCTTCGGCGGTACACGCTTCGAAACACAGTTCACCCCGGAAGACTTCCAATAATTACCAATTTTAGATTCTATACTCCAGCCGCGGCGTCTGTTTTTTTGTAGATAAACAGACGGTAGGACTTGAATTTTCTGAAGTTTTCGCCGGATTTCTGGCCGCTGAAATACTTGCGCTGGACCTTGGCTATTTTCTTTCGGTACTTCCACCGGAGCAGTTTGGCCATCAGGGGATATCGGCTGTCCATTAGCTGGTTAAACAGCCCCCATGCCGGAGCGCCGACCTCCATCAGCATCTTGTTTTCGAGATCAATGTTCGGGGCGGTCTGTTCGGTAATATCGACATCCTTCAAAAGTTCAAACGGCTGCCGGGAAATGATCTCGTTGAAGGATTTCAGGTAATGTCCGCCGGACAGCGGGCATTTTTCTTTGACATCCTTTTTGAATGCATCGCAGATCAGCATGCAGCCGCCGTCGTTGAGCAGATCCCACGATTTTTTGATCGCGGCTTCTATCTTCATATACTGGAAACTCTCGCTGAACAGAATAAGATCGTACCGCTTGTCGGTCTGGAGCGTTTCGTAGTAGCTTACATAGATCTCATGGCCGGGACCGAGCAGGTCGCGGGCGTTATTCGCCAGGTTCGGGCTCGGGGACACACAATCGATATCACAACCGGCTTCGGTTATCTTCTTGGCGTTCTGGCCGCTGCCGCAGCCGACGTCCAGGATGGTTTTTGTCTCCGGCGGGATGTGTTCGATCAGAAAATCGGTGTACCTGTCCTGCGCGATATGCAGGTTCGTAATGTCAACTTCAAGGTCTTCGGGCCAGTACCCATAGTGGAGATGGTTGATTTTTAAAAAGTGCCTTCCGCAAAGCGAGGCGATTTCCAATCCGAGTTCGCGTGATACTTTCTTGGGATCGGCATTTACCGGAAGCTGTGATAGATTTTGCTGTTTACTGACATTTTCAACCGGAGCTGTCTGTGGCATACGAAGCACCTTTACATTTTAGACCGTTTTTATTTCCAATGTTGTTTTAGGGTGTTTGCTTTACAGCTAATAGCAAATTCACCTGAGTTGCGCTCGCCGCATGTTACCACTGAAGAGTCCATCAGGCAACAAAATTCCGGAATGTTCCGGTTCTTTGTCTAGTATCTGGATGGACGCTTAGTTCCTCAGGGCTTTGATGGGTGCGGGAATCCGCCCTTTTCGTGCGATAAAGTCCTGTGAGGCCTCTTTTGGCACGTGCATGATCGGTGCCGAACCCAGCAACCCGCCAAAGTGGACCATATCCCCCTCTTTCATGCCCGGCACCGGAATCACCCGCACACCGGTTGTCTTGTTATTGGCCATGCCGATCGCCAACTCGTCGGCAATGATCGCTGAAAGAACATCGGCGGGCGTATCGCCCGGTACGGCGAACATATCCAGCCCGACCGAACAGACGCTCGTCAGCGCTTCCAGTTTGTCCAGCGTCAGCGAGCCGTCCTGCACCGCCCGAATCATCCCCAGGTCCTCACTGACCGGGATAAATGTTCCGCTCAGGCCGCCTACGTTTCCGGAAGCCATCGCGCCGCCCTTTTTGACCGCATCGATCAGCAATGCCAGCGCCGCCGTCGAGCCGGGCCGTCCCATCTGACTGACGCCCATCGCCTCGATGATCTCGGCCACCGAATCGCCCACCGCTGTCGTCGAAGCGAGTGAAACGTCAACAATGCCAAAATCAACATCCATCAGCGCCGCCATCTCACGGCCCACTAATTCCCCGGCCCGGGTGATCTTAAACACCGTTCGCTTAATGACTTCCGACAGTGCCGTCAGGTCGCAGTCCGGGTTCTTAGCGACCACCGTTCGCACGACGCCGGGGCCGGAAATACCGATGTTCAGCGAATAGTCCGGCTCGCCCACGCCGTGATGAGCACCCGCCATAAAAGGATTGTCTTCCGGGGCATTGGCAAAGACGACCAGCTTGGCGCAGCCGATTCCGTTTTCACTCGCTCCCGCCAGGTCTTTCAGCACGTGCCCGACCCGTTCGATGGCCGTCATGTTCAGTCCGGCCAGCGTCGAGCCGAGGTTGAAAAAGCTGCACACCCGCTGCGTCTGGCTCAGGGCTTTCGGGATCGCCCGCAGCAAATTTTCATCCGAAGCGGTCATGCCCTTCTGGATCAGTCCGCCAAAGCCGCCGATGAAGTCGATACCCGCTTTTTTCGCCGCCCTGTCGAGTGTTTTGGCAAGCCGAACCACCGTCGCCGCCGTCTTGGGCAGCGGCTCCAGCAGGATCGACGCCGGCGTGATCGAGATCCGCCGGTTAATGATCGGCACGCCGTACTTGCCCTCAAGCTCGTCGGCATATTGATTCAGCCGCGTCCCCATCTTCACGATCCGGTCATGGATGCGTTTATTAAACGCCTTGCCGTCACGGTCCATACAGTCCTTCAGATTAATGCCCAGCGTGACGGTACGGATATCAAAATGCTGGTCCATCGTCATCTGGACTGTTTCAAAGACTTCTTCTACAGAAATTCGCATAATCTGATCCTGCTATCTGCTACCGGCGGCTACACCCGGTGCATGGCCTTAAAAATATTTTCATGCTGGAAGGTGATCTGCAGCCCCATCTCCTCGCCGATTTGGTCAAGCGTTTCACTGATTTCATGAACCGTCACGGTCGCATCGACCATATCGCACGCCATTGTCATCACGAAGTAGGTTTCCATGATCTTCTGGTTGACATCCACGATATTGATATTCTTTTCCGCCATCGCCGCACTCAGCCGTGCGATAATACCCACGGTGTCCTCGCCGGTAACGGTACAAATACAAATTTGCGGCTGCTTGACAGCTTTTTTCCGGGTTTTCTTTGCCATAGGGGCCTCCGATTCCATACATTGACTCAATTCCGGCCGATGACCGGTTCAGGCATGGTATCGACTGAACGTGAAAACTGTCAAGAGTTTCTTTTTCCGCCTCGGTCGGTCGGCAGTCGACTTCAAAGTTATTCAGAGCGGTATTCCCATGCTTCATAGAGCCGGGCGAGCTTTTCTTTTTCCGCATCAAAATCGGCCGCCAGTTGACTCATTCGTTCGTGGTTCTGATAGACCGCCTCGTCGCCGAAGCGGTGCTGCATTTGCTCGACCGTCAATTCCTGCGTGTGAATCATCTCCTCGATCTGTTCGATGGAATATTTATTGAACGGCCGCAGGTGGTCGGGGGTTTTGGATTTCGCTGCTTGTGAACCGCGCCGTGTATTTTGTTTTTTGCTCCTGGCGATTTTTTCCTTTTCGGCCTCGGCGCGTTTGGCCTGTGTCTTCAGGACATAGGTACTGAACACCCCGTTCGTATCCGTGCGGGCCGCGGGGATCATATCCACCGCGGCAAAACGCTGTTTACCCTCACCATCGGCACCGATGATCAGCAAGCTGTCCATCGCCCGATCCAGGAAATACCGGTCGTGGCTGACGGCGATGACGGTGCCGTTATAATCGGCCAGCGCTTCTTCGAGCATCTCCCGGCTGGCGATATCCAGATGGTTTGTCGGCTCATCGAGGATCAGCACGTCCGGCTCGGACAGGACGAGTTTGCACAGCATGAGCCGATTCTGCTGGCCGCCGGACAGGTCACCGACGGTCTTAAAGACGTCATCGCCGGAAAACAAAAATGTCCCCAGCTTGCCGCGAATGGCCTCCGGCGACAGGTCGGGTCGGACCGCGCGGGCCTCTTCGAGGATCGTGTTGTTCGGGTCCAGCGTTGTTGCCTGCTGGTCGAGGTAACCGATCTTCAGCGTCGGCCCCAGTTTGACACTGCCGGCAGTGGGGGCCTGTTGGCCCATGGCCAGTTTCAGCAGCGTGGTCTTGCCGGTGCCGTTGGGACCGGTAATGCCCAGCCGGTCGCCGGAGTTGACATCGAACGAGAGATTTTCAAACAGCGTCAACTCATCAAACACCTTTTTGACGTTTTCGGCACGCAGAACAAGGTCGCTCTTAGCGTTCGTATCGGCAAAGCTGAAATGGATCGTCTTTTCGGCGGCGCCCTTTTCGAGGTAGTCGGGATTTTCCTTCAGCAGCCGTTCGAGCCGTTTCTTACGGCCGCGGGCGGTCTTTCGCATCCCCTCCTGGTCCTTGTTGCGGGCGATAAAATCCAGCGTTTTCGTAACGGTCTCAACCCGTTTTTCATGCTGGCGCTGTTCGGCCAGAGCAACACCTTCTTTGGTTTCGAGATATTGGCTATAGTTGCCCTTCCAGACGCGGGCGGAGCGGTTTTTCAGCTCGACGATCTTCTCGGATACCTTGTCCAGCAGATACCGGTCGTGACTGATAAGAATGACCGAACCGTTGTACGTCCGCAAAAACGACTCCAGCCATGTCGTGGCCTGCAGGTCGAGGTGGTTGGTCGGTTCGTCCAGCAGCAGCAGGTTCGTCTCCTTAACCAGCACTTTTGCCAGTCCCAGGCGAGAAAGCTGGCCACCGGACAGGACGGAAGTCTTGGCGCTGTAATGTTCTTCGCCGATGCCCAACCCGGCCAGGATGCTTTTGATGCGGGCCTCGCAGGCATAGCCGCCATCGGTTTCAAACCGATGGCAAAGCCGGTCGTACTCGGCCATTGCGGCGGTGAGCTCTTTTCCGGAAAGCGGCTCCATCTCTTTCGCGAATGCTTCGATCTTACGGTCCAGGTTGAGGATGTCGGCGAGTCCTTCGTGCATTTCCTCGATGACGGTGCGGTCGCCGTCAAAGACCGGCTCCTGCGGCAAATAGCCGATTTTGGCGTTTTTGGCACAGATAACCCTGCCGGCGTCGGACTGTTCATCGCCGAGAATGAGCTTGAAAAGCGTGGTTTTGCCGGAACCATTGGCCCCGATCAGGCCGACTTTTTGCCCGGCATAGAACTGCAGCCCCAGCCGGTCGAACACCACTTCCGGCCCAAACGATTTATGAATATCCTGAAAGACAACAAGCGACATATTGATTTCCGGCTAATAAACACCCGTTTCTGTAAGCACTTTTTGAAGATTGGAATTGTATCACACCCAAAGCCGAATGTTCAAATAAATCCTATGAATTAAAGGAATCAGGTAATAGAGGTCTCGGTATTCATAATCGCCCTGCGATTTTTTGCCCATCCTGCCCGACCGCGCCGGACGCTATTTCAGCACCTCACTTTTGTAAGCAGCGGGTAGAGGGGGGCAAAGGTGGGGGCAAGCCGTGCCCACGCTGATCAAAACGATTCAATCAACCTCTCAATTTATGAACACGCCGAGACCGGCTCACGGTGATGTGCCGTACAGCCAGTTGTTTGCTATATCCAGCAATGTGTCCATAACATAACCGCTTTGCCATTGGGTACTGAGTTTAGCGATATCTTCCAGATCCACCTTGCAGTCACAGGTCAGGTCGCCCAGGATCGGTTCGGGAAGGGTCGCAATCCACGCCTCGGTATATCCATCCGGATTGATTCCGATTCCTGCGATCGTCAAGCCGTCGGCGGATACATCCCTTGCTGCTGTCAGCGTCCATCCGCTCAAATCAAGACCGCATTCGCCCTCCAGCACGTCTTGAAGGTTGCGTATGCCGTTGATCGAATCCCAGACAAATGCCTCATCATCTTGATAGTTCCCGATTCCGGCATTGTTCCCGCCCATAATGATCGAGCCGTCGGCCGATGCGGCATAAGCGGTGGAATGTTTAGTCGTATGGCCGGGGATCTCACCGAAGCCAAAGCCGAATATGCCACTGTCCGTGGTCTTCCAGCAGAACGGAATAGATTGGTTTCCGGTAAAATAACTGCCGACAACGACTTGGCCATCGTCTGAAACGC
>JBDLJN010000126.1:0-8025 GCA_039714335.1 Planctomycetota bacterium
CCTCTTCGAGCGTACAACCCGGTTTGGCCACCGTCTGCTCAAACGGATACAGATTCACGCACACCAGGTCAATCGGTTCGATCTGATGTTCTTTCATCGCCGCAGCGTGTTCGGCATTGTCCCGCAGACCCAGCAGGCCGCCATGAATTTTTGGGTGCAGAGTCTTGACACGTCCGTTCATCATCTCCGGAAATCCCGTGACCGAATCAATGCTGATAACATCGACTCCGGCTTCTTTTAATTTACCGGCCGTCCCGCCGGTACTGATGATTTCGACGCCCATTGCAACCAGCGCTTTGGCAAATTCGACAATTCCGTTTTTGTCCGATACGCTGATTAGCGCCCGTTTAATTTTCACATCCATTGTTTACATGATCCTTTTTGAGATTTCTGTTTATGTTTTTTATTGCATCGCTTGCGCTTCTTGCTGCTGTTTGTATCTGAGAATATGTGGCAGATACAGCCAGACTCAGTGCCGATTGCATCGAAATATCACCGTCAGGTTTAATACGATATCTCACACAATCCGGCTTTATTCAGTTGTGATGCTCATCAATCGCCCCCTGGTATCAGCCAGATACATCGTCGCGTCCGTGGTATTCATGGCATATCGCTGGACACCGGAGAAATTCACCGAGTACAGTTCCTTGCCAGTCTGATTGTTCATGACCTTTACAATTCCCGGCGATACGAATATAAAGCTCTTTTCAGGTGTTTCACAAATCATGCCCTGTCCTGACGGCAACTGCCAGATCGCCTTGCCGCTTTTCTTATGAACCCCGTAAACCCCATCGAGTTCATTGTGAAGGTAAATGACCTCTTTACCGACCGTAAAGGAGTCCCGAATCGGAGCACCTGAATGAAACGGTGAATCCCAAAGAAGCTTGCCTGCAGAAAGACTCAGCTTATAAAGCTTGGAATCAAAGCTGCCAACGTAAATATCCTCGCCATCCAGAACAATCGGCCCTTTGATATCTCCGGTAACATCATACTGCCATCTCTTTTGGGGTTTGTCCGGTTCCATTGCAACAACATTGCCGGCCTGAGTTGCAAATACAACAATATCATCAGTTGCCAGAATCGACACGATCGCCGAATCATTGTCGGCGGTCGCCGTAAACTTCTGCCAGAAACCATCGACATGAATGGCATGCAGGCGATTGCCTGAACCGCTGATATAAACGAAGTCTTCATTTCGAGCCAGTCCGCATTCGGCGCTGCTGCCGACTTGTGGAAATTTCTTTTTGACGACAAAGTCACCAACGGTTAGATCAAACACCAGCATTTCGTTGCCAACAACAAACCAGAGCTTGTCGTCATAATGGAATGGGTTGCATACAGGCAGTTGGCTCACGCTAAGTTGCCTTGAAAACCGCACCTGTCCGCTCTTACGATCAATGCAGAGCATACCATTCGAGTCGGTCATCACAAACAGATCGGAACCCAGGACGATCATCCGATCGACCTGTTTGTTCTCCAAGTGCAGGTCAATTTCCCAGTTATTTGTCCATCCCGCTTCCTGGATCAGTTCCTTTGGAACCAGGGGCAACGAATCCCCAACAGCATCGTCGGATTTGACTTCGGCCGCGTCAGCCAGAGCAAACAGAAATAGTAAATTTGTCAATAGTATCAGCTTTTTCATCGTGTCAGACCTCAATTTATTTAGCTTTAGTGCTATCTATGATTCCAATTTGACATAATCAGCCAAATCAATTCCATTTTCATCTTCAAATCCCTGCAACCGACGTATCCGGTCGATATCATCTTTGATGCGATTGGCCAATTTAAATATATAGGGTTTCCCCTCCAGCCGATTCTGAAGGTCTTCAAGCATCGGCTGCCATTGTCCGCCATAAAGCTGGGCTTTCAGAATGACCAGCATCCGATGCGGCTCATCAAGACCGCGAACAAAGGAATCCACCTGCGGATCCGCGGTCATTTCGTTGTTTTTGCCTTCATGTGCCATGCCTGCCTTATTAAAAAAAGTAACAGGTGCTATTTTAGCTCATTCACAGCTTTCTTTCAAACGCTTTCTTAAATCCTATATTGTCAGGGCCTGAACAGAAGCCAATTCAGCCATGTGGACGATAAATTTGGCTTTTTTCAGGTCAATCGCCTCTTGTTGAGTGCGAATATATTCCTGGCCCGCAACAACACTGTGGGCATGTGAAACCATCGCCTCAACTGTTTTGGGGTCTTTGCCCTCAAACGTGGTCGCATCATAAGCCAGTATTGTTACATGGTTTTCACTGACTCGGACAAACCCGCCCTCAATAATATAGAACGCATCAGGGCGATCCGCGATCTCACGGACCTGCATGATCCCAAAGCCCAGCGCCGCCAGCGTGGGGCAGTGGTTCCGCAGAATCCCCATCTGGCCATCGTGGGCCGGCACCACCACAGACCCAACCCGCGCCTCCAGCAGCTTGGCCTTAGGCGTCAGCAGAACCACTCGAAATTTACCACGCGACAGTCCGACCATTATTTTTTCTGCGCCTTTTCCTGTGCCTCTCCAACGGCACCGATATACATAAAGCTCTGTTCGGGCAGGTGATCCCACTTGCCTTCGCAGATCTCACGACAACTGCGGACCGTATCGGCCACAGAACAGTATTTGCCTTCCATGCCGGTAAACTGCATCGTAACAACAAACGGCTGCGAGAAAAACCGCTCCAGCCGACGCGCCCGCGATACGATCTGGCGGTCTTCCCGGCTGAGTTCATCAATACCGAGGATCGCAATGATGTCCTGCAAGCTGTTATACCGCTGCAGGTACTCCAGCACCCGCTGGGCCACATCATAATGCTCCTGTCCGACGACATTGACATCGAGGATACGCGATGAACTTTCCAGCGGATCGACCGCCGGATAGATGCCTTTTTCCGTGATCCGCCGGCTCAATACCACCGATGAATCCAGATGCGTAAAGGTCGTTGCCGGAGCCGGGTCCGTCAGGTCATCGGCGGGTACATACACCGCCTGCACCGAGGTAATGGCGCCGGAGGAGGTAGAGGTGATGCGCTCCTGAAGCTGACCCATCTCACTGGCCAGTGTTGGCTGGTATCCTACTGCACTCGGAATACGGCCCAATAATGCGGACACTTCGGAACCGGCCTGTGAGAACCGAAAAATATTGTCAATAAACAGCAGCGTCTCGCCGCCCTGCTCACAAAGTGCCTCGGCCATTGTCAGCCCTGTCAGCGCCACACGCAAGCGTGCCCCCGGCGGTTCGTTCATCTGGCCAAAGACCAGGCATGTGTTATCCAGCACACACGCATCGGTATTGCCGATCCTGGTTTCCTGCATTTCCAACCAGAGATCGTTCCCTTCACGGGTTCGCTCGCCCACTCCGGCGAAGACCGAATACCCGCCGTGCTCAGTGGCAATGCGGGCGATCAGTTCCTGAATCAGCACAGTCTTGCCCACACCGGCTCCGCCGAACAGACCCGTTTTTCCGCCCTTGACAAACGGACAAAGCAGATCGACCACCTTGATCCCCGTCTCAAACATCTCGGACTTGGCTGTCAGATCGGTAAACTTCGGCGGCTTGCGGTGGATGGGGCGTTTTTCTTTGACTTTGATCTCGGCTCCCCCGTCAACGGGCTTGCCCAGCAAATTAAACACGCGACCCAGCGTTTCCTTGCCCACCGGCACCGTCAGGGGTGAACCCGTATCGGCGACTTCCATCCCGCGGCGAAGCCCCTGCGTACTGCCCAGTGCGATCGCGCGAATGCGCCCGCCGCCGAGGTGCTGCTGTACTTCGCCGACCAGATCGATCGGGCCGCCTTCAAACTCGCCTTTGACTTCCAACGCATTATTGACAGCGGGAATCTGCATCACAAATTCCGCTTCAAATGTACTTCCAACAACCTGTGTAATTCGTCCTAAATTCATTCTTTTGCTCACTATCCTTTGGCGGCCTCGACGCCGCCGACAATATCCAGCAATTCCACCGTGATCTGTCCCTGTCGGGCACGGTTGTAATCCTTGGTCAGTTCCTTGATCATCTCGTCGGCGTTATCCGAGGCACTCCGCATACAGACCACACGGGACAAATGCTCACTGACCGACGCCTCCAGAAAGCAACCGGCTACCGAAGTACGAATAATCATTATCGCCAGGGTCTCAAAAATGCTCTCCGGCGAGGGACTCAGTTCAAAGTCCTCAAAATCCAGTTCCCACGGCCATATCACCGTTGCCCGCGTCGTCAGATCGTCGATCATATCCACCACCGGCAGCACGGTCAGCGTTTGTGCCTTCTGACTGGCCGGCGAAAAAAACCGGTTATAAACAATCCCCAGTCGGGCAATGTTGCCCTTGGTGTACTCATCTACAAAGAAATCGCCGATTTCATTGGCCTGCTCGGTGGACGGCACCTCGGGAAAATCCTCATAGACTTTTTCCGGTTCGATCTTCAAATGATCCAGATAGCCCAGCACCTTTTTACCTTTGGCGTAGATTTTCAGCTCGCGTCCGAAACGCTTGGCCATGCGGACATGGGTATCGATCTGGCGGAACACCTCGTTATTATAAGCCCCGCACAACCCGCGATCCGATCCAATCACGATCAGGGCATTCGTTTTGGATTTATTTTTCGGCTCCGCCAAAAGCGGATGCTCAATGCGTGTTTGTGCTGTTACCATCAGATAGGCCAGTTGCGCCAGCGTATCATAAAAGGCCAACCCCTCGGCCCATTGATTGTAGTACTGGCGATAGCGCACGGCACTGATGGTTTCCATCGTACCGGTCACCTTGCTGATATTGGCCGCGGCGCTGCGGCGCTGCAAAATTTGTCTTGTGTTGGCCATAATCCAGAAACAGATATATTTACCATGAAGTACATGAAGGAATTGAAGAAATAATAATTAAAATAACTTCATGTTCTTCATGCTCTTCATGGTTTATTTATGCTCCAAATGAAAAGCGGTAAATGGTTTTATAGGCCTCGACCGCATCGGTCAGACCCTGCATCAGCTTTTCATTAATATCGCCGACATTCACAATATTATCGAGATATTCCGGTGCTTCGATCTCCATCCAGCTAAGCAGTTCATCCATAAAATGATTGACACGATGCACATCGATATCGTCGAGTACCCCGCTGGAACCCGCCAAAATACAAATCACTTCGTGAGCGACATCCATCGGGGCAAACTGCCGTTGCTTAAGCACCTCGACCATACGATAGCCGCGGTCCAACTGCTTTTGAGCCGCCTCGTCCAGCTCCGTTCCCAATCGGGCAAAGTCCTGCAACTCCCGAAATGCCGCCAGGTCCAGACGCAGTCGGGGAGCAACCTTTTTCATTGCCTTGGGCTGCGCATCACCGCCCACACGGGAGACGCTAATGCCGACATCAATCGCCGGACGAACACCCGCTAAAAACAGCGACCGCTGCAGATAGATCTGTCCATCAGTGATCGAAATAATGTTCGTCGGGATATAGGCCGACACCTGCCCTTCGAGCGTTTCAATGATCGGCAGCGAAGTCAGCGACCCGCCGCCCAGTGTATCATTCAGCTTACAAGCCCGTTCCAGCAGGCGGCTGTGCAGGTAAAATATGTCGCCCGGATACGCCTCACGGCCCGGCGGACGACGCAGCAGCAAGCTTAACTCACGATAAGCGATCGCGTGCTTGCTCAGGTCGTCATAAATGCACAAGGCGTGGCTTTTTTTGTCATACATAAAGTACTCGCCAATCGCCGTGCCCGCATATGGAGCGATAAACTGCATCGCGGAGCTTTCGGCCGCGGATGCCATCACGACAACGGTATGTTCCATCGCACCGTGCTTTTCAAGCGTGGCCACGACCTCGGCTACGGTGGACTCCTTTTGGCCGACAGCCACATAAATGCACACTACGCCTTTGCCCTTTTGATTGATGATGGTATCCAGGGCAATGGCGGTTTTGCCGGTCTTGCGGTCGCCGATGATCAGTTCACGCTGGCCGCGGCCGATCGGAACCATCGCATCGACACTTTTAAGACCAGTTGCCAGCGGTTCTTTAACGGGCTGTCGATCTGCAATGCCGGGCGCGGGGTATTCGATCAGGCGGCGGGTATCGGTTTGAACAGGCCCTTTTCCGTCAATCGGCTCACACAGTGCATTGACCACGCGGCCGAGCAATCCATCGCCAACCGGTACGGACAACACCTTGCCGGTTCCGCGAACCGAGGCCCCTTCTTTGACCTTGGTGTAGTCGCCGTAGATGACCGCCCCGACCGAATCCTCGTCCAGGTTAAACGCCTCGCCAACCACACCGCCCTCGAATTCGAGCATCTCGCCGGCCATCGCGTTATCCAGTCCGTACACACGGGCGATACCGTCACCCACTTCCAGAACCGAGCCGACCTGGGCCACATCCACCTGTGTTTTATATCGCCTGACTTCTTCTTTGATCAGGCTGCTGATTTCACCTACATCAAACTTCATTTTAATTATCCGTTCACACCAAAGAGAACCACAAATACACACTAATTTTCATAGGCAACAGGCATTGGCGCCGGACCAATAGAAACTTTTACCTATTGCCTTTATTTTAATAAATTCGTGGTTCCATTAATTTTGATTTTCAATCTGTTTGGATCCTTCTACGACTGCATTGACCGTTCGATCCAGGATCGTCCTCACCGAATTATCGATCATCAGATCGCCTTTGCGGATCACAATGCCGCCGATGATCTCCGGATCCACTGTGACCGACAGCTTAATCTCGGCATTGATCGCATCCCGAATATTGACTTTGAGCTTTTCAAGTTCACCGTCCTGGGGTTCTTTGGCCAGCGTTACCTCGATGCGGTGCAGGTTCCGGTATTCATCGGAAAGCGTTTGATACCGCTGTCCGATGCCGTGCAGAAAGCTCATCCGGTTCCGCTTGGCCAGCACACACAAAAAGTCCAGCGTCAAGCCATTGATTCGACCCTTGAACACCCGGCGGACGATCTGTGCCTTTTCGGCCGGCTTGACCTCGGACAGCGTCAGCAGCGACAAAAACTCCGGCTCGTCTTGCAGGATCCTACCGACCGCCTCAAGATCGTTCATGACCTGATCGATCAGTCCGGCTTCCTGAGCCAGTTCGAACATCACATCGCTGTAAATCTCGTGAACAATATGTTTTGCGTTGCGAGCCATTTAATTATCCCAACTTTACCGACAAACGCTAAACTTAAAATCAGGAATATAGGAATGTACGAATATAGGAATTGAAAAACATATATTCCTACATTCCTATCTACCTATATTCCTCTTGTATTATAACCATTTTGCGTTCAATTCTATTGTCCCTGCTGTTCTTTCAGCCGGGCAATCGCCTCGTCAATCAGCTTCTGATTATCGTCGCCGTCCAGCGTTTTGCCGAAGACCTCCTGGCCCAGTTTGCGAATGATGTCGCCGGTCTGGTCCCAGAGTTCATCGGCAGCCTCAAGTCGCTCACGATCGAGGTCGGCGGCGGCACGAATCTTTTTTTCTTCCAGTTCGTTCTGTGCTTTTCTGTGAACCTCTTTGGCCTGATGCTCGGCCTCCTTGGTACGGGTACTGATAATGTCCCGCCCCTGACGCTCGGCGTCCGCCAACTTGGCACCATATTCTTCAAGTACCTTTTTGGCTTCGGCACGTGTCTTTTCCGCATCGGAAATCTGCTTTTCGATATGCTCAGTGCGGCTGTTCAACCCCGCCAGCATCGGCTTCCAGGCAAACTTCCACAGCACCACCAGCAGCACACCAAACCAGACCAGCGCCCAGATGTACTCACCCGGATACTTGCCAAACAAGCTTAATCCGCTGTTACCCTCTTCGCCGGTCTCTTCAGCCAACACCGGCGCGGCCAGCACAACCACCAGCCACAGAATCATTATGATTCGGCGCATATTCATTTCCGTTCTCTAAGATCGTTTGCTACTTCAACAGAACCATCGGCAATAGACAGATAATCAAGGCAAACAGCGTCACGCCCTCGATCAGGGCCGCCGCGATGATCATTGTCGTAAAGATACGGCCGCCAGCTTCCGGCTGACGGGCAATCGCTTCAAC
>JBDLJN010000127.1:0-8012 GCA_039714335.1 Planctomycetota bacterium
TGCGAAGCGGTGACAGATCCATCGTCGCTGATCGGTAAGGTTGATGCGGTAACGATCTCGGCGCCGACGATCGCGCATCATGAACTGGCGACGATGTTCGTCAAAAACGGCGTTCCCGTGCTGATCGAAAAACCGCTGGCTTCAACGGTGCAGCAGGGACATGAAATTGTTGATCTGGCAAAGGCCAATAACGTGGTGGTCGCGGTCGGGCATTCGGAGCGGTGCAACCCGGTCGTGCAGGCGATGAAGCGGCTGCATATCGAGCCGATGTTTATCGAGGCCAACCGTGTTAGCCCGTACCCGTTCCGGTCGATGGATATCGGCGTGGTGCTGGATGTAATGATCCATGATATCGACATTATCCTGTCGCTGGCCAACAGCAAGGTCAAAAAAGTCGATGCGGCGGGCGTGAATGTGATCGCTGACGAAGAGGATGTGTGCAATGCACGGATTTTCTTTGAGAACGGCTGTATTGCCAATATCACCGCTTCGCGATTAGCGCTCAAGACCGAACGCAAGGTGCGCGTGTTCAGTCGGCAGGCCTATTTAAGCTTGGACTTTTTCCGCAAAGACGGCATCGCCATCAAGGCCGACAAGAACATCAATTTGGTCAAATGGATCCGTGAACATCAGGAGGCACAGGATTTTGACTTTTCGACGGTGAACTGGCCGGACCTGCTGCATATCGAGCAGTTGCAGATCGAAGACGCCGAGCCGCTGAGAGTGGAGCAGGAGTCATTTTTGAATGCGATCGTCAACAAAGATGCGCGCCCCGAAGTAACCGGCGCTGAAGGCCTGGCGGCGCTGGAATGTGCCGAACAAATACTCGCCAGCATTAAAGAGCATAGCTGGGGATAAAAAAAGCCCGGTTATGGATCGACGATTCCGACAACTTGGGACAGGTTTGATATTCGCGGCGACGATTTTTTTGGGCGCGTTTTTACTGTTTCAGGTTCAGCCGCTGATCGGGCGGTTTCTGTTGCCGTGGTTCGGCGGGTCACCGGAGGTGTGGACGACGTGCATGCTGTTCTTTCAGGTGTTTTTGCTGGCCGGCTATGCCTATGCTCATTTCCTGATGCGGATGAAAAACGTCAAACTTCAGACCATCGTCCATATTGGGTTACTGATTTTGGCGCTGCTGTTTTTGCCGATTGTCCCCGAAGGCGTTTTTAAGCCCTCGCCGAACGACAACCCGATCCTGAAGATTTTGCTGATTTGTTCATTGACCGTAGGGGTTCCCTATCTGCTGTTGTCTGCCACTTCGCCGCTGGTGCAGGTGTGGTTTTCCCGGGCGTTTCCGGGTCGCAATCCCTATCGGTTGTATGCGGTGTCCAACACCGGTTCGCTGCTGGCGCTGGTGAGTTTCCCGTTTGTCTTCGAGCCGCTGCTGTCGCGTGTCCAGACAGCCCATCTATGGTCGGCGGCGTTTGCGGTTTTCGCGATCTTGTGTGCGGCGGCGGTCTTACTGGGGAAAAATCACTCGGCCCCGATCCAACCGGTGACAACTTTCGATTCGCAGGAAGATACGCCAAAGCCATCCATGTCAGCATGGTGGCTGTGGCTGGCGCTGCCGGCGGGCGCATCCGTGGAATTGCTGGCGGTAACGAATAAGATCACGCAGGACATTGCGGTGATTCCATTTCTATGGGTGCTGCCGTTGGGGTTGTATCTTCTGTCGTTCATCATTTGCTTTGAGCATCAGCGATGGTACAAGCGGTGGCTGTGGGTGCCGCTTTTTATCCTTGGAATCATCGGTATTATTTATGCCCGCGTGGCAGAGCAGGGCGTTTTGAATATTCGTGTGCTGATCGGGTTATATGTGTTTATGCTGTTTACGTGCTGCATGGTCTGTCACGGTGAGTTGTACCGGTTGCGCCCGGCTGCTAAATACCTGACGACTTATTACCTGATGATTGCGGCCGGCGGGGCAATGGGCGGTTTTTTTGTCGTGGTGATCTGCCCCTTGATCTTTAATGTCTATATCGAGCTGTATCTGGGCTTGCTGGCGTGTGTCCTGTTTTTACTATTGGCTCAGCGCAACATCCCGGCGGCTCAAGCCAAACGCCGACCCTATTGGATTGCGGCGCTCATTATTGTTGGCTTGACAGGCATTTCCTTTATGGGGCAGCGGACGACGGAGAATCAGCGGGCCATTGACAACGAACGCAATTTCTTCGGTGTTCTGACAATCTGGGAAGAATTACCGGGTGACCCGAATGAACATAAATTGCTGATGCAGCACGGCACAACCTTTCATGGTTTACAGTTCCAATCGCCTGAAAAGAAACACATTCCGACCGCTTATTATGCCCCGGACAGTGGGATTGGCCTGACCTTGCAAAATATGCCCAAACAGCAGCATCGCCGGATCGGCATTGTCGGATTAGGCGTTGGAACCACTGCCATTTACGGCCATGAAACCGACACGATTCGTTTTTATGAGATCAATCCCGAGGTCGAACGGCTGGCGAGGAAGTATTTTACCTATCTTGACGACGCTAAGTCAGAGGTTGATGTGGTTCTTGGCGATGCGCGGTTGAGTATGGAACAGGAGCCGCCGCAAAACTATGACGTGCTGGCAGTAGACGCCTTCAGCAGCGATGCGGTGCCGGTGCATTTACTGACGGTCGAGGCAATGGAGATTTATCTTAAACATCTGTCAGCCGATGGCGTACTGGCCTTTCACATTTCAACGCAGCACCTCGATTTGCACTCGGTTCTCTGGAAGTTGGCCGAACGGCTTGGCCTGCAGACCGCATGGATCGGAAGTCACGAAGACGACAGGACCGGAGCACTGGCTTCGGACTGGATATTGATGGCGAAGGATGGCGATTTTCTGGACAGTGAAGTCATTGAAGATGCGGCAAGTTCGTCAAAACGCCGCCGCAAAGAGGTTATGCTGTGGACCGACGATCACATGAATGTGCTCGAAATCATCAAAAAATCTTCCCTGGATTGATAATTCACCTCAATGAGGCGGAAAGATCCAATTTTCGGTTTTCATTTTGCTTCTCTGAGTTTATAGTATGGAGGCAGTTTTTGAACGAAAGACAGTAACAGCAAATAGTGGAGAGAGATCATGGCCAATGTAGTATTGCAGACAGATATTGCCGGTGTGGAAGGCAAGCATGGTAAGGTTCGGGATATTTACGATCTGGGTGATTCGCTTTTGATCGCGGCGTCGGATCGGCTCAGTGCGTTCGATGTCATTATGAAGTCGGGGATTCCCTGCAAGGGGCAGGTGCTGACGCAGATTTCGAAATTCTGGTTCGAGTTCCTGGACGGCGTGGTCGAAAATCATCTGATTACTGACGATGCATCCCAGTTTCCAGCACCGTTTTGCGATGCTCCGGACCAACTGGCCGGGCGGTCAATGCTGGTTAAAAAGACCCGCGTGCTGCCGGTGGAGTGCATTGTCCGCGGTTATATCACCGGTTCCGGCTGGAAGGAATACCAGCGTGAAGGCACGGTCTGCGGGATCACACTGCCTGCGGGACTGAAGCAGTGCGAGAAACTGCCGGAGGTGATCTTTACCCCCTCGACCAAGGCCGAGATCGGCGAGCACGATGAGAATATCGATTACGAAGCATGTGTGAAGCTGGTTGGCGAAGAGGCCGCGGTGTATATTCGCGATAAGAGCATCGAAATCTTCCAGAAGGCCAGTGAGCACGCCATGTCGAAGGGCATTCTGCTGGCGGATACGAAATTTGAATGGGGCGAAGTCGACGGCAGGATCATCCTGATCGACGAGGTGCTGACGCCGGATTCGTCGCGGTTCTGGCCGGCGGACAAGTACGCGGCCGGACGCGACCAGGAAAGCTTCGACAAGCAGTTCGTGCGGAACTACCTCGAAGAGATCAACTTTGACAAATCCGGCGAGGGTGTGATCCTGCCCGATGAGATCATCGAAAAGACCTCGGCCAAATACATCGAGGCCTATGAGAAACTGACCGGAAAGCCATTTGTGCCTGCGGGATAAACCATGACAGAGGTGGTGGTCGAACTTGAGGGCGTGTCTTTCTGCCGGAAAGAGCGGCAGATCCTGTCGGATATTTCGTGGCGCATCGAAGCGGGTTCGCACTGGGCATTGCTGGGTGCGAACGGTTCCGGCAAAACGACCCTGTTGAAAATTCTGACCGGCTATGAATGGCCGACCTTCGGCACGGTGCGCGTGCTGGGGGAGCGATTTGGGATTTGTGATATTGGTCGCCTTCGAAAGCTCATCGGCTGGGTCAGCAGTGCCATGACCCAGCGGCTTCCTGCGCAGGATACAGCGATCGAGGTTGTCGCTTCCGGGTTGGATGCCTCTATCGGACTCTATCGACATATCAGTGACGAAGAACACGAAAAGTCACTGGCGGTCTTAAAACAACTGCAGGCCGAATCCATTGTCCGCCAGAACTACGGGACCCTTTCTCAGGGCGAAATGCAAAAGGTTCTGATCGCGCGGGCGTTGGTGTGTGAGCCGAAGATATTGATTCTGGACGAGCCGTGTATTGGCCTGGACCCGGCGGCACGGCAGCGTTTTCTCAAAGACCTGACGGCACTGGCCCAATCAGACACGGCGCCGACGATTATCCTGGTGACGCATCACATCGAAGAGATCGATCCGTGGATACAGAATATCATGCTGCTGAAAGACGGAAAGGCGATTGCGCAAGGTCAACCGGACGATGTTATCACCAGCGAGCGGATGAAGCAATTGCTGGGATGCTCCTGCACCGTCTTCAGGCAGGGTAACGAATTTCTCCTTCGTGTGGACGCATGATGATGGACTCTAACCACCGTGAATATCGCAGGCAATGGGCCCAACTGCTGGTACTGACGGCGGCACATTTTGTACTGGACATGTTCCCGGGTCTGATGCACACCCTTCTGCCTGCGATGCAGGAGTCGTTTCACTTGAGCAAGGCGGCCGGAGCGGTCGTGCTGACATTTTTTCTAGTTTCGGCCAATGGCATCCAGGTTGTCATTGGACATCTGCGTTCCGAGAAGGATCGCCCCTTGTTTTTGTACGCAGGGATACTGCTGACCTGTGCGGTTTTACTGTTTACAATCGTTCCAAATGGTCCGATGGCAGTGGTGTGGCTGTCGATTATTGCGACGGTGTGTGCGGCCGGCGTCGGCATGACGCACCCGGAAGGATTGCGGGCGATTCATCGGCTGGATCGGATATCGTCCACTGTCAGTTCAATGGTGTTTATGTCCGGCGGTATCATCGGATTTGCGTTTGGTGCCTGGGCCAGCACGCACCTGTTTAGTTGGTGGGGGTTTTTCGGTTTACTCCCGTTTTGCGTGATGTCCGTGACAGCGCTGCTGTTGATGGCGGCATTCCGAATTCGACTGGCGGTCGAGCGGGATGAGATCCATCGCCAGAGCGGCCATCCTCAACGCGAACCCGTCTCCTTCTGGATGGTGATGGCGATGGCGACACTGGTGGCGTCTTCGGTGACGATTCTCGGATGGATCATTCCCCAGCGTTTTGATGAACTGGCCCTGCCGTTAAGCGACGGCGGGATCGGCGTGTCGATCTTCAGTTTGTCCGGCGGTATAGGCGGCATCGTCATGATCCGCCTGGCAATGCGTTACGGTGAACTGAAAACCATTCGCTGGATGCTGGCCGCCGGCATTCCGTTTGTAATTGCGTACCTGTGTCTGATGGAACACCGCTGGTCGGCGGCGCTGTTCTTTTTCGGTGGCTTTTTCTGTTTCGGATCGTACCCGATTATGGTCAGCATCGCCCGGCATTGTAAAGGCCCCAGTCTGGGCCGGCGGATGGGACTGATCGTCGGCGGTATCTGGCTTGCGGCGTGCTTGTTGCCGATGATCTTGGGGCCGCTCGTTGATGCTTATGGCACCATCGTAGTTGTCATTTGTGCGCCCATCGGGTTTGTGCTGTCATTGATATTATCTATTGCGAGTCGAAAGCGTGATTGATTACGACTTCCATATCCATACCGAGTATTGTGGGCATGCCGCCGGGATGTCCGTGGAAGCGATCTTGCTTCAAGCCGAAGAACTGGGCCTGTCGGCCATTGCGATTACGGATCATATTTTTAAGCGGGCTGACCGCGCGATCATCGAAAAGATCCGCACCGATGTTGCCGCATACGGCCCCGATTTAAAGGTCTTTGTCGGAGCCGAGGTGGATGTGGACGCCGACTACGCGGATGGACGGTTTGTGGCCGATACGTTCGAGGGATTGGATTATGTGATTGCGGGATTTCACTATGTGCCGACGGTGGGCAATTATCCGCGCACACCCGAGGATAACCCGCTGCATGATAAGGAATTCATGGATGTCTGGGCTTCGTCTCTATTGGGGATCGTGAATAATCCGGGCGTCCATACGTTGGCGCATCCGGGCCGGTTGCTGGCCGCATCGATGGATTTGGATGTGCATTTTGAAGATGCATTGTGTGTGTTTGAAAAGGCCGCGGCGTTATCAGCGAAGAATGAGACCGCCTGGGAACTGAACGAACTGACCGGCTATCGGCTTCCGCCGCAGTGGCAGGGCCAATGGCACCGTATCTACCAGATTGCGCTGGACGCGGGTGTCAAACTGGTGTATGGTTCGGATGCTCATACACCGGAGTGCGTCGGCCTGCACGATTTTGTCGATCTGGTCCGGGACAAACTGCCCAAACATCAGCTTGCAAGGCCGGAAGAAGTCATACAAGTGTAAAATTTATTTAGATAGGATTAACGAAAACCGGAAGGAGAAAGGGACCAAAAAATGGAGCTTTCATACACAGTTGACTATGACAAGAGTTATCGTACTCAGCAGTATTTGCTGAAAAACAGCAAATACGGGAAAGAGTACATTCAAATAACTACTTTGCTGCTATTGTGGGCTATTTGCTTTGGTCTTCTGGTTCCGCTGGCAATAATCTCAATGCATTTTGGCCATTGCCTTGTCATGTCTTTGTATATTATTATTCTGCTGTTTATGATGCTATTGAAGTTTTTATGTTTGCAGCTCTTATTCTGGTTGTCTAAAAAGGCATTACGCAAAGAGCAAAAAAGGATTAATTCAATATAATTGGGAATATGTAAAAGACATTGAAAGAGCTGAACAGTTTTTATTGATCAAAGGTTGGCGCAGTTTACATATAATTCCAAGATATGCTTTTCAAGCACAGGAATCCTTTGAGGATTTTTATAAACAAGCGAATACTTATTTTGAAAATGCAAAAGTAAATGATCAAAAAAAAACGGTGAATTATAAGATACTGTATTTGCTCCCGATTTCACTGAGTTTTTTTGTGCTTGCATGCATGGAGCATGGAGGTGCTGGTTGTCCTGAATATGTGACGGAAACAGAAATTTTCTGGCAAGATGTGTTTGCTTCAGAGATTCCGCAAGTAAAATATAAATTTGAAACCACCGATGATTTCCAAGAAATGATGACAGAAGAACAATGGGATGACCATATTCAAGTACAAAGGGATAAATATGGCGAAATTAATTCAATATATCCAATCGCTAATATTGACGTGGACAAGAAACCCGCCAGGGCAGTTGTTTTACATCGGGTTTTGGGAGCTAAGAAATCTTATTATATTCGAACATATTTAGTGGAAGATTCAATTGGGTGGGAAATCAATGGGTATGATTTTATTGTTCCTGTTGAAGTCGATTTTGAGGAACAAGAATTTTCTCTGGAAAAAGACAGGTTATTATTGAAAGGGAAATTGCCTTATAAAATTCAGATAACCGACAATAGTGTCTTAGAGTTATCCGGGTGTCGACGAGATTAATCATTTCAGGCGTTCAAAATGACAAAAGTGAAATCAAATATCGTTTTGGTCGGAATGCCCGGGTGCGGCAAGAGTACGGTGGGGGTGCTGCTGGCCAAGCGGTTGGGTCGCTATTTTTTGGACACCGACGTTCTGATCCAAGTGGCCTGTGAAAAAAGCTTGCAGGAACTGATCGACGAACAGGGTATGGATGCTTTCTGTCGGATCGAGCAGGATTATGTCACCTGCATTGATGTCACAAATTCCGTCATC
>JBDLJN010000128.1:0-7884 GCA_039714335.1 Planctomycetota bacterium
CCGCTTTAGAAATCGGTGGGGCTCCCGGACAATGGGTTGCCTACTTGAATAAATATTATGGATATAATGTGAGTGTTATCGAATATACAGAGAAGGGAGGGCAGAAGACCAGGGAAAACTTGGACCTTCTTGGTGCAAACATCGATATCTATCAACGGGATTTTTTTGACGATCTTTCCGATCTTCCCCGTTTCGATATAGTCTTGTCAATGGGTTTTGTCGAACATTTTCAAGACCTGAATGATGTTTTTCAAAGACACATAAACTTGCTTAAGAAGGGGGGAATTCTGGTGGTGGGAGTGCCAAATTTTGCAGGAATTGCTCAAAAGGTATTGGCGCATACGGCACCGAAGATGCTTTCCCGACATAACCTGAAAGCGATGAACCTGAAAAACTGGAGTGGGATAGAAAATATTTACGGTTTGACCGCCCTGTATAAAGGGTATATTGGCGGATTTCTACCGAAAAATCTGGCCCGTTGTGAACACAGGACAATTAAAAATCTTTCCATAAGATACTTTTTTAAAATGTTACACTCTGTTTGGTCTCTGTTTCCCTTTTTGAGAAAATACAATTCTCCGAAGTGGAGTGCTTATCTGATAGGGATTTATAAGTGTCCTTAGTTTAATGAAATTTTTGATTTTAACAAATAATCCGGATCGAGCCAGTTACCGCCAGCGGATAGGCGTGTATCTGAATACCTTCAGAACTGAGGGAATTGAGCCGACTGTTGTAGTGTTGGAGAAATCGCTCTTTAAACGCATCTGTCAATATAAATCGATAGATCGGTACGATGTTGTTTTGCTGCATAAAAAATGTCTGAACTGGCTCGATGGATTATTCTTCAATCCGCAAAAGGCGAAAGTGATCTTTAACTATGATGACGCGATTATGTTTAATGACAAGGGGCAGCAAACACGAACCCACCGAAAACGTTTTAAACGCAGCCTGAAAAAAGCCAATAAGGTTCTCGTCGGTAGTTCCTATCTGGCACAGCAGGCGTTACTTTCTCATGATGATGTCAAAATCCTGCCTCTGGGCCTGAACACGGCGGATTACTGCCCCGATACCCTTAAACCCAATGATGGCAAAGTCCGCCTTGTCTGGATCGGCAGTACACCGACTCTTGACTATATCCGACAATTGACCCCGGTCATTCAAAAACTTGCGGTCAAATACCCCAATCTTGTTCTGCGTCTGATTTGTGATGAATTCATCGATATAAAAAGCGTTGAGATTGAAAAAATTCAGTGGACCCCTCAGGCCCGAGGTCAAGGTTTGGCGGAGTCGGATATCGGATTGGCGCCGCTGCCGGACACCCCGTTTACTCGTGGAAAATGCAGTTTCAAGGTCCTCGAATATTCCGCTTCCGGCCTGCCGGTGATTGCGTCATCTATTGGGACCAACCCGGATCATGTCAAAGAAGGCCAAACCGGCTTTCTGATAACTTCGCCTGAGAAGTGGTTTGAGAAACTCGATCTGTTAATTAATGATCCGTCACTTCGAAGGCAAATGGGAAAAGCCGGAATCAGCTATGCTCAACACTTTGACACTGCCGTGATCGGAAAGAGAATCTGCGATATCATTCAAAATTGCAGTCCCTAGTCCTCAATCCTTAGAACTGACTTTTCGTGTCTTCCGTGGTTCCACAATTCAAAACTCAAAATTCATAATTCAAAATTATTTCTTGCCATAGAGCCGCTGGTGGAAGGTTTGGAGCATTTTTTTGTAACGATTTCTAAAATAAGGGCCTTGCCGGTGTTGTCGCATGGAGTCCAGGTCGATCAGGACCGGTGCACCGCCGGAGATGATCATATTGGACGACTTCATATCCGAATGGGTCAGGCGGTGTCGGCCCAGTTGCTCCAGAACCCCTTCGGCCTTTTGAACGATGGATCGCTGCTCCTGCGGCGAGCAGTCCGGGTCGTTCATCAGTGCATGGAGCAGGGGGCCGGCGACGAATGCATTGATAATATACGATTGGTGGATCATGCCGAAGCGGCGTTCTTCGACCACGCCAATCGCCGCGGCACAGGGAATGCCCACCGCCGTCAGCAGATGTCCGAATCGCCAGCATTTTTTGGCCCGGCTTCCTTTGATCGTGTGCCGCAATGAATGCCAAAACCCTTGATAGTTATAGCGTTTGATAACGATATCCCAACCGTTGTACATGCTGCGTACAACACGGGTGCTGACATCGTCTTTCAGGACGGTTCCGGTTTTCGTCAGGTCTTCGATTTGCCCAAATAGCTGTGCAGCCGTGTCTGATTTGGCAAAATCCGTTAAAAAGATACCGCTGTAGCGGTTTGCGCGGGCCGTCTGACAGTTCCAATGTGTTTGTGGATCAGTGCCCGATAGGCCGATACGGCTTTTGGTTCGTTGCTTAAATCGCTGAACGGTTCTTTTGGCCACGGTTCGGGCGATCCGTTTGGAGCGGAGACGGCCGATATCTGCCGCCTGTCGATACGCCTGTAAGAAACGCATCCGGTCTGTTGCGGATACATTTACCTGCTGCATATTCAATTGAACGAGATTTTTAAGCCGCAGCCAAACCGGCAGGACAACGTGTTTGACGGTTCGTTCGTTATCAATGAAAATAAATCGCCACCTGCTGGATTCCTGCCTGACAAAAACATTACCGGTTCGCAAGTCTCCGTGCGAAATACCCGCTTTATGCATTTGCCCGATGGCGGTGCCCAACTCGGCGATCATCTTTCGTTTGTTGTTGCCGGTCATTGGCCCAAGGTTTGTTTCATTCGATCTCAGAACGGTTGAAAGGGGAGTCGCGTTTGCTATCTCTTGTGTGATCAATATATCTTCAGCGGATAACGGACCCTCTTTTTTTTGTAAAAAAGCAATGTTTTGTGGTGCATTCAAGCCGTGCTTTTTGAGCATCAATCCAGCGTCAAAGGCGCGTTTGGCCCGGCTGGGTCGAAACAGGTGTTTAACCGCATCCAGCATGGACCGATGGTGGTGTTTTTTAAGATACAGTAACCCGCTGGTCTCTTGCGTCTTGAATGAATAGCGGTAGACTTCAGCCATATCCGATGAATGAACCTTTTCAAAAGGGCCGCGCTGCTCGTCCGAAACAGTAGGGTCAATCAGGGAGGATAAAGGCACATGCTGAAAGTCAGCGTGGACATATCCCGTCCACCCACCTTCGCAGACCGTCACATAATCCTTTAAGTTATTATATTTTTCATTTTTCATTCTATCTGCGGGCTTCTGAAAAAAATCGTGTCTTTCGTTTGCCTTGTCATAGCTGAAAGCGACGGCAGGTGGTTCCTCAACTCAAAACTCAAAATTAAGAATTCAAAATTCACCCGTGTTGATTCGTGGTTCCTCAATATTGCAGTTCATATTTTACATTCCGGGTTTTGACCGAAATCCCGCCGATAGGTCCAAATCGCACGCTGTCGGACCGCCTTCCAGAACCGTCCGTCCTCGCGCAGTGTCTCTCGCAGTGATTTTCCGGTATACAACCGCATAAAGCGGAAAAGGTCGCATCGCGAGAGGCCGATATCCATCGCTGAAAAGTAAAGCCCTCCGATGTCTTTAACACGCCAGCGAAACGGTACGCGCGGCCGTTGCTGGGCACGATGCAGATCGACCAGGAACAACTTCGGCGAGTGTGCTTTATTTGTTTCTCCGCTGACATCCAGCAGGAAATGACACAGGTAAAAATCACGGTGATTAATACCGTTCTCATGAAGTTTTTTGGCGATCTCAGCGATTTTTCGCAGCAGGCCTCTCTTAAATGCAGCGGCAGGGGGCTTTGTGGGCCACTCGGCACAAACCTTTGCTGTACTCTTGATATTCGTTAACTCCTCCGTAACCAGAAACGATCGCTGCCGGGTTAATATCTTACCTTCCCGGCCGAATGCAGCGACCGTCATTGTATCAATCCCGATGGCATGGAGTCGATCCAGCACATCCCGTTCATGTCCTGCACCAATGTGCGGCTTCCTCAGGTGAAATAGCTCATCCAGTACGGCACCCATTCCGCACTCAAAATGCTTTTTGATATAAAAACCTTTACCGCCTAATTCAAATCGGCCGGTCTTTCGATTCTTGAAGTCCCGAACCAGATCCGCATCGATTTTCAGAAAATCATCGACTGTGCAAAATCGGCCAAAAAGCTCTGTATAATCCGGATAGATATCGATCATTAGTTTCTGTAGTCCTCAGTCTTTAGTCATTCACAACTAAGAATTCAAAATTCAAAATTCCTTTTTGCGTTATTCTGTGTGATCTGTGGATAAATAAGTAAATCCATGTTCATCCTGTCAAAAAACTTTCGTGTTTATTGGTCCCGATACATCGGGATTCGTGGTTCTCTTTTTTTGGGCACGATTGACAATGACTTCAGCCCCTTTCTCGATCCTGCTGTAGATATCGGCAGTTCGGCAGTATTCACTGCCGTTTTTCCCATATTCCTGCCGTCGCTGGTCATCCGTAAGAATATCATGAAGTATTTGATTGAGTTGTTTCTGCTCGAAAGGTTCGCCGCAGACCGCCCCGGCGTTGGCTTCCTGGATATAATGAGCGTACCCGCAGTTGCCGGTGGCAAGGACCGGGAGTCCTGTTACCATTGCTTCCAATAGCGTATTACCGGTATTTTCCGTCCGTGCCGGGTGAATCAGGATGTCCGCAGCATGGTAAAAGTTCGAAATGTCTTTTCGGCCTCCCGTAAAGGTGATGCAGTCACCGATGCCTGCCTTTTCAGCGATGGCTTTGAATTGTCTTTCTTTGCCCTGTCCCACTGCAATATAGCGGCAGCGTTTTTTTATATTCTCAGGCAGGCTGGCAATGGCATCGATCGCCCGGTCAATGCCCTTGGTACGAAAGCTTGAACCGACTGTCAGGATCATGATCTCATCTGCCAAAATGCCCAAATCTTTTCTGAATGAATCTCTCTGTTCGGCCGTCAACGGATTAGCGGTCAGCCGGTCGCGATCCATTCCCGGCGGCAGCAAATGAATGCGGTTTGGTGCGGTATGATAGTTGCGACGGAACCTCTCGGCTTCACCGGGTGAGATCAGCATCAGTTCCGTATCGCTTGCCGGACCAAAAACGGCTTCTTCCAACTGCAGATAGGTTCGGTATCGCGGCAGAAACCGACGCCACATTTGGCCATGCTCCAGAAGTTTTGCTTTTAGGCAGACATCGCCGCCATAATAGACATCCAATCCCCCGACCCGGTTAAAACCGACAAGACAGTCAAACTTATCTTTACATCTCAATGCCCGAACAAAGCGTTGCATTTTACGGATAGTTCCGTGATTGGAGAACGCCTTGAAATTGATGATTTCAATATTGATTGATGGTTCGTCAGGACCCTCCCACCGACCCGTGAAGACGGTTACGGCGTGTCCTTGTCCCGCGCAGGCAAGAGCAAGCCGCCGCATATTGCGCTGCAGGCCGCCAAACTCAAAATACCGCTCGATCACAAATGCCAGTTTATATTCAGTCATATAGTCCAATTACTGATGGCCGAAAGCTCATAGCTAAAAGCTGTTTTTCATTCTAAATTCTCTATTCTTCATTCTGTTGCCCGTTACTATAACCACAAGCCGTGTCAAATACAAGCGTTGATTCCAAAAGGGGTTAGAGGGCAGAACGATGAATGATCGGTGTTAATTCATTCTCCATGGTAAGTTGTTGCGAAGGATCACCTCGCCCTCACCTGGTACCTGAAAATTGCTTTAAAACAAACCGTCAACTATCGCAGGTTTCGCTCAACCTCGTAACGACAGAGTTATTAGGATAGGTTCTAAGACCCTCCGACGAACTCATCATCGGCCCCAATATCCGGAGTAAACAGCTCAACAACCTGCCGAACATAAACTTCAGACCCCCTTGTTTTTTGTATTTATTAGTCATTATTGAACAAGAAGTTAACACTATTTTCGGCCGGATTGTCTTCCCTTGAATCTAAATAATTTCAGAATTTATTTGAACCGCCGGGGTCACACTGAGTATAATAGCTCGGCGTGATGGGAATCAAATAAGCGTTATTTTGGGGGTTGTTTGTGAAAATCTGTTTTTATTTGTTTATAGCTTTTCAGTGTGTGTCCCTGTCTTTTGCCAAGACGATCTATGTCAAGCCGAGTGCTGTCGGCAACGGCACCAGTTGGACCAGCGCCTACGGTGACCTTCAGAGAGCCCTGGATGCTGCCAGCAGCGGCGACCAGATCTGGGTGGCCGCCGGGATCTATGCGCCTTCTGTGCCGGTCGGTGGAACAACCAGTCGACACCAAACCTTCCAGATGAAAAACGGCGTGGCGATCTATGGCGGTTTTGCCGGCACTGAATCCATCCTGAGCCAGCGGGATATTTATAATAACGAAACGATCCTTTCCGGCGACCTCAATGGTGATGACGGCCCTAGTTTTGAAAATTATGAAGAAAACTGCTTTCATGTCTTTTATCACCCGATTGGAACAAATCTGAATACCACGGCGGTTCTGGACGGCTTTACCATCACCGCCGGAAATGCTAATACAGGCTCTGATGCCTCATTTGGCGGTGGGATGTTCAACGCCAAATGCAGCCCCACGGTGGCCAACTGCACCTTCATCGCCAACTATGCGGCAGATGGGGGTGGGGGGATGGCTAATCAACAAATCGACTGTAATCCATTGGTAACAAACTGCACTTTTGAGGGCAATTATGCCGGCAGATTTGGCGGGGGGATGGGCAACCATAATTCCTGTGATCCAACCATAACGAACTGTATCTTCTTTGGCAATACAGTTGAGCACACTGGTGGCGGCGGCGGGATTTCCTTTGATAACGGCAACCCATCCATGACAAACTGCACCATCAGCGGCAATACTGCCCCATACGGTGGCGGTGTGTTCATCGGTTACTACAGTAGCGCATCTTTGATCAATTGCATTATCTGGGGTAACGCCTCGCTTATATCAGGCAATGAGATATTAAAGCATCAAACTTGTAGCGTGCTCATCGCCTACAGCAATATCAACGGCAGCGGCGCAGGTTGGGATAGTTCACTCGGCACCGATGGCGGCGGCAATATGGACGAGAATCCATACTTTGACGCATACCTGCAGTTGCAGGCCACTTCGCCCTGTATCGACGCGGCCGACGGGGATGCGGCCCCAGCCACCGACCTGTTCGGCAATGCTCGCTATAACGACCCCGCGACCAGCAACATCGGCACCGGGTATCCTAATTATGCAGACATGGGTGCCTGCGAGTACCAGGGATTGACAACGATATCCAAACCAGCGATGTTTATTAATTCCCTTGGCGCGAGCAATGTGTCCATTACGAGTTGTACCGGCCACAGCGGTACGACCACCTACTTAAAAACGGTCAATGAAGGCACGAATGTGTCGCTGACGGCACCGGCTGTCTGGGGCCTGGCGACCTTTACCGGTTGGACCGGTTCGGTCACCAGCAGCAGTACAACGATCTCGCTTCCAACGGACATCAGCAAGTTCGTCAGAGCCAAATATGAAACGTCTGCCTCAACAACGTATCCGTTATACGTTTATTCTTCCGGTGCGAGCAGTGTGGAGATTACCAGCGGCACCGGCCACAGCGGCACGACCACCTACTCGACACAAGCCATTGCGGGTACGTCGGTCACGTTGACGGCACCGGCCGCTTGGGAGGGGATGACGTTTACCGGTTGGACGGGTGCGGTCACCAGCAGCAATCGGACGGTCTCGGTTAACATGATCGCCAGCAAGTATGTGTTTGTCAATTATGAATTGAATGTATTCCATGGCTTCGATGAGGATCGTGATGTTGACCTTTCAGATTTTCAGATTCTGGCTGCGGCATGGATGAGCAAGAGTTCCAGTGCCAATTGGAACGAAGCGTGTGACCTTGATACCAATGGCATAGTTGATA
>JBDLJN010000129.1:0-7795 GCA_039714335.1 Planctomycetota bacterium
CGCCACAGCTGGGGCATTTTGGCCATGATAGGTCAAGTCATCAAGGTAGGTACTTCCCTGCAGGTATGTATTTCCGACTGCATCTTTGCATTCGCCACCGGCCGAAGCATCGTTGTCACCTGGATCATCCACCATGGTGGCCCCATTAAGATTCAGGGTCGTACCATTAAGAAAATTGGTAACGTCGGTACTGATATCAGCCGTGGAGGCACCCTCTGTAATGATCAGAACATGGTTCTCCTGACACCAGTTTGTCACAGGATCGTGATTAACACCATTGAGATCAATACCCACTGGAAAATCAGAGGCATTGAGGCGCATGGCGTCATTCTGGGTGAAGTAGCCAATGGCGTTGAACATGGCCTCGGCCATAGGTGTCCAGGCAATTGCACGAACACCATTGATGGCATCCTTCAGATCATCGACGTGGGTGCGGTCATTAGTGGCATCAACCACATCATCACCCAGCTTTATCGGGGAAATCAGTTCCGCCCCATCCATATTATCAGCCGGGCAGTGCTTCTTGACCTTGCTGCCTACCACGGCACCAGGCTTACATTCCGTATAGGCACCAACACTGTTGAATGCCATGGCGCCAATGCGTAACTGACCGGCGGTACTGTCTAGTACACCTGTCGGCTGAACTGTCACCAATTGATACCCCTTCATAACCAGCATGGGGACGTTGACACCAAGTTGGTTCATTACGCCTGAATCAATGAGCATGGCCGGGATATTGCCATAAGTGCCACTTGTGGTTGTCTCATTGGACGGATCAATCACTTCGGACACTTCCAGATCCGCGCAGTAGTCCTCCATGGCCTGATAGACACACCAGAACGCCTGGGAAGTCAATCCGGTATTGTTACCGATAGGAGGAGTACCGTAGTCATCGTTTATTGTAGTGGGATCGCCATCCAGTTCCGATGACCAGTCAGCCGGAGTCCCGCCTATACTTCCATCATATTTGGGATCAGTCGGATCACAATAATTACCGTCCTGAGAGTCAACAAAATAATCTTTCCACTTGGCACTGTTTTGACACGCATCTTTAGTATTGTTCAGCTGGGTACAGATCTCAACATTTGTCTTACCGGAGCCCTGACGAAGCAGTGTACCACCTGCTACCCCGTCGAGCCAGTACTCACAGGGATCTCCCCCTGCTGCCCAATCGCATCTCTTCGGGTCAGTCGCGTCTGTGAGAACCAAATCGCAGGTGGCACCGGTTGCGCTGACACCCGGCTGCCAGCATCGGCCTGCGTAGCCGACTCGGTCAACATCATGCACCAGGTTTTCATTATAAATACCGTAACAGTTGTAGGCATTGTCATAGGATGAGATCCCTCCAGGGGGCAGGGCTGCATAGACCCCTTCGCAGTCGAGGACAATAGTTTGGAGATTTCTGGTTTTTTCAAACCAGCAGTACTGCATGGCATGGTTCAGGGCTTTTCGTGCATCGGCAACAGTCCCCGAGCCCGACAAACAAGCCTCCACATCGGCTTGGCAACCTTGCCCTCCTCCCTCGTAACACTCAACCGCGTCCTGACAGGCTTTTGAGTTATAGCCTATGGTGTTGATACCCAGAATCTCAATCCTGGCGACATCGTCAGCTACATCAACCATGTCTCTCTTGATTGGATCTCCGCTATTCCGGTCTCCGCGAACAGTCATGGTCAGATACTCGCCACTGGTCAGGGTAAGCTGCTTGACAAACCTGTTGCCTGCACACCCCCTGCTCTCAGAGATAACACGATCTACATAAGGGTTAAATTTTCCGCCGGTCAGAATCTGTTTCTGGACATCAAACTTGGAGGCCATGAGCCAGTTCATCAGATTTCCACTGGCGGCGAAGGCCGTAACCCGTTCCGGAGTTGTGGAGGTCTTTTTCAGGCAGATATCACTGCCGGTGTAAAGGGCGCCCGCTTTTGTTGCATCTGAACAAAAATCTGAAGCGGCTACCGGAGTAATTTTTTCATAATAGCCTTCATCAATCCGTACCCAGTTCGTTGCAAAATCAGTATCATAGATGGTAGTGCCTGTGGACGTATGTCCAATAGCGGCCTTAAATATCATACTGTCAAAGGTAACGATATCATCAGCAGCGTATGTGATTCCTGTCTGCCAACCCAGAATGTCAACCGTCCGCCAGACTATGTTGACATCGGTGGTTGGCTCATCACCTGAAGAGGTTGCCGTGTTATCGGCTTGGTAGACGATATCTTCCCAGAGAACGTAATCTCCTGCAGTATAAGGAAAGTTATTCGCATAGGTTTGCACTTGCACCCAATCAGTCACCCCAATATCATCGGACGGCCTGGTGCCGTTGGATGTTCCGCCATTGGCCGAATAGTAGAGCCTGCCATCGGAATGGTCAAAAATAAAGGTTTTCGCGTGGTACGTGGTACTGTTACGCCAACTTGGCCGCAGAAGAGGCTCCCAGTACACCGCCTCGTCCTGATAAATGTGATTTCCGCTGGAAGGGTTGCCCGTTGCATCAAAGGCTTTATAGACCACACCATTTTCATAGACAAGATCACCGTTGGAGTAGGTGGTGGGCGTAGTTTGCAGCCAAGATTCAACACCTTTGACCCACTTGTACCATGCGCGCTCTTGAAGAATCTCAGGAGTGACAGTCTCATCATAGATGATATCAAAATTACCGCTGTACTCAATGGAGGTATCGGCAACACCGGTGTCGGCATCAACGAGAAAGCCATCATCAAAACACTGCATTTCTCTGTCATTATTACCGGTACCGTCCGTGTCCTTGTCGATATACGCCATATCAAGCATACTGCCCGAGTTATCAAGCATGAGCATAACACTGGGTGAGACGCCAGAGCTTATAAAAGGAGGCATTGCATTATATTGGGTTTGTGTTGGGCTGTGCCAGGCGGGAGGAAATTGGCATTAGGCATTGGTAAATAAGGGGTTGCGCTGTTTTGACGAGGTTTGGAATTGGGTTTGTTTTGCGAAAAAAGGGTGGGGGTCGAACGGGCGGTTTTCCGTGGGGTGTGTTTGGGAGTATAGAAAAGCCAATCTTCAATTGTTAATCCAAGCTTATCGTGTCACTGCCGTTCCACGCTTTTGTTGACCGTGCCGCTTCGCTTTTGCCCGCTCCATGACTGTCGCGGCTCTGACAACGGGGTGACATTCTTCGGCCATATTGCGGGCGAGACGGGCGCGTTCCCAGTACCCCGTGACCGTAAAGGTCGGGGGTTATAAAGCAGTTGCTTTGGGTTGAAAAATTGGTATAATCCGGATTTTTGAGAGTGGAATCATGACTGAATCACTGAAAAAGAAGCTGTTTATTCACGGTCCGGAGCTGGATGCGTTTCCTTATCCGGATATGTGCCCGTTTAAGACGTCGCGTGCGGGTGAAGTGTATAAAACGCTGGAGTCCATGGACCTGCTGACGGGCGGCGAAAAGGTTGTTTGTCCGCCGAAACGGGCCACGGACGAGGACCTGCTCAAGTTTCACTCCGAACCCTATCTGAAAGCCCTGAAACGGATCGACGCGGGTGAGTATGAGATGGGGATGCTGGTGATGCAGCTTGGGACGGGGGATTGTCCGGCGTTTGAGGGGGTGTATGAATATGCTCAGTGGGCTGCGGGGGCGACGATCACCGGGGCACGGCAGATCATCGCGGGGAAGGCATCGGTGGCGTTTAATCCGTCCGGCGGGTATCATCACGCCTTTGACAGCATGGCGGGGGGGTTCTGCTATGTGAATGATGTGGTTTTGGGGTGTATGGAATTAGCCGATGCGGGCAAGCGGGTTCTGTTTCTGGATATCGATGTGCATCACTGTGACGGGGTGCAGGCGGCGTTTTACGAGCGGGCCGATGTGATGACGATCTCGCTGCATCAGGACGGGCGGACGCTGTTTCCGGGGACGGGGTTTACCGACGAGATCGGCGCCGGCGCCGGCGAGGGGTATTGTGTGAATCTGCCGCTGCCGGTTGGGATGTATGATGAAGCGTATCTAAAGGCGTTTCGTGAGGTGGCGGGGCCGCTGATCCATGCGTATGGGCCGGATGTGATCGTGCTGGAGGTGGGGGCGGATACCTTGCAGGGCGATCCCTTGGCGGGGTTTTCGCTGACGAATAATGTGCATGTGGAGATCATTAATAACCTGCTGATGTTCGGGGTGCCCATTCTGGCGACTGGCGGAGGCGGATACAATGTTGAGAATACGGTGCGGGCGTGGTCGCTGGTATGGACGGCGCTGTGCGGCGAGCAGCGGGACGACGATCTGACGGCCGGCATGGGTGGGGTGATGCTGGAGACTACCGAATGGGCAAATGGGCAGGGCCTCCGCGATCGGGTGTTGATTCCGTCAGAGCAGCAGAAACGAGCGGTCGACCCGATTGTCGAAGACGTTATTAAACAAGCCCAAAAACTCGTTTTCCCGATTCATGGGATATAATGGAGCCAGCCAATAAAACAGCGATCATTACCGGTGCCAGCGGCCAACTGGGCGGCGAGATCGCTCTGTGCCTTGCGCGAAGGGGGATGCATTGTCTGTGCCATTACCACACCAGCGCGGACACCGCAAATGAAACGGTTGCTTTAATCCGGTCGCAGGGGGGCGACGCTATTGCCGTGGGGGCGGATTTAGCTTCTGTGGATACGGCGGCGATGCTGATAGCCGAGGCACAGAAACTCGGGCCGGTTCGGGTCATCATTAATTCCGCATCCATCTTTACACGGCAGCCCCTCGGCACCATTAGCGAACCGGAGACATCAAAGGTTTTGGAGGTCAATCTCGCCGCACCGATACATCTTTGTAATGAATTCGCTGAATATTTGAAGCAGGAAGGGATTGACACCCAAAAAGAGCAGGCGTCACTTGCGGCGATTATTAACCTGGTCGATGTCGCAGGCGTCAAGCCGTGGGGCGAGTATGGGCCGTATTGTGCATCGCGGGCGGGGCTGATCGGTCTGACGAAGTCGCTGGCGAAGGAACTGGCGCCGGGGATGACGGTCAACGCGATCGCGCCGGGGATCGTGACATGGCCCGGCAAAATGGATCCGGGTGAAGAACAGAAACAACTGAAAATGATCCCGGCAGGGCGATTCGGCTGCCCCAAAGACATCACCCGAAGCATCGAATTCCTCCTGAATAACGACTACATCACCGGGCAGGTCCTCTGTATCGACGGCGGCCGATCCATTTAGAGCAATTTAATTTTTCGTGCTCGCCTTATGCCTGTTGCGGCTTCGGCTGGCGGCATCAGAATGACTCATGATATTTCAATATCATTGCGTATTCTTCTTTGCCAGCCTCGTCCTTACGACGGCCTAAGCCAGAGCAGAAAAGATTAAAGTGCTCTAAGGATATTGTACGGCTATCTTGTGGTCAGTCAGGGTCTTTAAAGGAATCCATCCATTGGGGCCATTCGGGCAGTGGGGTGGAAGTGTCATAATTTTTATGCCATTTCAGCCGCCACAGTTCTTTTGGGCTGATGGATTTGACCATACCATCCATGAACAGGACATTCAGTTTTTCTCTGTGCCGGTTTACGGTAAATCGCTGCATGTGATTGGATGGGTCCTCTGATATATTGCCCAAGTCGTCGTATCTGTAGTTATACTCTTCCGCTTGCGGCAGATCGGTTGATTCGGGTCGGCCGGTGTACCAGAGTGCATCGGCCATCAGCGGGATTTTTGAACCGCCGGCGTGGTCCATGGTTCGCCAGCTGTTGGCGGTGTCGTGTTCTTCAGTTTGCAGGACCTCTTTGGGCGTATCGCCCAGCCAGCCGTTGAGGCCGTAACTGCCGGAGAAAATATCCTCGATTTCACCACCCCACTCCGAACGAGATGACGGGCAGACTTTTAGTTTCGGTAATTGATAATAAGGTTCCAGGGCATACGGCCACAGGTCAGAATCACTGCTTGCATGTGTGACACCGTTTGGGTCGGTATAGTCGTAATAACCGGGGAAAAATCGGCCGTCATGATCTTCGGTGTAGAGTGTCAGAATCAGGCCCCACTGAGATAAGTTCGCCATGCAAACGACTTGCTGGGCCTGTCTTTTTATTGTGGCTAATGCGGGCAGGAGAATCGAGAGCAGCATTGCAATGATGGCGATGACGACCAGCAGTTCGATCAGCGTAAAACCGTTTTCGTTATTAGATCGTGTTTTCATTTTTATTTGCTCCTGTTTTATCAGTGTTTCAATACAAATTGCTGCGGGTATTTATAGGAAAAACGTTTGTCTTCGGCGCAGCCGGTAACGGTGAATGTTGATTGTTCACCCGCCTGAGAGATCAACTCAATGGTGCAGCTGATTTTTTTTTCTTTATGGTCGATTTCTAAGACAAGGGATTGATCTTTGGTGACGGAGTTTCGGGCGTTTTGTTTGATCCAGGCGATCCCGCTCT
The DNA here is from genome assembly GCA_039714335.1 of Planctomycetota bacterium. GTDB lineage: Bacteria > Planctomycetota > Phycisphaerae > Sedimentisphaerales > Anaerohalosphaeraceae > 4572-13. The sequence goes on from JBDLJN010000129.1 coordinate 6,387, forward strand.
CACAGGCCAATTGGGCGTGTGTTTTCAGGGCAGCCCGTCTTGTGTTAGCCAATATCAGTCTGCTGTTGGATGTCAGAACAACGCTGGCCATGCCGAGCAGCGGGATCAGGGCGACGACCATTAGCAGAATAAATCCTTTTTGACGCTTGGTTCGTTTCATCGCTGTTTGCCCTTTTGAAAAAAGACAGTGGTCTGCTTAAAGCTTATCTGCTCTCTGCCAGAGGTTTTTTGCTGATTCCATGTAGTCAGTTCGACGGCATAAGGTTGATCGTTCCTGCTCCAGAGTTTGGCCTCTATTTTGAGATCGGGGATTTGCCATGTGTATTCTGCGCTGGGATCGTTCATGGCAGGACGGCGTGTGATCTGTCCATCGGCAAATGAATAACGGATCGGACCATCGTTGTGTTCCAGTGTCAGGGCACCATCCTTAAAATCGCCAATGCGGACGGACTGCTCGATATCATTCCTGAGTTGGCGAAGGGCTTTCGTGGTGCCGTTCAGTGCCTGGCAGACACGGGCCGAACGCGGGATTTCCGAAACCAGCGCTCGCAGTGGCCGGACGGACAAACTCATCAGGACCACGAGCATGACGATGATCACAAGTATTTCGGTCAGAGCGTAGGCGCGATGTTTGGTGTTCATTGGTCGTCTCCTTCTTCTGCCGGAAGGTAGCGTGTGAATCGGACCTGAACATTTTTGTGTTTTGCTTTTTTGCTGAGCACCAGATCGATCTTTTGCAGTCCCTGCCACTGGCCGCCTCCTTCGCTGGTTTCGAGTTGACAGGTTACGCCGGGCCAGAGTTTGTTGAATGCCGTATCGTTGATCGGTTCGCCGGTGGTTGCGATGGCATCCATTTGTGCCTGTCCGGCATTGCAGCAAATGTGCCTGGCCCAAAGGCGATTGTTGAGTTTGCCGAAAGAAGACCCTAAGGCGACAAGGATTCCAATAATAGTGGCCAGAACGCTGATCGCAACCACCAGTTCAATGCTCAATAAACCTTTTTGTTTTCGGTCTTTTTTTATCATTTTATTGCGGTATCGTATATTGAAGAGTAACGGTTATTGTACTGAAAACGGCGATGAACATGGCGTAAACGACCCAGCCGACAGCCAGTCCCATGCACAGGATGACCAGCGGCCAGCTTGCGGCGGACAGTACGTTTTTGCGATAGTTGTACTTGTTGCGATAAACCTCTTCGAGGCCTTCGAGGATTTGCGGGGTATTGCCTTTGTTGACTTTCTCATCAAAGGCCCAACAAAGCGTTTTATCCAAACCGCAGGCCTTTGCAGATTGTGCGATATTGTCGCCGGCTTCGATTTTTTTCAGCCATTTTTGAAGGCGTTCCTGATAACATCTGTTGACATCCAGACCCGAAGCATTTCGCAGAATGCTATTGACCGGGTAACCGG
>JBDLJN010000130.1:0-7754 GCA_039714335.1 Planctomycetota bacterium
CGGAGAGGGGGGGATTCGAACCCCCGGTACCCCTATTAGAGATACGACGGTTTAGCAAACCGTTGCCTTAAGCCGCTCGGCCACCTCTCCTAACTTCTTTTATAAACTCATTTTATGTCAACATCTCAACGAAAGCGGTTAATCGCCCTATTGTCAACCGTTATTGACAAAAAGGCCCTAACCACAGTTAAGATAAATAGTTATACTAACTAACTGAAGCATCGCTTCCGGAAAATTCGGAGCTTACTGTACATTCACCGAAACAGTATTGCAAGAAAATAACTGTCGATCTTGGTCATAATGGGTTCTAAATCAAGTTTTTACAAGCATTTTCACCGCCGTTGAGATGATAAATCAACGGCAGAGGACGATCAATACCCTCGACAAAACTTGGACGAGCAGCCCACGGTGTCCCACTGATAACACCGGTCAGGTCCATCCAGTATTGCAATCGAGATACCGGCAGATCCCACGTCATGTGGAAGTGGTTCGCCGGAGCATACTGCTTGTATTCAACCATGCTGGCATATTTCGGCACCACAAACGTATGCGGCCAAGTTGGGGTGGTCAGATCGCACATCGCCTTGCCCAGTTTAGCCGGAACGCTGGTCGAGTAGGCCTCATCCCAAATCATGGTGAATTTGTTATTGAGACTGCTGTAAGCCATCCGCCCAGCGATTCCTTCAACGCCGGCCGGCGTCATAAAGGTCACGCTGTTTCCGCCGCCGGGGAAATAGCCCTCATCGGCCAACGGCATGGAAATCCCGCTCATCAACTGCTTGACACTGGTGCCCGGCTTACCGGCCCAGTTAAACGATGCACTGCCGGAGTTATCGCCATCGACCAGTCCCTTCTTGATGTAGTCGGCTTTGGGGTTGACTTTGACACCGACTTTCTTTGCCAACGCTTCGATCTCCCAGCCTTCCCAGACTTTGCGGAAGTCCATAAACAACGGCGGATTGCCGCCGGACAGATAGGTCATAAACAGCATCGTCAATAAGCCCTGAACATCGGCCTCTGTCGCGTAGGGTTGCGGGGCCTTGGGGCCGTTATGGTCAAAGGTGCTGTTGAACATGGACTCCATCGCATCGGCCACCGGCAACGGCAAACCGCGGTGGTCGCTGCCCCACTCCAACTGACTCATAAAACCACCACCGACGGCATTCAGATCCGCCATGAGATCACGATTGATCAGATACATCGCAAGACTGGTGTCAAACCGTTCGCTGTCAGCTTCGGTCCTCAGTTCAAGCCGCTTGCCGATATACCGGTTGATCCAACCCCGCAGTTTTTTGAGTTCTTTCTTATCGTATGCTTCCTTCTTGAGCATATCCGCCAGCAATTTCATGTCCAGACGGGTAATCTCAAGACCGAAGGTATTCCGTGTCGGAAGGATGTGAGCCAAGGCCGTTTCCATACCCATGGAATCATGACCAAAGACCATCACACGCCGTCCCTTTAACGCCGCCGCTGTCACCGCCGCATAGCACCAGTCAATCAGAGCAGTTGCGGTGGGTTTGGTCATCACAGGATTCATCCCGGTATCAGCCCAGTTACCCACGTTCAAATGAACCATCTTGCCGTATTGGCTGATCGCTCCGGCCAGTGCATGGGCATAAACCACGCCCGGCTTGGGACCGCTGTTGCCGCAGGTAATGTTGATGGGGGTATCTTTGGGGAACTGCTGCAACAGTGAGATCGTGGTCAGTTGCGGAAACGCCCAGGTATCCGGGGCACAAACAAGGATATTCACGCCCGCCTTACGGAATTGCTGGGCGACGACATCGGCCTGTGCCTCACTGTCAATCAGCACTGACGAGTAAACGACCGGAACCGGGGTCTTGTCCGGCAGAACCACCTGACCGCTGATCGTGTCAGCCACCATGGCAATGATGTTCTGAGCTCGCTTACGGCTGTCCGCATCAATACGCGGGTCACAGGGCGAAAAAACGCCGATCACGGGTGTTTTAGGGGTTGCTTTTCTGATTCCGGTTAAACGGGTTGCTTCAATTTTCTTTGCCATAATACTCTCCTCAGGAAATGGGTTTATATTTCTCACTCTGTACCTGCCAGGCGGAACTATCTTTTGGCAGATATTCTTTTACATCAAATGAATTTCGAACGATTTGTCGAATCTGTTTCATGCTCTCGACCTGACCGGTCGCTTTTGCCTGCATCAGAATGTTACCGGTTGCTGTGGCCTCAACAGGCCCGGCAATCACCTGCTTGCCCGTCGCATCGGCGGCAAACTGGCACAACAACTCATTCTGTATCCCGCCTCCGACCAGATGCAAACTATCGATCGGATTGCCGGTCATCGCTTCGATCTGCTGCAGGACCCAGGCATAATTCAGCGCCAAGCTTTCCAGGATCGCCCGGATCATCGTCCCCTTATCGTCAATCGGCTTTTGTCCGGTTTGAGCGAGGCAGTCATTGATCTTGTCGGGCATCTTCCCAGGCGACAAAAAAGCGCTATGGGAAGGATCAATATACGCCGCAAACGGTGCTGCCTTCCGGGCCATTTCGGTTAATTCGGCATAGGACAACTCCTGCCCTTCGGTCTGCCAATGACGCCGGCATTCCTGCACCAGCCACAGGCCCATGATATTCTTAAGCAGACGGATCGTTCCGTTTACACCCCCTTCATTGGTAAACTGATATTCAAATGTTTCATCGCTAATGACCGGTTTTGGAATTTCCACCCCCAGCAGACTCCACGTGCCGCAGGACAAATACGCCCATCCGCTTTCAGCAGACGCCGGCACCGCCGCAACCGCAGATGCCGTATCATGCGAACCAATCGCCGCGACCGGTATTTGGGGGGAGTTAAATTCAGCGGCAACTTCTTTGGTCAATTCGCCGACGATCGTTCCGGGTTGCACCACAGACGGCATGATGTCCAGAGGCAGATGCAGTTTTTCAAAGATATCTTCCGTCCACTGGCCGGTTTTCATATCCATCGCCTGGGAGGTGCTGGCCAGTGAGTATTCCGCATATGCTTTTCCGCATAGATGATAGGCATACAAATCTGCTGTAAACAGCAGCGTTTTGGCCTGCTTGAGAATGGGATCACCGGATTGCTGCATCGCCAGGAGTTGATAGAGCGTATTTAACTGCATGAACTGAATGCCGGTCCGGTCATAAATCGCTCGCTTGCCGACGATCTCAAAGGCCTTTTCCAGCATCCCATCGGTCCGGTTGTCGCGATAATGATATGGATCTTCAAGCAGCCGCCCTTCGGCATCCAGCAAGCCGAAGTCAACGCCCCAACTGTCAACGGCAATGCATGCAACCTCGCCTTTGGTTTGCTCAACCGCCTTGCCGATACCGGTTTTAATTTCGGCCAGCGTTTTCGAGAAATCCCAGTGCAAAGCCCCATCAATCTCGATCGGACCATTACCAAAGCGGTGGACTTCCTCTAAAACCACCTTGTCATCGGAAACCGCCCCCAGCATGACGCGGCCACTTTCCGCTCCCAAATCGACAGCAATGTAATTTTTCACAGTCATATGTGCCCTCTATAATTTTTGGGGATTATAACAGTTTGAAACCGTCCCGACTATAAAAAAAACCCCCATAATAATAATATCTCCCGAAAATCATTTATCCGTCAACCAGTTGGGCCCTGCCGCCACATCCACCTTCAGCGGTGCGGCCAACTTGATCGCAGAGGTCATTTCCTGTGTGATCCAGTCGGAATGCCCATCCGCCTGATCCTTCGGCAATTCGAACACCAGTTCGTCATGAATCTGGAGTATCATTCTGACAGGCAACGTCTCTTTTTCAATCCGCCGCTGGATATTGATCATCGCAACCTTTATCAAATCCGCCGCGGAACCCTGTATCACCGTGTTGATCGTCAACCGCTCGGCCTGCGAACGCACATTGTAGTTTTTGCTGTTCAGGCCGTTGATGGGTCGGCGACGGTGAAGGATCGTTTCGGCATAGCCCAGGTTCTTCGCCTTGTGGATTTCGTTATCCATAAATGAACGGATTGATGGATAGCGATTGAAGTAATCTTCGATGAATTGCTTCGCCTCGGCCTGGGTGATACCGATGGATCGGGCCAACCCGAACGGCCCCTGCCCGTAGATGATACCAAAGTTGACACCCTTGGCCTTGCCGCGCATTTCGCTGGTCACCTTTTCCGGTTCGACACCATACACTTGCGAAGCGACAAAGCTGTGAATATCCTGATCGGCGGCGAAGGCCTCCAGCAATGCTTTGTCTTTTGAAAAGTGCGCCAGCAGGCGAAGCTCGATCTGGGAATAGTCCGCGCTGAGAATGCAGCTGGTTTTGTCCGCCGGAATAAATGCCGAGCGGATCTTTCGCCCCATCTCTGTTCGCACAGGGATGTTCTGCAAATTTGGGTCTGATGAAGACAATCGCCCCGTGGCCGTAACGGTTTGGTTGAACGATGCATGAACGCGCTCGGTGCGCGGGTTGATCAACTGGCCGAGTTTATCCGTATAGGTGTTTTTGAGTTTGACCAGTTGGCGGTATTCCAGCAGAAGCGGGATGATCTCGTGGTCATTTTTGAGCTGTTCCAAAACGCCGGCGTCGGTGCTGCGCTGGGTCTTGCCCTTCTTGATACTGGTCAGGCCTAGGCGGTCAAAAAGAATCTCGCCGAGTTGTTTGGGCGAATCGATATTGAACGGCGCGCCGGCCAAGGCATAGATCTGGTCAGTGAGTTTGTCAACTGTTTCGGTCATCGTGTTGGACATCTTCCGCAGCAGGGCCGTATCCAGCGACACGCCGTTGGCCTCCATCCGCGCCAGCACTGTCACCAGCGGCATTTCGACCGTTTCGAACAACGTCTTAATCCCCGGCATTGCATCCAGATATTTTGAGAGGTACTCATATAACTGCCATGTCACGTCCGCATCCTCGGCGGCATATTGGCACGCGACAGTCGTTTCAACCTGATCAAACGTAATCTGTTTTTTGCCCTTGCCGATGAGGTCAGAGATCGGGATCGGCTCGTAGCCCAGGTAATCGCGGCTCATCGCATCCATGCCGTGGCTGGACCGGTCGGCGTGCAGACAGTAGGAAGCGACCATCGTATCGAAGACTTTGCCATCGGCGACAGCTACCGGCAATCCAGCGTTTTCCAGGACGAGGTAGTCATACTTGAGGTTCTGGGCGACCTTGAACCGATCCGCGTCGGCCAGAATCGGGCCGATCGTTTCGCGTACCCTGGCAATATCCAGTGTCGGCTGTCCCAGCGGCGCCTTGATGGGCAGATAGTATCCGGTATGTGCCTTCCATGAAAAACTCATCCCGACCAGATCGGCCCGCATGGCATTGACGCTGGTGGTTTCCGTGTCAAACGCAAAGGCCTTTTGCTTTGAAAGCTTTTTGAGAAACGCATTGAGTTTATCCTGCGTGTCAACGAGTGTGTAATTTGCTTCCGCGTGGGCACGGCCCACCCTACCTTCTGTTTCAGCAAACAAACCGCCGGGGATGGGGGCGGGTTTGGATTCTTTGGACTCGACCTGTACCCCCAGCGACGACAGCAGTTTCGCAAAGCCGAGTTCTTTATAGATCCCGGCCAGTTTGTCTTTGTCGGGACCGGTCACAGCAAACGCCTGTTCGTCAAACTCCACCGGTGCGGCGCAGTTAATAATCACAAGGTCCTTGCTCAGATAGGCTTGGTCCTTGAATTTGCGGAGGTTGTCGCCGCGTTTGCCCTTGATCTCGTCGGCGTGGGCGTACAATTCATCCAGCGAGCCGTATTTGCGTATCCAATCCATCGCCGTCTTGGGGCCCACATCCGGCACACCGGGGATGTTGTCCGCCGTATCGCCCTGCAGGGCCAGCACATCAATAAACTGTTCCGGCGACAGGCCCATATCTTCTTTGAGCTTTTTCGTGTCAGTAACAACGTCTTTCTTAATATCATAAGCAACCACATGCTTATTCAGCAGTTGGAGCATGTCCTTGTCCTTGGAGCAGATGTAGGCGTCGATGCCTTTTTCGGTCGCCTCCCGACAAAGCGTACCGATCAAATCGTCGGCCTCCCAACCGTCCACGCGCAGCATCGGGATATTCATCGCCTCCAGGATCCGCTCGATATGGGAAATCTGGCCGGGCAGGTCCTCGGGCATCGGCGGGCGATGGGCTTTGTATTCGGGGTACATGTCCTTGCGAAAGCTCGGGGCCTTGGAGTCCATCGTCACCACCAGCATATCCGGTTTGGCGCGGTCGATCAGGCCCAGCAGCGCATTGGTAAACACAAACACCGCCTTGGTCGGCTCGCCGGAAGGCCCCGTCAAAGGCCGCATCGGCGCATAATACGCCGAATAAATATGTGCATGACCGTCGATAATGTAGAGCTTTTCAGGCATTTAATCCCTTTTGATTCAGCCAATCTGGCTATTGACTACTTTTCTCTTTCATATATTTTTCTGTCTTTCGCTTGGCCTCCATTACTGCTTCCATTGGAACTATCCAAGTTTTATTCATATTCAGCTTTATTTCCTTAACACAATCATCCATAAACTTTTCTCGCTCAGCCGATTCTGCAGTAATGGCAATATCAAGCACACCAACTCCGTCATCGACCAGTATATAGTGTTTAGTATACAAAGGTGTTTGCGTATCTTTGTAACTATCAGTCAGAATGCCCTCTAAATAACCGGTTTTCGTTTCATCCAGTTTCCCGAAACCTGTAGATAATATTGCATCCGGAAATTTCTTTTTTAGCTTATCATGTAATCCTTCTGTCAGGATAGCAATAATCTCATCATGGTCTGCCTTTTCTCCACCGGGCCGATTATATGCGCCAAGTTCGTAAACTCCTGTAAGTGTAAGCTTTATTTTTTCTTTCTGATTCGATTGATTAACATAATCTCTAATTTCCTCTGGATAACCCGTTGTATATCTTATCCTTGATGCCTCAAATCCTTCAGGCGATTCAAGCTGAACTGTTTTCAATGAAAGAAGTTTTGGTTTCTGAGCAGCAGGGTCATCGGAAGCTACTTTTTCCAGATAGCCTTTTTCCAGACGAAATAAAAGCAGAAGATTTGTTTCATCCGGCTTAATCTCTCTTACAGGGTTTTCATATTCCGATACAAGATTATCTCCTTGGAATGCAAAAGTTGACTCAGATGCTTTTGTATAGCCAAATGGTGATCGGTATGAAATAAGTATTACTTTTTCACTCTCCATTTTCCACAATAATAATGAATTCGGGCCAGAAAACTGTCCTCTCATTCCCTTGAATTCGGCTATATTTGGAAAAACACCGCCGCTACCGTCCTCATTGAAGTGAAGCATAAACCTTCCACTTCGTTCTACAGTTTTTCTAAAAGATTCTTCAAGTCGTTTCAATTGTTCGTCAGTCGATTCAATCTCTAACTCTTTTGCTTTAGCCCTCGCTAGTTTGAGAAGTCTTTCGCTTTCCTGCTGCATTTTGTCTTTGTCGATAACCCAGATACCAGCGACCCGATTAACTCCCTTGCTCTCGCCGCCGAAAGCCAAACTCGCACCTATACAAGCAATTAATAAAACACAAAGTAAACTAACACGCATCCACTTTTTCATTCTCTTTCTCCTGCTACAAGTCCTTCTATATATCTTGTAAATCCCATTAATCCTGTCTAAAATACTTCGTGTGTATTCGTGTCTATTCGTGGTTCTTTTACTTGCGGGCGAGACGCCCGCGTTCCCAGTTAGTCCTGCATGGTTTTGACCGAGGCGATGCGGTTGGCGTATTCGGCTTTTTTGCAGATGCCCAGGACGACATTGGTGAT
>JBDLJN010000131.1:0-7638 GCA_039714335.1 Planctomycetota bacterium
GTTCCCCGTCTAACAGGGCGACCACAAGCGGGCTCATCAGTCCCCATTTCTTTTCGTCGGTCAGTTTGCCGAGGATGCAGGGGGTGTCGTCCGGAACAGTGTCTTCGTCCTCATGGTACGGCGGGACGGCCAAAAAGGCGATCTTGAACTCATCGACGCCCTGATCGGCCATTTCGGCGTAATACTCGCTATACCGCGGGGCCATTTCCTCGCAGGTCGGGCAGTCGTGGCGGTGTATCATCACCACCACCAAGCCCTCGGTCAGCTGCTCGCGCACCTCATCCTCAACCACATACTGAAGCCATTCCCACTTTTCGACTACGGGCGGCGTATCATTGGCGTCGGGAATCGGCTGATCGGTCCCATTTTTGGTCGGTTCCGGCGCAATCCAGTTCATCTCGACCTGACCAGCTTCAGTGATCGCAAACTTCTGGCTGCCCATATCCCGAACCGAAAGGTAAATCGTTTCCAGATTTTCGGCATTGAGGATCAAAGTCTGCTTGCCGCCGATATGGATTTCGTAAAAATTCGGCTTGTCCGTTGCGATGATCTCAAGAACACCGATGAAGGCCTTTTTATCTGTGGTACGCGGCGTCTGCTTTAGCTCTGTGACGGCGGCCTTGAGCGTTTCGATTTCCTGCTGCTTTTCTGATAACCCCTGTTTGAGCTTGTGGATTTGCAGTCTTAATTTTGCACTTTCATCCGGCTGTGTATCTTTGGGCTCGATGCAGTCCGGTTGGAGAGTCACTATCGCCGGGGCGGCCAGGGCCATCACGGCAAGCACGGGTATCGCAACGGCGAGCATATACGCCACTTTCGGCCACGGCGGCGGCAGCAGCTTGTACCCCTTGGGCCGGAAGATGAGCATCATAAGAAAGATCGGGATGTCCATCGCAAACAGGGTGATTTTCGGGTCCACGGTGATCGGCCCGAAGCAGCCGCAGGACTTGGCGCCGGTAACCCATTTGCCAATTGTTACGAAGATAAAGAAAAAATAAGCCAGTGTCCCCACGATCCAGCTTCCTTTACGGAATAATCCACTCACCAGCCACACACCCAGTGCAAACTCCAGTGGAATCTGAATCAAAAAAGACTCGTACGACTCCCAAAAGCCGAGCGTATTTGCTTTCCATGCGGGCATCTGCTCGCCGGCTTTTTGAGCCGCAGTAATGACGGCCTGTGTTTTGACGTCCCACGACGGAATACAGGTGTCGATCATCTCGTAAAATTTCAGCCCCGCCGCAACGATCAGCAGCAGCCCGGCCAGTGTCATGATGATTTTGTTGGCTGTTTTCATAATGATAGTCCTTAGTCTATAGTCCTTTGTCCTTAGGCTTCTTCCGCAATGATCGAATCAGACCGTTTAAAACTTTTGCTGTTTCTGTGCTTTTATCTCTTAATGGGAAATACGGCTTTTCTTCTATATACCCCAAACGATAAGCCAAAGAGATTTGATAGTCAAGTTCTGATGCAGAACCGTAAGCCATATCAAGAAACCGCAAAAACTCCACCTCTGTGTCCCTGGAAGCACCTTCAACAATATTGGAAGGAATGGATACAACTGCTCTTCTTAATTGGCTGGTTAGACCGAATAGCTCGTCTTTAGGAAATCTTTTCGTGGCCGTATACACCATCAATACCAGCTCGTCAGCCAACTGAAATGCTTTTAAGTTTCTATAATTTCTCATGTGCCCATTCTCTAAGTCATCGAAGCATCCAACTTCTTTCAATCTTGGAATGATACATTATATAATATCTAAAGACTCAGGACTATAGACTAAGGACTTTTTTTTACTTTTTTTACAAATGATTTACAATCAGACTCGAAAATCTCTGAAAATCCCGTAAAATAGCTTCCATCGAAGCCCTAAGGGCTTGAACAATGGTAGCCCCCGGTGAGCAGAGCGAAACCGGGGGATGAATGTAACAGAATTTGCCGACCCTGTCGGGGTCGAATAAAATGTGGCGTTATTTGTCATGTTGTGGGAGTTGTTCAATGGATCTAAGCCAAAAAGATTATCTCGTGATTGTTCAGTGCGATATCGTCAAGGAACGCTGTCCGGCCACACGTTGGAAAGAGGGCGTATATCAAAGCGATTGATTTAACCATGAAGGGCATGAAGAGCGTGAAGATTTTGGGTATTTTCCACGGCCAAGCACAGCTTGACCGTGCCACCCTTTGAATATACAATGTTGCCCCGGCCACCCGTCGTCACTCGTCGGTAGTAAAAGTAAAAGGGTACTTACTTACATGAGAATATTATTGTACATCGGTATTTTGGTTGTCGTATGGCTTGCTCTACGGCATTTTTTATCAATGATTATAGGTTATAATCAAGAAGGTCAAACAAAACCCGGCCAACGGCTATGTCACTTTGTGTCTTTTCTAATTTTGTGTGGGGCTTGTGTTTATTCTTTTCTTGCTAAATCTGTGATACCGCTTATTGGCGGCATTGTTATTGAGTATCTCCTTAGACAAGCAATTATTTATTCGGGACAAAAATGAGTTTTTCGCAATTATGGACAATATTAAACGATTATGATGATCTTCGCATTGAGGATGCAGATGATTTTTTTTCAAATTTGGGCATAGGCAATCGTCTTGAAGCAACCGATAGGCCACACGAGAGATATTGTGAATATGAAAGTTTGCTAAAACTTTTACAACAACGAAATCCTGAAAAATATTTACAGATTCACAAGGGAACACCGTTCTATTTTTTATCATGGTTGGCTTTCGATTTAAGAAATTACGAGAAAGCTCTTTATTATCTGGATGCGGCAATACAAGAAGACATCAAAAACGCCTCTAATGATTGGACAACTTTGCCTGCGCCTTCTTTTCTTAAGCTGATATCTAAAAAACATGCCGCACAAAGAACCGTTGAGGAAATTAGAAATATTTTATCATCTCATATAAACCAGTTTAATTCTATTTCAGGCCTGCCCCTAATAACACTTGAAGATTTTATCAAAAAATTTGTAGAAAATGAGATGCAAACTGCCCCCATGCGAACGATAATTTCCGCTTTTTATGTATTTCTCTTGGAGTATGAAGAACGGCGACTTGAGTTGCGACTTAAAAGCTCAGAAGGGTGCTCAATGGGACCAATTCTTACCCATTTATTCAGTGGAGGATTGATTTTTGAATCTCTCTTAAAATATTTCTATTCCGGTAATAAAACCTTGGGATGCATAACGAAAGATAGCAAATTCAAAGAAGATTTCGATGTAAATTTTAAGACATCTGCGAATTCACTCGAAAAAATTATAGGGGATATTCCTGATAATTCACTTACTACCGCTTTTACTGTTACGGCCAGAATAAGAAATACTACAGGCCATAACCTTGCATGGGACAATATTTTTAATTCTCCAGATAATTATGAAACTTTAGCGAATCAAGTTGTTAATGCGATACTATATGTAATTGAGAAAAAATTTATAACGGGGGCGAGCGATGGGTCGCCGGGGTGATTTGGGCTGGTGATTAAAAGTTGAATTTCAGGGGTGGGGTGGTACGGTCAAGCTGTGCTTGGCCGTAGTTTCAGGCCTTGCAGAGGCCGGTATGTTGTAGCCATGGTACGTCAGTCCGTGGATAAAGTTTTCCCAAAAACAATTAAGCCCGTGCAGCGGGCGGCATAAAAATCAATCAACATATCGCCCCCTGCGGGGGCTTGAAGAAAATTGGGGAACCCCTTGTTCCCCACCCTGACGGGTGGGGCTACAACATTTCGGCCTGCGGCCTCGCGTTTCCGTTGCCGAAGCGGGGGATATCGGTTACATTAGGCGTTATGTCAAAAGATATGACGAAAAGTTTCTTTTGGGGTGAGGTTGAGGAATCGGTCTTTGTTGAGGGGCTGATTGTTCGTGTTGCGCTGGATACGGGGGCGGATTCTTTGTTTGATTATGTCTTGCCGGAGTATTTGGGTTCTGTCAGTCCGGGCCAGCGGGTGCAGGTGCCGTTTGGGCGGGCGAATAAATTGCAGCAGGCGTTTGTGGTGGGGTTGATTAATGACCCCGGCGAGATTGAGAAGTGCAAACGGTTTAAGCTGAAAGCCGCCAAGGCGATTCTGGACGATGTGCCGCTGCTGGATGAGCAGTTGATGGAACTGGCCGCGTGGATCAGTCGGTATTATGTGTGTCCGCTGGGGCAGGTGTTCTCGGCGATGGTGCCGGCGGCGGTCAAAAAAGATGCCGGGGTTAAAAAGAAAGCGATCGTCTATCTGGCCGCGGATGCGGATGAGCATCTCGAAACGCTCAGCAGCAAAAAACAAAAGCGGCTGGTTGAAATCCTGAAAGAAGCCGCCGCGATGGATGCTGACTCAGCGATAGAAAAGCAGACCCTGCTGGAAGCGGCGGCGTGTACGGAAGCACCGCTGAAGCAGTTGGTTCGCAAGCAGGTTGTTAAACTTGCCAAAAAGGAGGTTTTGCACGCTTTGCCGGTGGTACCGGAGGGGTTGGCTGCAGAGGCGGAAGCTGTGACGCTTAACGACGACCAGCAAAAGGCCTTGGATTTTGCCGCGAATGAAATCGATGAAAGCCGCTTTGGCGTGTCGGTCCTGCACGGTGTGACCGACAGCGGCAAGACGGAGGTTTATATCCGCGCGATTGCCGCCTGTGTGGCCGCAGGCAAACGGGCGATTATTCTGCTGCCGGAGATTGCACTGACGGCGCAAACGGTGCAGCGGTTCAGCAGCCGGTTTGAGAATGTTGCGATCCTGCATTCGCAATTATCCAATCCGCAGCGGAATGCCCAGTGGCGAAGCATCAAAAACGGTCGCGCCGATGTAGTCATCGGGGCGCGGTCGGCGATCTTTGCTCCAGTCGATAATCTTAGGTTGGTGGTGGTGGATGAGGAGCACGAAGCCAGCTATAAGCAGGATACGGTGCCGCGGTACCATGGTCGGGATGTGGCGGTCAAGCGAGCCGCACTGGCCAATGCCCACTGCATTCTCGGTTCGGCCACGCCGTCGCTGGAGACGCTGCATAATTGCCGGACGAAAAAACATTACACGCTGCTGGAGTTGCCGAAGCGGGTGAACGATCTGCCGATGCCGGAGATGAAGCTCGTCGATATGACGACGGCGTTTGCGGATACGCCGCACAAGGGCGTGCATCTGCTCAGCCCGCAGTTGCGGGAGAACCTGGCGAAGGTGTTGGCACGGAAGGAGCAGGCGATCCTGCTTTTGAACCGCCGCGGCTACAGCAATTTTGTCTATTGTCCGTCGTGCCGGCACAGCTTGACGTGTCGGAATTGCGATGTGACGCTGACATTTCATAAAAAGCCAAAGCTGGCCGGGCGCAAGGAAACATCTCTCGGTCGGCACATCATCGGCGGCTATGCGATCTGTCATTACTGCCTGTCGAAAACGCTGGTGCCGCAGCACTGTCCCTTGTGCAGTTCGAAGATGACGATGATCGGGCTGGGCTCCCAGCGGTTGGAGGAGGAAGTGGCCAAGTTTTTCCCCAAGGCCCGCACCCGCCGCATCGACAGTGACTCGATGGCGGGCAAGGACTATTACGCGGTTTTGAAGGATTTTGCCGAGCAGAAAATTGATATTCTTGCCGGCACCCAGATGCTCGCCAAGGGGCTGCATTTTCCGAATGTGACGCTGGTGGGCATTATCAGTGCCGATACAGCCCTTTTTTTACCGGATTTTCGGTCGAATGAGCGAACCTATCAGCTTATCAGCCAGGTGGCCGGCAGGGCGGGCCGAAGTGAAAAGGGTGGCGCCGTTTATGTCCAGACGTTCTTCCCAACCCAGCCGTCCATCAAATTTGCCCTGAAAAACGACTTTGCCGGCTTTGTGCAGCAGGAATTGGCCCATCGGGCGGCGTGTCATCTGCCGCCGGGGTGGCGGATGGCGATTGTGGCGATGCGGGATCCGAAATATGCCCGGCTGGCGGGGGCTGCCGAGCAGATGAAAAAGCGGCTGGAGGGGATCATTGCGGCCGAAAAGCTGGAAATGACGTTGCGCGGGCCGCAGGAACCGGCGATTTCACGCATCCAGCGGCATCACCGGCTGCATTTTATCGTGCAGGCGCCCGGGGTTTCGCAGGTCCAGCGGCTGTTTGAGCGGCTTCGGCAGATGGCGCCGATCCGCCCATCCGTCCAGACGCAGGTCGATATTGACCCGATCGGCATCCTGTAGCCGTTAATTCCCGTTTCTGTGCGGCTATGTAGAGTTTCAGTCATAAGTTACGACTTTACACGCGAAATTTTACTGCCCTTGAGGTATATAACTTGATTTTTTGCTGCCGACTCTGTATATTCGTCGATTCTTTGCGGAGAGTAGCTCAGTTTGGCCAGAGCGCTGCGTTCGGGACGCAGAGGTCGCAAGTTCAAATCTTGTCTCTCCGATTTTGTAAGGTCTTTGCTTGCAAAGGGTAATAAAAATTTGGTTCAACTCCCATAAAGTTGGTTGATATTTAGGCCGCAAAGGCCTGTTTTACCTTTAACGCAAAGTATTCTGAATCATGAAAACCGTACGCTTTACGCTTAATCACTTTGATTTAAGTTCCCTTGGACCTTTATTTATTTTCGTTTTTTTCTTGCGGTGTTTACAGTGTTGGTATATTCTGTGTACCAACATGAGTCAAGGAAAAAGAAGATGGATAAAGAACTTTTACACAATAAGGCCGTTCGGGAGGTCATTTCCCTGATCGCTTCGGGGCAATATAAAGAAGGCAAAAGCCTTCCATCTGAGCGAAAGCTGTGTGAACAGTTTGATATAAGCAGGGGGACGCTTCGCAAAGCTTTGGCTGACCTTGAGAAGATGGGAGCGATAAAGATCAGGCCCCAGAGCGGGGCTTATGTGCAGAAGTTTTCCCATAACAAACTCCCCAGCAAGGTTTTACCGGTCGATTTTAACGGTGTTTCATTAAGTGACATTATTGTCGCCCGACGAGCGATTGAGCTTGCAGCGATGGAAATCGCTTCTAAAAGGATCACCAAAAAAGAACTTGCCGGTCTTGAAAGAATCGTTGGCAAGATGGAGGCATCCTTAGATAAACTCCCTGAATTTCTGAAATACGATATGCGTTTTCACGAATCGATCGTCAAGGCCTGCAGGAATTCTGTACTGATAACGGCCTTTGATTCGATCAGTGAGTATCATAAATATTCCCAAGTTTACAGCAGTTATTACGACAATTGTGAGCAGGAAGCACTCAAATACCACAAAAAAATTCTTGGATTCCTGCAAAACGGAAAAGCAAAATCTGCAATCAGGGCTTTAGGTGAGCATTTTGATAATATGAAGGCTTCGATTTAATGTTGAACCAATTAAGGACAAATACGATGACAGGGACGGTAAATGCAAGCAGCATTGCTCAAACAGCCATTTACAATCTGACCAAAACAGCCGACCGGCTCGGCTTAAGTGACGCCATCCTGGCTCGGTTGTCTGAGCCGAAAGAAAGAATCGAGCTGACTTTAAATCCCATATTGCCGGACGGCAGTGTCGTTCATTTGAAGGCCTTTATCGTAAGGCACAGCGATTCATTAGGACCGTCTAAGGGCGGCATCAGGATGACGCCGACGGTTTCTATTGATGATGTCGCCGGACTGGCGATGGAGATGACCTGGAAAACGGCGCTGATCGATGTTCCGTTTGGCGGCGGCAAATCCGGTAT
>JBDLJN010000132.1:0-7577 GCA_039714335.1 Planctomycetota bacterium
ACGATGAGCCGGGTCTGGGCGTTTTCGTAGTCCTCGCCGGAGCGGTTGGTCACGCGGACATAGCCCTGCAGGCGCATGGTCTTTTCGTCGGCGGTGAGCGTGCCCATATAAAACGCCCGCCAGCTCAGGCCGCTGGTCAGGTAGGTGATCTCAACGGGAACCTTGCCCGCCACTTCGCTGTCAATGTTCCACAGCCCTAAGTTCCGCACCCGCGGCGGGAAGGTCAGATCGGCAATGTCGATATCTGCCGCGTGACGCTTGGGAAGCATGGACAAACTCGTCGGATCGATGAGCGTGTTGGCCCATGAAAACTGGAGTTTATTGCCGCCTTCCTTGAGCGTCAGCGACCGCGCATCCCGCACCAGCGTTAAGTCGGCAGAGTTATAGATCGTCAGCTGCGTCATATCCCTGGCCGGTAGCGTCACCAAATCCACCTTCGCAAGCGAAGTCGTTGTCAAACACAAAAGTATCAGTATGTAATAATAGGTCTTCATTGTTGGACCTCCATTCTACAATATTCAATTTACAATCTACAATTTAGGGCTGTACATTGATTCGGCTGTAGCGCATTTCGAGTTCCTTGACCGCCGGGCCGTCATCGTCGCGGGCAGGCAGTGTGATCTCGAACTCCAGTGTGGCCGCGTCTTTTTTGGTGTATTCCATGTTGCATTTTTTCATTTCCCACTGGCCGGGTATGTGCTGGATCATCGTTAATGTGGCCGGTTTGTCTTTAAAGTTCTCGATCTTGGCGGTGATCAGTTCGTCGGTGTCAAATAAGATGAGCCGGCCCTTGTTATTCTTCCGCAGGTTGACCTTGTCGTCTTTCTGCTTTCGCTGGGTGACAACGATGTCCCGGCTGTCGCCGATGTACAGTTCGGTCTTCTGGCCGACGGGCACCATCGCGGTGTGGTCCTCGCCAAGGAAGATGGTGCTTTCGGAGCCGTCGTCCTGGAACAGCCGGGCCTTACCGCCGTGCAGGGCAAAGTCGCCCAGTCCGCTGTCGGTGTCGTTCATGATGCGGTAGCTGACGGGGACGCCGATGTTTTTGCTTTCATGCTTTTCCGGGTCCCACGGCAGCTTGGCCGCGTCCCACGTCCAGATCTTGGTGATGGGGACCTCGGGCGCCTTGAGGAACAGCATGCGCTTGGTCTCTTCGTGGTCGATACCCTGTTGGAAGCTGTCGCCGTAATCGAGCAGGACGCGGGCCTTGTCGAAGTCCTCGCCGGAGAAGTTCCGCAGGACGAGGTAGCTCTTGAGATCGAGTTGTGTTTCCTCTTTGTCGGCGATGGCCTTATACGTCACCAGCCGGTCGATGTTGCGCAGCAGGTAGCTGATGCGGACGGTTTCGGCATAGTCGCCGTCGGAGGCGATCTCCCAGACCAGTGCTGCTTCCCCGGGCGGATAGCTGACATTCAGTAGACGAACGCCTTTAGTGGGATCCTCTTCATCTGCCGGGTGGTCCAGCACCGTCAGCCGGATTGAATCGGCATCGATCGAAACGGCATTCCACGAGAAGTCCACCTTATTGAGGCCCTCTTGCAGGGTCAGGATACGTTCTTCCTCGATCAGCGTGGCGGCGGGGTTATCCAGCCGGATGATCGTCGCATCCCGTTCCGGCAGAGCGACCAGCTTCGTCCGTGCCTGCGCAACAGCCGCAGCCGCGACCAAAATAACCAGACTTGTCAAGATTGTTTTCGTTCTCATAATTCATACTCCTTTCAAAAAGTTTTTTCTTCGTTTTGCGGCCTGAAAGGCCGGCGTACTATAGCCCAGCCCGACGGGCTGGGTTCACGATTTTCTTAACACCATAATGCCCTGAAAGGGCAATGTAATCCCGCTTTCACCCTGCCCTTACAGGGCGAGGCCAATAGAGGGGCCTTACAATCCAGGGCGTTGCCCTGGGCTACATTACTCCGCACTTTCAGTGCGATAATAACCATTTTCATTCTCCTGTCTTTGTTGGGTCGGCGGCGCGGCCGACAAACAATAGACTGCCGGTGTTGTTGTCTTTAATCACAAACACAAACGGATGGTCGGCGCGGAACACCAGCGGCCGCATCGGCATTGATTTTAATGACATCACGACACCGGTCGCCGCGGCGGCCTCGGTGCCTTCCTCGTTGACCTCGACGAACGCCTTGTGCAGAACGGCCGAGATATACAGCATCTTCGTGCCGTCCATGCCGGAAAAGTCGGCGTTCCTGCTGAACGCATCCGGCATCCCCATTGTTGCCAGCGTATCGCTGAGGCCGAACTGTGAGGTCATCTTGAACTTCGGCAGGAATACTTCGATCTCGCGTTCGCGCATCTGTGTCTGCCACTTTGTCAAATTATCCGCGTTCAGCTCTTCTTCCAGCTTGCTCAGGCCGTCCTTTGCTTTCGGCAGCAGGATGAGCATACTCAAATTGTCGCCCTTGTACGGCAGTTCCAACAGTTGCAGGGTGTCTGTCTGGCCATAGTTGAATTTTTCTTTCTGGAACATCAGCGGGGCCTTAACGGTCTTATCCGCTG
The DNA here is from genome assembly GCA_039714335.1 of Planctomycetota bacterium. GTDB lineage: Bacteria > Planctomycetota > Phycisphaerae > Sedimentisphaerales > Anaerohalosphaeraceae > 4572-13. The sequence continues at coordinate 2,512 of JBDLJN010000132.1, forward strand.
AAAGGTAAAAATCCTGGTCGGTGGTTTTCGCTTCGTCAAACTGACTGGCCCAGTCGCCCTTGAAATAGATCGCGTTGGTCAGAACTAATCGTGTCAGGGCATCCAATACGCCTTTGGGGATCAGGTCTTTGATCTTTTCCTGTGTCTGGTCCTCGACCCACTGGTTGATCTTGAGGCGGGTTTTCTCGGTTTCCTTGACAAAATCCACATTCTCCAGTCCGGCTTTGTAGTGCTGCTTGTTCAGATCGATAAACGAGTCGAGAAATGTGTAGTCTTTCTGGCCCCACAGGGCATTGGCCACCGAAAGCTGATAATCGCCCTTTTGCCCCTGCTGGTTCAACTGGCCGATGAGCTGCCCGAATCCGTTGTGGAAATGTGCATCGGTCCAGTAATCGACTTTTTCATGGCCATCTGCGTCGGATAAAAGAACCTCAACAGGTTGCCGGAAATGCAATGTATTCGCCATCTGTTCTTTGGTTTGGCCGCTCGCTCCGGCATACGTCATCGCCAGGGCCGTCGAGATGCTGTACGGCGAAAAGAACAGGTTGCCTTCTTTGTCTTTCAATTGCCCGTACAGATCCATCGCAAACTGTGTGTTGCCGTTAACGATCATTTCGGCGGCATCGTCTTTTTTCTCTTCGGCAAAACTAATGGTGTTCAATACGAACACCGTAACCAAGATTAGATTCAATGTCTTTTTCATTTTTCTTTCTCCTGAATTTTTTGAACATATGTTTCGATTCGTTTTTTACGGTATTTCCGGATGGTCATTCCGAAGTTCTTTTCCGAACGGACGGGCACGGTCATCGTAAACCGTCCGCGGGATTTGTCGTGTTTTTTGTATTCAATGGCATCTTCGGCGGTCGAAGCCGTATCCACATAGGTCAACTCCCACGAATCGGTTCCCATGTTCCAGGTGATCTCGATGTCAATCGGGATCTCGCGGGTGTTGGTAATCTCGATCTTCCAGGTTTCGATGTCGTCCCAGCCGTCGATGTTGCCTTTGTTGTTAAAAGTATAGTTCTCGGTTTGTGTTGCCATCAGGGTCGGTTCGACCTTCACCAACCGGGCCGGGCCGAGGTTCAGCTCGATGTCCTCATTAACGGGAATGTATTTGATATTGCTTTGCCCGACATAGGACAGGTTCCGTGCCTCGTTGACATTGCGGTAGATCTTGATCGCCCCTTCCGGGATCGGCGTTTCGCCGAGTTCGTGTTCGCTGTCGTTGGCGAATGACACAAACCGCACGGGCTGTTTGCCGTAGCGGGCATCGTCGTATTTATACAAGCTCTTGACCGGGACATCTTCCACATCAAACGACGGCAGGCGTTTGGCCCATTGGTTCGTCAAATCCTCCGTGCCCTCAATCGTATACAGGAAGTATTCGCTTAAACCCGTCTTTTCAATTTGCTTAATATCATGTTTTATACCTGAACCCAAATACAGATCACCGTTAAAGGCTCCACCAAGTGATCCGGAAAGAGGGATTTCTTTCATCCGAGACCGACTTCTTTTCCAGTGCCACTCATCATATTCTAAAGCGTGATCGATCCCGTCCTCATCGCCATCATCGATGATAATATCCGGGCCGTAGGGGTAATGCCGCTGGGCGAGATAGCGGATTTCCTCGGTGAGCCGGGTTTCACCAACGATGAGCCGTGTCCGGGTATTGTCAAAGTCCTGGCCGGAATGGTTGGACACGTTGACGTGCCCTTTCAGGTCCATCGTGGTTTCATCTTCGTTCATCGTGCCCATATAAAACGCCCGCCAGCTCAGTCCGCTGGCGAAATAGGTGATCTCGAACGGTACCGCCCCCTCGACTTCCGAACGGATCAGCCAGCGGCCGATGTCCTTCAATCGGGCCGGATACGAAATCAACTGAATATCGACCTTGTCGGCGTGGGTCAGCGGCGTCAGCGACAGGGATGTCGGATCGATCTGCGTATTGGCCCACATAAACTGAATCCAGTTCCACCCCGGTTTCAGCGTCAGCTTGCGCGTATCCCGCACTAGCGTCAGATCCTTGCTGTTGTAGATGGTTACCTGCGTTTTATCCGGCTTGGGCAGGACGACCAACTCAATCGCGCTGGCCGGAGCAAACGGCGGTTTGTCGGGTATCTCGTCGGCGGAGACAACGCGAATGCCCTCTGTAGGGTGGGCTGTGCCCACGCTGCCTTGAGCTGCCTCTGAAAGCGACGCCATCCGATCATCCGGAAACGACCCCCTCCCCGCTGCGCGGTACTGGCCCTTGGCAGGGGGAGAGCTTTTGGTCGGTGTGACGGGCAGGTTATGCAGCATCAGAGTGCCCATAAGCACTACCGCCGCGGCGGCCGCGGACCATCCGACCCACACACGGCGGTAGAGCGGGATCGTTTTTGCTGTGTCCTTAACAGCCAGCGTCTGGGCGATCAACTCCTCCGAGGGCGGCACTTCACCAGCCAGCGACTCCATCGCGGCGAACTTCTGTTTCAGCGCATCCAGTGCCGCCCGGCAGTCGCCGCAGTCGTCCAGATGCTGTTGGGCGGTTTCTCTGTCGCCCGCGTCCATGAGGTCAAAGGCATATTGGATCAGTTTGTCTTCGTTTAAGTGGGTCATTCGATACCTCCCGCGGGATTGGGCAGCAGGCCGGCCATTTTTTTCAACGCCCGAAACAAATGCGTCCGGACCGACCCGACCGAGCAGCCCAGCGACTCGGCGATCTGTTTATAAGTCATCTGGTGATAATAGTTCAAAATCAGCGCCGCCCGTTGCTGGGTCGGCAATGTGTTCAGTGCCGCCCGAACCTGTTGGCGTTTTTCATTGAGCGATACCTGTTCGACCGGTTCCGGCGTGTCGGATGCCAACGTGCTTTCCAGTGCGGGACAGTTGGTGCCGTCACCGCACGCGACAGGGGCGCTCAGTGAAACCGCGGCGTGTTTTTTCTCTTTGCGCCAGCGGCCAATGGCGGCGTTGGTGGCGATCTTTAGCACCCACGGCCGCAGGTTGTCGCCGGTGAATTTGGCGGCATGTTCGTGGACCTTTTGAAAGGTTTCCTGGAACAGGTCTTCGGCATGGTCTTGATTATGTGTCATTTTGGTTAAATATCCCAGCACAGCCGCACCGTGACGGCGAACGAGCGTCTCAAATGCTCCGTCCTCGCCGCGGCAATAGGCATCCATCAGATTTTGGTCCGTTTGCTGCGTCATTGTCGGTACTGATTTACTAAAAATTTGGAGCTTTATACGCGGCCAAACACCGCCGCAATTACAATTGTTGCTTTGCTCGCGCCAAATTTACCACCCTTAAGGGTGTCCCGCTGAGTATATAGACAATCATAGTACCCAAAAGGTTGACAGGAAAGTGTAAAATTTGTGTAAAAATCGCTGACATCGTTCAGGCACACATCCTGACCTTTCATTGGTCAAATGCTGTGAATAAATCCTGAAACATGGCTGTAGACGGGTTTTGATGGGATTCACTAAGAAACGTAACATCTTTTTTCTAAAAGACTTGTGTTGCCTTTGGTGGAATTCTCAAGTATCAGGGTCTTGAAGTTGTCCAAAAAGCAGAGAAAATCACCACTCGGCCACTATAAATATGCTATAATGGAGCAAATGTTTACCGGGGGGCGCTGTATCATAATAAGCGGCCATAATGATTAACGACAATGGCATTCTCGGCAGGAGCAGTTTTTTTAGTATGGACAGATTGATTACCGCAGTATGGCTCATCACGGCAGTTGTTCTGCTGGGGGCACAATCTGCGCCCGCGGCAACTCATTATGACCTGAAGACGGACAAACTCACCCATCCTGAAAAGATCATGGGCCCTTTCGAGCAGGGACAGGAATTTGTCAGAGTCACCGTCAATTTAAGTCCGCCGCGGGATATTCTTGCAAACACAGACTGGCATTCTGCTAAATCATTGTCGGTCCTGCGGGAAGAAATCCACACACGCCAGCAACAGGTATTAGCAGCGCTGACCCAAAACGAGTCTCTGCTGCGGCATCGGTTTAAAAATTTAGCGTCATTTTCAGCCGAAGTATCATTGGCGGGTCTGCAAAAACTTTCGAATGACCCGAGGGTCGAATCGATCGAGCCGGTTTTTCTGTTGGAAGCACATCTGGCACAGGGCATTGATTTGATGAATGCTTTGGCGACGCGACCCACCTATAACGGTCAGGGAATTGCGATTGCCATTTGCGATACGGGCGTCGATTATAATCATCCTGCATTAGGCGGAGGCGGTTTTCCGAATGATAAGGTGATTGGGGGCTATGATACGGGTGGTCTTATTGGAGATTCTGATCCCATTCCCGAAGGAGAGTCGCACGGCACCTCTTGTGCCGGCATTGCCGCAGGAGACATTGCCGCCGAAGGCGATTATATCGGGGGCGTTGCTTACGGAGCCAAACTCTATGCCCTGAAAATCACAGAAGGATCGTCCGGCTCTGCTTCCAGCGATGATATGGTGGCCGCTTGGGACTGGTGCATCAGCCATCAAAACGATGATCTCGACAATCCAATCATGGTCATCAGTACAAGTTTCGGGGGCGGACAGTATTTTAGTTCATGTGATAATGCCGTACCTTCAATGACAACGGCAGCCAACAATGCTGTTTCTGCGGGCATCACTCTTCTGGTATCATCCGGAAACGATGGATATTGCGATTCCATAAGTTGGCCCGCCTGTATTAGCAATGTGATCTCGGTTGGAGCCGTGTATGACGCATCATTCGGTAATTACTATCCGTGCATCAATGCCAACAGTTGTGCCCCCAAAACAGCGACAACGGGGTGTTCGACCGGGTACTATGCCACTGACATTACGGCGGCTGACAAAGTAACCTCCTATTCAAATACAGCAACATTTTTAGATGTTTTAGCACCTTCCAATCGTGCCTACACAACGGCTATCGGCGGTTACACTTCCTCTTTCGGCGGCACCTCGGCGGCGTGTCCCTATGCAGCCGGAGCAGTTGCAATTCTGCAATCAGCATCAAAGGCCGCTACCGGAGATTATCTTACACCGGATGAAATCCGTAGTCTTTTAACCTCAACCGGCGATGATATACTCGATGACAAGGT
>JBDLJN010000133.1:0-7577 GCA_039714335.1 Planctomycetota bacterium
TGCCATAATTCGTCTGGTAATAGTGGTTTGGCCATGACTTTGTCCTCCATGACAAATAGCTTTAGCTTGACTTTCAACCATTGTATTCATCGGCTATTCCACTATAAAAAATCGAGGTTTTGTTAGAGGCTCTAAGTTTATTGAGTCATTTCGATGGTGGAATCTTTGCGGACAATCGGGTTGGATTTTTGGAACACTTTGTCGGAGATGTCGCCGTATCTGTTATTCGGCTTTGGCGTGGCGGGACTGCTGAGTGTGTGGATCGATGCCGAACTCGTTCAGCGACACTTGGGCGGGACAGGTTTCTGGCAGGTCTTCAAGGCGTCGTTGTTTGGTGTGCCGTTGCCGCTGTGTTCGTGCGGGGTGATTCCGGTGTCGATGTCGCTGCATAAACACGGGGCGAGCAGGGGGGCGACCGTTTCGTTTCTGCTGTCAACACCGCAGACGGGGGTCGACAGCATCCTCGTAACCTACAGCTTGATGGGGCCGATCTTCGCGGTCTTTCGTCCGTTGGCGGCGTTCATCACGGGCGTTTTCGGGGGATGTCTTATTAACGCCGTCGAAAATAGCGGTTCGCATGCCCCGCCGGAAGAAAAGGAAAAATGCGCTGACACCTGCTGTTCGTATGGGAATAAGCAGGGCCGATTTATTCGGGCGTTTAAGCATGGCTTTGTTACGCTCCCTTCCGATATTGGCCGTTCGATGCTGGCGGGGTTGTTTATCGCGGCGCTGATTGCGGCACTGGTGCCGGAGGACTATTTCGCGGCCCAACTCTCCGGCGGCGCCAGTCGCATCATCTCGATGCTGATCATGATGGTCGTGGGAATTCCCGTGTATGTCTGTGCGACGGCCTCGGTGCCGATCGCGGTGCAGTTGATCGCCATCGGCCTCAGTCCCGGGACGGCGTTTGTGTTTTTGATGACCGGTCCGGCCACCAATGCCGCGACACTGGTGACGCTGTCGGGGCAGGTGGGAAAACGGGCCGCGGCGATCTTCCTGCTGACGGTTGTGACCAGTTCGCTGGCAGGGGGGCTGATCTTAGATGCAATTTTCGCCGGCGACATCAGCCAGATCGTCCACGCCCACGGATTGATGCTCCCCGCCTGGTTCAAGGGGATTTGTGCAGTTGTTCTCTTAGGGGTACTGGGATGGGGTGTTTTCGGCAAAACGAAAAAATCGTAAGAGTTCAAGCTTCAGCTTGTAATGTAGCCGGAGCATCCTTGCTTCGGAATAAAACAGAAAAATTCCTTACTAGGCCCGAAGGCTGCCGACACGAATAGGTTACGATCGCTTCCAGCCAAATCTAATCTTCCAGCCAATAATACGAGACATACGAAAAATCTTTTAAGTCATAAGGATTCAGCCAATTCAGAGCCAGCTTCATCAAATCATCCATATCCACATCGTTATCCATATCTAAATCGCCGGAAGGTGTAAATTCAATGATCGGTCTGTTCAACTCATCCGGGTCTTCACATGAAAAGATCGTGGAGTACGCCTGATCAACAACTCCGACAACCTCAATAGAGATCTCTTTGTCACCCGCTTTTTCAGCCAGGAACTGACTCGTAATGTCCCACTCAAGCACTGTCGGCACATCGGGCACACTGGATGATCGTCTGCCAATATATGTTGTTGCTTCGGGCTGAGTATTCCATATTAATGTGTCCTGTGTCCAACTATCATCCGATACAAAAAAAACGTCAAAATCATTTGCGGCCCCGGTAACCGTAAGTCCAATCTTTGCGATTCCGTTGGTGTTTGGAAAATCATTAAGATCAAATTTCAAAAAAGCCCGCCGTACATAACTGGGATCCTGTGCTGTTTTGACAACCAGCAATCCGTCCGGATAGGCCTGGTCCGCATAGTTTCCCCCTCTAACATACGCATCTTCGGATGCTTCAGAGGTTAAAAAGGGCTTGGGTACACTTGTATTCGTGTTGATCTCATATTCGACGGTTGCGCCTTTTGTGCTTTCGGTGGACGGCATCGCACAGGCAATCTCCCGCAATCCGACAATCGCCGGCGATTCCCATCGTACCCTGATGGTTTGGTGGGCTTCAGCGGGGTCGGCAATATGAACCCCAATGTTGGCAGTACTGACATTGCTTAACACCATAACGCACGGGCAATCCACCCGGATGGTGGTACCGTTTGCAGTTAATTCATCCGGTGCGTAAAACACGACTTGAATCATATCCAACGCTTCATGCCTGACCGCCTGCACCGTGGGCGTATTGCTCAAAATGCTGATATTGCTCAAATCATAAGCCTGCATCTCAGCAGCGGTGGTTTTGCCGGGGGCGATGATGTACGCATAGGTTTCGTCCACCGGATGCAATCCGTGCGCAAACCACAGCTTAAAAACATCCGATGTGATAATGTCCGGGGACTGATTGTGATTGATGTCATACCACGACCCGGACTGCGACTGATTGCTGAGATTCAGATCGCCGCCCTGCGGAAAGAAATACCCCACACTGTCATGCAGCACCCAATCCAGAGTGTCCGTATAGAGACTGTTTGTGTCTGCCGGCAGATCGGAAATCACACTGCTTTGAGAAACGGTTACTGCGCCGCTGAGATTGGCCTGATTGACGGTCGTGCTAACAACCTCTGCATCCGTTGAATTCAGCCCGGTTCCCAAACAGACCACTTCCTCATCAAAGCAGAACCAGGCCTTCTTGATCTGCGTATTGTACTCATCCATCGCAAAGACAACCGCACCGTAGCGGCTGGTTGAAACACCGCCGGTAAAGGTTGAGGTCCCCATCACTCCCCAGTCGGCGGGCGGTTCGGTGTCAGTATGCTGCGGAACCGTCGTTCCGGGAATTTTGGTCCAGTCCCATACCGGGGGGATATTGTAATACTCATCGCCGTGGACATGAATATTGCTCGATCCTTCTGATAGGAATTTTCCCTTTAAGTTTTCGCCGTTGCCTTTCTCCTGTTTGTGCGTTCTGACCGAGTTGGTAACGATGCTGATGTTGTATCCGCTTCGTGTGTGCGTGGTGAGTTTCGCTCGATTAAAATGGGTATGGTCGGGAACAATTCCATCTCCGGGCGGCAAACTGCCGCTTGAACGGTCCCCAATCGCCTGATAGGCATCCGCAAAGTTAGGGTCCAGAATCTTAGCGGGTCCGTATAAATAACTGACATTTCCCTCAAGATTACCGGGTCTGGAGATACCTCGGCCGTTTACATTAAAACTGATACCGGCACCCCGTCTGACCTTACTTAACCCGCCCCGCAGAAAATTGGAATAAACATCCAGGTAACCCTGCGGCAATTCATAAGGACTTCCGACCAGAATCAACGCAATCTTGTTTATCCAGTCAACGGCGACGGACCCATAGCCATAGATGTAGACTTGCGGCCCGTGATCCATATAGGTGTAATCGTGCTGGAATCCCTCGGCAGTGGTATAAGCCAACGAATTGAAACAGCCGTCCGCACCGTAGGCGATTTCGCTGCTGCTGTCCCGAATGAGGCCCTGCCACAGGTGCCACTTGGCAACACCGATCCGGTTGGCTCCAAAATCATGGTAGTCCGGCTCCGGCAGGGTGTCGTACCATGTCATATACTTATTCTCAAGTTGCTGGGGTAATTGCTGGAGACCGTCCTTCATATAAAGGAGGGTCCGGCACATCACCTCCGGCACATAGAGTTGGTTATAGTACCAATTGCTCGAGTACGGTCTCTTATCTTCCCAGTGTGCCAGGGCATTGTAAACCGCGTCGTACACATCGCTGTCACCACAATAAGACGATGTAGTTGCAGTATAGGCCATCGCTAAAGAATTGATTCGGTTGACAACCGTATTAAGGGGCCACATGGTCTGGGAATGATCATTGTAATCAAACTCCGGCCAGCTGCCGTCGGACGATTGTGTTGACAGGTATTGAGCAACCGTTTCGGAAGACGGCACCACACCATAGGTGTCCCGCACTCTCGATATAATTTCATCATTGCTCACTTCCGCCAGCGCATCGCTGACAGTACACAGAAGCAATACAGCAAACATGATTTTCAGGCAACCCTTATCCAAAAACACTCAAGTCCCCATAAAATACTTAGGCAAACAGCATTTAAACCATTCATTATACCTTCTGACCGGGCAAAAATCAACTTTTTTAAGGAAAACCGTAGGATTTCAAGCTTCAGCCTGTTTTGCTCTCTCTCTCTCTCTCTCTCTCTCTCTGCTATCGTAGCGTCGGCACCTTGCCGGCAGTTTGAAATGTGAATATCTAAACAAAAGCGCCCGGTGCCCGGGCCGATTTGGATTGACAATTTAAGATTGCGATTCTAACCGATGGCACAGTCAAATCGCGTTTGGCCGTGAACAAAACCAGAAAATTCATTTTTAGGTCCGAAGGACTACTCGTCAATTAGCCGGGCGGCGTAAGCCCCCGGAACAAATGCTCACACACAAACCCAAGCCCCGACGGAGTAAAAGTGTTATTCATATTCGATCAACTACTCATGCGGTCCGTCTGCGCCTTTTCTGCGGAATCCTTTTATCGATCGATTATCCAGTCCGGCCATGCATAACCGGCGGTATTGCATATATTGCCAGTGTCAAAATTACGGTGCCATTTCAGGCCCCATAATTCGGTTAACTTCATCTTTTTTGCAGAGCCATCCAGAAAAACGAGTTGGATATCTCCTCGATGACGCTTCATTAATATTCGGTTCATCTGTCCGAGCCCCCCCCCATAGCCGCCATGATTGTTATTGGTTACAATGCTTTCATTTGTTCGTGGCGTGTCTGTATCGTTTGGAAATCCGCCGATCCAGGCACAATCTGAAAACAGCGGAACGGTGCTTGATGAGTACTTGAACAAGTCCGTACCAAAAAAATTCTCTGTGGTGTAGGTCGCATCTCCCTGTGTATTGACCCAGTAATTCATCCCGTAACTGCCGTAATACTCCCGGTCATTGCTGGGATCACCATCGCCTTTGTCATTATAACAACGCCAACTGGATTTGCGATCTTCCGTTCTGGACCACCACTCCACGGTCGTATAGGCAACATCAGGTTCCGCTTTGGCCGACGGACACATGAAAACATCATCCGTGTCAAAATACGGTTCCATCAGATCCATCCATTGATACCATGAAGGTCCTGTAATCTGTGCAGGCGTAAAATGATTATCATTGTCCTGCAAATAGAGCTTGAAACAAAGATGCCATTGCCTCTGATTGGATTTGCAGAGCACTTCCTTGGCGGCTTCCTTGGCGGTCTTTAAGGAAGGCAGGATAACCGACAGCAGGAGAGCGATGATCGCAATGACCACCAGCAGTTCAATTAAAGTAAAACCCGCAGATTTTTTGCATAATTTTTTCATTGAGCCATTTCCCTTAAAGCATTGATTACACATTAATTACCCTCATAACCAAATTTACAACACTAAGGGTAACTAGAGAGTCAGATATTTTTTAGTTGCCTGATTTTCCATAAGTTTTTTACCTGCCCACGCTTCCGATGGGTGGCAGGGGTAAATTATATCCAAAAGGGGTTATCCTGTCAAAGAATTGTCTCCTCTTTTCGGGTTTTTCGTCCCTCCCTTTCCCCGTATCCTTCCGTGCAATCCGCGTTTTCATTTTTTGGTTGCGGCTCGACCGCCCCAAGTTCATTGGTGTCCATTCGGGTCCCCCTTCAAAACCCGCCCCATTCTATCAACAATTTTCCCATCGGCAAACGCTGATTTCCCCCTACATACTTACATGCCTATATACCTGTATCCTTGCCCTTCGCCATTTCGCCAATTCGACCAAAAAACGCAGGTTCACGCGTAATACAGAGGGACTATGTTTTTCCTCAAGGTAGCTCATGCTTCCAGCATGAGCCCGGTATCTATGACAAAATCTGAAATTCCAGTATAAAGTTGTTTTTTCTTATTTTACATTGAATTCCTTTTATTTTTGAGCCGTTTCTCGCTTTTTTCCATAATGCGACCCGCATCGGGACATCTGACCTCGTGTCCTGGTATCTATTCAACCTGACGGTCAAAACCGCCGGTTCCAAGTGGATTCGGATGCCTGATTCATGACTGTCGCGGCGGGTGTTCTTTTCCCTGTTTATCGAGATGGCATGGCGATTAATATAGTAAGTGGGTAGGAAAACGCTTTTTCTTTTGTGCTTGCCGCGATATGCATTATAATGCCCTGCGTTGAGTCTGTCGTCCTGAGTCTTCAGGATGGTGATAATCCTGTGTGGAGTGTTGAATGATGCAAAACGGTTCAAGCGAAATCAAACTGACGGAAGAAGAGCGGATCAAAAAAGCGGGGCTGCTGCTGGATTTTGACGCGGTCGCCCGAAAGGGTGCGATGTCCAGGGAAGAGGTGCTCATCGCCAAGTGGTACGGGGTCTACCGGTCGCGTCAAAAAGGTGATCATATGGTTCGCGTCGTGATCCCCGGCGGGGAAATGACTGCGGCCGATGCGAAGTTGATCGCGAAACTGGCGGACACCTACGCCGCAGGAAAGATTTCGTTTACGACACGGCAATCCGCTCAGTATCATAAAGTCCGGTTAGAAGCGATCCCTGAACTGCTTCGCGAACTGGACACAGGCGGATTGACGACATTTCATGGCGCCGGCGATGTGCCGCGCAATGTGACGGCCTGTCCGTGGGCCGGTGTGTGCCGGTATCGGCGATTCGATGTGCTGCCCTATGCGAAAAAGACGGCTAAGCTGCTTTCCGACAGCCGTGACCTGGATAATCTGCCGCGGAAGTACAAGGTGACCTTTTCCGGCTGCGGGGCAGGGTGCGGCCAGCCGTATGTCAACTGCATGGGCGCTGTCGCCGTCGTTCGCAAAGACGTACAAGGCGCTGAACAGGCCGGCTTTGAGGTGGTCATCGGCGGCGGTATGGGCTGGAAGCCGTTTGTCGCCAAAGGACTGTACTCATTTGTTCCGGCCGATTCGATCATGGCGGTCGCGCGGGCGGTGGGGCTGTTGTTCAACGACCAGGGCGACCGGACCAGCCGCAGACATGCCCGGTTGAAATTTGTAGTCGAGCGGTTGGGAATCGAAAAATGCCGCCAACTGCTGGGAGAAATTTATCAGCACGAGGGCGTGGATGCATCCGCATTTGAGACCGGGGCGGTTGCGGACTGCGGGCCGGAGATCCCGGTGCGGCCGCTGCGCGAAACGAACCCTGTCGATACGAATGGACGGGGTATTCAGCGGATCATGCTTGCCAAAGGCGAGATCGCCGCAGCGAACCTGGAATGGATCGCCGAATGGGCCGAGCGTTATGCGGATGGATATGTTTACAGCACCAACCGGCAGAACCTGGAACTGCACGGCGTGGAGCCATCGAAGCGATTACAGCTGCGGGAAGAATTGCAGGCCGCCGGGCTTTTGTCGGAGGGGTTTTACGGATTGCAGGATATTGTCAGTTGTGCGGGAACGACCTATTGCCCGATGGCGTTCACTGAAACCCGCGAACTCTACGACCGGCTTGAAAAGCTTGTTTCGGAGGCGGACTATCAGGCGATACACGATAAGGTTCTGATCAACATCACCGGCTGCCCGAACGCCTGCGGCCAGCACTATGTTGCGGACATCGG
>JBDLJN010000134.1:0-7570 GCA_039714335.1 Planctomycetota bacterium
CGGGTCGCCGGTGATCAGCAGGACATTGCGGAGTCCCATTGCCTGAATCCCCAGCAGATCCGATTGCAGACCGATGAGATTTTTGTCCCGGCAGCAAATATGCAGGATCGTTTCAATATCAGCGGCCTGCTCAATTTTTAATGCGGTTACTAAAGGCGACAATCGCGCACTGGCGCGCGGCCCGTCGGGGATATTGATGGCGTCAATGCCGTGTGCGGCACACACTTTTGCGCTTTCAATCACTTTATCCGTATCCACGCCTCGCGGCGGTGTCAGTTCAATGCAGGCAACCGGTTCGCCGGAAGCCAGTTTTGCACCCAGCTTGCTTCTATCCGAAAGCGGTACCGGTTCGATACCGCTTTGCTTTTTTTCTGAAATCTCGATATGCGCAGCGGCGGGCTTGGCCGTCATTGCTTTTGCCAACGGCCGCAGCGTTTTGGCGATCTCACGGATGTGTGCTGGCGTTGTCCCGCAGCATCCGCCAATGATGCGAGCGCTGTTTTCGTAGAACCGCTTGGCGTATTCAGCCATATATTCCGGCGTACACATATACAGCGTGCGTCCTTCGACCCGTCGCGGCAGGCCCGCATTGGGCTGGATCGACAGGGGTTTTTCGGTAACTTCCCGCAACCGCTTAAGTCCTTCGAGTATGTCCGACGGCCCCAGTGAACAGTTCAGGCCGACCGCAGCAACCCCATCATAACGGGCAATCTCTGCAATTGCCTTTTCGATAGGGGTCCCGAAAAAAGTTTCGAATTGATCCGTGCAGGTCATCTGTGCAACGATCGGCAGATCTGTTTTTTCTGCCGCTTCAATCGCAAGGGCCAGTTCGGCAGTGTTCGTAAAGGTTTCCAGCAGCAAAAAATCAACCCCGCCATCCGCAAGAGCGGCCGTCTGTTCGGCAAAGGCATCCATGGCCGATTGTTTCTGCTGTTCATTGAGGTTTGGATTATTGATTCCGGTCGGTCCGACAGCCCCGGCGATGAGTGTGCTGCGGCCGTCAGTTTCCCGGGCCAGTCTAACCGCGGCGGTATTAATTCCATGAACCTGATTTGCCAGGCCGAAATGGGCCAATTTGATTGTATTGGCCCCAAAGGTGTTCGTTTCGATAAAGTCACATCCGGCGTCGATATATTCCTGGTGGATGTCCCTGATCAATTCCGGCCGGGTCAGATTCAGCTCATCAAAGCAGGCATTTAAGAATACCCCTCGCTCATACAGCATGGTTCCCATGGCCCCGTCACCGATGATGATATCCTGTGTGATTCGGTTTTTAATATCCTGGTTCGTCACAATATCGGCCCTGAACGGCAAATATTTTCTATTGCAAAACACAAAGAATATCACAATAACAGGGCAAAAAACAATAAATAGTGATTGTTTTTAATGAAAATAGTTTTTATCGGTCGAAAACAACTCAAGAGAGTGCGTAGTCCGGTTGTGGCATGAAAGTGCTTGCAATTTTGTAAGTGCTGGCTATACTTACTCGCTGACTTTTGATAAAGTTGACAAACTGTGTAGAGAAAAGAACCTTAAATATAATCTCGGGAAAAAGCTATGGACCTGAAAAAAGTAAAAGAGCTGATAGATATAATGAAGGAAAATGACCTGGTGGAATTAGAGGTCGTTGATGGTGACTCAAAGGTTCACCTTAAAGGCCCCCAGGCGGCGGCCCCGGTGATGGCCTCCGTACCGCCTCCTGCCGCTCCGGCAGCAGCAGCGGAACCGACTCCGGCAGAAGCGGTCGATGACGGGCTGATCGTTATTGAATCGCCCATCGTAGGAACTTTCTATCAGGCGTCCAGCCCGGATTCTGATCCGTATATCAAGGTGGGTGATACCGTTCAGGACGATACCGTTGTGTGTATTATCGAGGCGATGAAAGTGATGAACGAGATCAAGGCCGAGACCTGCGGGGTTATCACCGAGGTCTGCTGTAAGGACGGCGAAGCGATTGAATTCGGCCAGGCCCTTTTCAAGGTACGCCCCTAATCAAAAGCATCGGACGCAACGTCGGAACGCGGAAAATTTGACATTAAATATTCCAAGGGAATTATATGTTTTCAAGAGTTTTAATTGCTAATCGAGGTGAGATTGCGCTTCGCATTATTCGGGCCTGTCACGAGCTTGGGATCGAGGCGGCCGTGGTGTATTCGGAGGCCGACCGGGATGCACCCTATGTACAGTTAGCGGATGAGGCCATTTGTGTCGGCCCGGCCCCCGCGGCCAAGAGTTATCTGAATATCCCCGCCATTATCAGTGCCGCTGAGCTTGCGGATGTCGATGCGATCCATCCGGGATACGGCTTCTTTGCCGAGAACGCCCATTTTGCCGAAATCTGCAACGAGTGCGGCATTACATTCATCGGCCCGGAGCCGGAGTCGATGCGTCAGCTCGGTGATAAGGTTGCTGCCCGCGATCTGGCCAAGCGGGCAAAAGTGCCTGTTGTTCCCGGTTCGGAGGGTGCTATCAAGGATGAAGCGGAGGCGATTAAATTAGCGAACAAGATCGGCTATCCGGTGATCGTCAAGGCTGCCGCCGGCGGCGGGGGGCGCGGGATGCGCGTGGCCCATAATGACATCAGTTTGCGAAAGGGCTTTATCGCCGCCAAGACCGAGGCCGAAGCGGTGTTCAAAGATGGCACCGTATACATCGAGAAATTTATTGTAGAGCCGCGGCATGTTGAAGTGCAGCTTATGGCGGATAACAAGGGCAACGCCGTTCATTTTTATGAACGCGACTGCACCATCCAGCGGCGGCATCAGAAGCTGATCGAGGAATCGCCGTGCCCGGTGCTGAATGAACGGACACGGGAGGAATTGTGTAAGTCGGCGCTTCGACTGATTAAAGAAGCCAACTACCATAACGCCGCGACATGTGAATTCCTGCTCGATAAAAACAACAACTACTACTTCATCGAAGTTAATACCCGTATTCAGGTGGAACATCCCGTCAGCGAAATGGTAACAGGCCACGATCTAATCAAGTGGCAGCTGAAGATTGCTTCCGGCGATGCGCTGAACATAAGGCAGCGGGATATCCATCACACCGGATGCGCGATGGAATGCCGTATTAACGCCGAAGACCCGGCCCGCGGCTATGCGCCGTGCCCCGGACCGGTAAATGAATTCATCGTTCCCGGCGGTATGGGTGTTCGCGTGGAGACGCACCTTCGTCAAGGCGCGACGGTTTCGCCGCATTATGATTCGATGATCGCCAAGCTGATCGTCCATCAGCCCACGCGGGAAGAAACGATCGCCACGATGAAACGTGCCTTGCGGGAGTTTAAGATCGGGCCGGTCAAGACGACGATCCCGGCATGCCTGGAAATCCTCTCGCACAACCTGTTCGTCAAGAGCCAGGTCGACACCAGCTTCATCGAACGCCATATGGGGTAACTTGGGAACGCGGGCGTCTCGCCCGCATAAAATCGCGGCAGCGCAAGCCCTCTGAATTTTTGACACAGATTAACGCGGATTTACGCTGATTTTTTTAATGAATGAATCTGTGTTGATCTGTGTAAATCAGCGTCTAAGGTTTATTGCCAATTCTCGCCCAGCCCAGCGAAGTCTGCAAAGTCGATTTGTTCATCCCCATTGGCATCGCAGGCGTATTATTATACTGACTTTGTCGGGTTTGTCAAGAATTTGTCCGATTTCCCCCATCCGGCCAAACAGAAGCCGGTCTCGTTTTTTATTTGACTTATGCGGGGTTTTGGCTAAACTACACGGTCTTTACAGTAATGGAAATGTATGCAAAATATGCTCATGGAGGCTAAATCAGTGGGATACAATTGTGTAGTATTGGTCAAGCAGGTGCCGGATACCAAACGGGTTACGGGACAGGCGATGAACGACGACGGTACGGTCAACCGTGCGGCGCTTCCGGCGATTTTAAACCCGGAAGACCTCAACGCGCTGGAATTGGCGCTGGATATCAAGGATCAGTTCGGCGGGACGGTCACCGTCATGACAATGGGACTGCCGACGGCAACCGATGTCCTGCGGGCAGGGCTCTTTCGCGGCGCCGATCAGGCGATTCTGGTGACGGATCGCCGGTGCGCGGCCTCGGATACGCTGGCAACCAGCTATATTCTCAGCTGCGGCGTCAAAAAGCTCAACCCCGACATCGTCCTTTGCGGCCGTCAGGCCATCGATGGCGACACGGCCCAGGTCGGTCCGCAGATCGCCGAAAAGCTGGACTTGCCGCAGATCACCTATGTCGAGGACCTCGTGTCGCTGGACAGCAAAACGATCACGGTCAAACGCAACCTCGGCAACGGCTGGCAGGAAGTCAAGGGCCGGCTGCCGGTTCTTTTAACCGTGCTGGACACCGCCAACGAACCGCGTGTGCAGCGGGCAAAACGGATCATGAAGTGCAAAGTCGCCAAGTGCCGTATGGAAGTTGAAGCAGCGGCCAAAGACGATCCTTCGGTCGATGTCGATGCGGTCTGTGATGATCTGGAGGCGAAAGGCCTGCTCATCAAGCAGTGGGACCTGGACTTTTTAGAGGCGGATATGCAATGGTGCGGCCGGGACGGTTCGCCGACCAAGGTGCATCGCATTCAGAGCGTGGTTTTGGCCGCCAAGGAATCCAAGGAAGTCGAGCCGACTCAGGACGCGGTGGACACGATGGTTCACGAATTGATAGAAGACCATACGATTGGTTAATAACGATACAGAATATGCCCATTGGGGCTTTATTTCAGCAAGGAAGAACAAATGATAGAAGTGAACAAACAGGGCGAAGTGTGGGTTTTTGCCGAACAGCATCGCGGCAAGATTGAAGATACGCCGCTGGAACTGATGAGTAAGGGACGCGAACTGGCGGATACACTCAAAGTGCCGCTTGCAGCGGTTTTGCTGGGTGATAAGGTCGGCAATTTGACCGAGCGGTTGGCTCAGTACGGTGCCGACAAAGTGTATGTGGCCGAGCATCCGCTGCTGGAACACTATCAGACCAGCAGCTATTCCAAGGTGATCGATGAGATGATCCACGAATATGCACCGCAGATCGTTCTGTACGGGGCGACACCATGCGGCCGCGACCTGGCACCGCGCGTGGCCAGCTCGGTCAAGGCCGGCCTGACGGCGGATTGCACGGATCTGCAGATCGGCAACCACGAAATCAAAAAGACCGGTACCGTTTATGAGAACCTGCTGTTTCAGGTTCGCCCGGCCTTCGGCGGCAATATCATCGCTACGATTATCAATTATGACCGCTGGCCGCAGATGGCGACGGTGCGTGAGGGCGTCATGCCGATGCCGGAGCCGGATGTCAGCCGCAAGGCGGAGATCGTCAAGAAAACAGTGCATTTGTCCCAGACCGACCTGGTCGTTGATATTCTCGCCGAGCACATGCAGGCCAAAAAGGTTGACCTCAAGGCCTCGCGGGTGATCGTTGCCGGCGGAGCGGGTGTGGGCAGCAAAGATAATTTCAAGCTCGTCTGGGACTTGGCCCATTGTCTGGGCGGGGCGCCTGGAGCGACCCGTGCGGCGGTGGACCTCGGATTTATTGACCGCGATCATCAGGTCGGCCAGACTGGCACGACCGTCCGTCCAAGTCTGTATGTTGCCGTGGGTATCAGCGGCGCCATTCAGCATCAGGCGGGCATGGCCGACAGCCAGAAGATCATCGCGATCAACAATGACCCCGATGCACCGATTTTCGATGTGGCTCATTACAAGATCACCGGCGATCTGAACCAGGTGGTGCCGATGATGATCAAGGCCATCAAGGAAAAGGTATAAGAAACCAAAAATAGAACCCAAGTTTAGGGATAGTTGAAAATGGGAAACTTTTATACGGATAATGACGATATTTTGTTTTTGTTCCGGCATCTGAATCTGGCAAAGGTTGCGGATTTGCAGGAAGAAGGCTTCAAACATGCCGGTCAGTTTGAAACGGCTCCGGCCAATGCGACCGAGGCGATCAGCAACTATGATATGGTGCTGGACTCGGTGGGCGAACTCAGTGCGGACTTCATCGCACCCCGCAGTGAAGACATTGACCACGAGGGCAACACGCTGAATGAAGATGGAACGGTCAGCTATGCCAGGGGCATTGCCGATTCGCTGGAGGCGCTGGCCAAGGCCGATGTGATGGGCTTTACGCTGCCGCATCGTTTTGGCGGGCTGAATTTCCCCAGTTTGATCTACTCCATGGCCATCGAGATGGTCTCTCGTGCGGATGCGTCGCTGATGAACATTTTTGGTCTTCAGGGCATTGCCGAAACGATCAATTTCTTCGCGGATGAAGACATCAAAAAACATTACCTCCCCGATTTTGCCGATGGCAAAGTAACGGGTGCAATGGTCCTGACCGAGCCGGACGCCGGTTCCGACCTGCAGGCCTGTAACCTGCGGGCATTTCAGGATGCCGACGGCAACTGGCTTCTGCATGGGGTCAAGCGATTCATCACCAACGGCTGCGGCGAGGTGCTGCTGGTACTGGCCCGCTCGGAAGAACGCTCCGGCGGCCTGGGACTGAGCTTATTTGTGTGCGACCGCGGGCCAACCGTGAAGGTTCGCCGCCTGGAAGACAAACTGGGCATTCACGGTTCACCGACCTGCGAGTTGTTCTTTGACAACACACCGTGTCAGCTTATCGGTGAACGCCAGCGTGGTCTGGTTACTTATGTCATGAGCCTGATGAACGGCGCCCGCATCGGCATCGCCGGCCAGTCGATGGGGATCGCCGAGGCAACCTATCGCGTCGCGCGTGATTATGCCGCCAGCCGTGAGCAGTTTGGCGTGCCGATCGAAAAGCTGCCCGCTGTCCGCGACATGGTCATCGACATGAAAACATCGATTGAGGCCGGTCGTGCGCTGCTGTACGAAACAAGCTGGGTCGTGGACCATGAGATCGGCCTGAACAAGATCATTAGCAATTCTGAAGACAAAGACGCTGCCAAAGCCGCCAAGAAAGAGCTGAAATTCATCAAGCGGCTGGCGGGAATGCTGACGCCGATGAGCAAGTATTTCTGCTCCGAGATGTCAAATACCGTATCGTATGACGCGATTCAGGTTCTCGGCGGCAGCGGTTATATGCGTGACTACGCCTGCGAGCGGTATGCCCGCGATGCCCGTATCACGACGATCTACGAAGGCACCAGCCAGTTGCAGGTCGTTGCGGCGGTTCGCGGTGTGTGCGGCGGCACCGGCGAAAAATACCTGGCCCAGTTGGCCGCAAAGGACTACGACGACAGCGTAAAGGACCTGACGGCGTTGTTGGCCGAAGGCACCGAAACACTGCTCGAATGTGCCGCGTTCGCCAAAGGCAAAGGTATCGACTATATGGATCTGTACGGTCGCCAGCTTGTGGACATTGCGATTGCCCTGATCATCGGCTACTACTTCTGCGATCAGGCCTCCACAAAGGTCGAAATGGATGTCGCGGTCGCCGGCAACGGCGATGCCGAGGCCCCCAGGACCGTTTCGATGAAGCAGCGTAAGGAAGTTATGGCCCGCCGGTACATCACCCGCAACGCGGCACTGATCAAAACACTGGCCGCCGAAGTCCTTTCCGGCGACACCACCACCTTTGCCGAGTACGAAGCCCTCATCGGCCC
>JBDLJN010000135.1:0-7497 GCA_039714335.1 Planctomycetota bacterium
CCTGGTAGATCCGGTCGTTGATGACACGCCCGGCGTTTTTGCCAATCCGGTGCTGGCCCAGTTGTACGTCGACCTGGTTGCACAGGGGAGCGGGGAAGGCGCTATATTGAAAGACGCGCTGGAGGTCGGCGTGTTTATCGAAGAGTTGGACATTCATGACATCAAAGATCTGATGCTGCCGGATGCAACGCAGACCGACGTTCAGCGTGTACTGGCCAATCTGCTGGCAGGTTCGTACAACCATCTGGATGCGTTTAATAAATCACTCGCCGCATTAGAGTAGCCGCTGATCTCAGAAAAAACTGTCTGTTTTCGTAAGCCCAAAACCGCAGGCCTGATGCCTGCGGTTTTTATTATCCCGTTTACTTTTCCGGGAATGTCGGGCGCTGTCCCGGCGGGGTGTTCAGCAATGTTTCGATCGTGTTCAGCCGTTCGTTCATCAGTGTCTTGAACACTTCCAGTTCCTGCCTCAATTGGGTGACCTTTAGATTCACCTCATCGACGCCGTCCGCTGTCCCCTGCGAAACGGTATTGATCTGGCTGAGGCACTCCGCTTTCAGGTCCTCGGCCGTCCATTCATCGGCGATCTCCAGCCCGGTCGCTGTCATGTCCAACACGCCGGCCGCAACGGCAAACACGGTCGCCGCGGTTGAGGCATTAAATCCAAGGGCCGTTTGCTCGCTCACGGAGTCCGCCGTATCATAGGCGGTACCTGCGGCAATGGCCAATCCCCGGACCACCGAGGAAGCCACTCCCAGCGTGATCGAGGCATCCACCAGCTCCTGGCACTTGTTGTTGACGCTGTTGGAGTCCGCATTGACCTGCACGGACAGGGCCTTGGCCTTGTTGCCTTTCTTCAGTTCGCTGTCGGCCCGAACCAATATCGCATTCAGATCGTCCAGCGATTCTTCAAAGTCGTCGAAGGCCTCATCGTCGTATTTGTCCTTGTCTTTGTCTTTCTTATCGAAATTGTTGTTTCGGCCGACCATCTTCATTCCCTGCTCGGTGTTCATTCGGTCCTTGGCCCTTTGGGAGCGTCCTTTTTCTTTTCTGAGAAACTCGATCTGATTGGGTTCAAAGATCTGGTCGCTGCCGATGGCGGTGTCCAAAAACTCGCCAAGTTTATGATGCACATTGTCGAACTTTTTGCTGATGCCCTTGGCCCGTTCATTCGGGTCCTTGGGACCGGCCGCCGCAACTTCAACCAGAACGCCGTCGATCTCCTCGTACACCACGACCTCTTCGGCAAGGACCGCTAACGGCATTGCCAAAACGGCGAACGCAAAGAAAAGGATGTTTAATTGAGTCTTCATTTTTTTCTCCTCTGAAATAATGGGTGAATAAAATAGTTTGATGGGATAGCCGCGCACGGACGGCGCGGATCGTGACCGGGGGAAGGTCTCGGGAAAGACCGTACATGAAACGCTGAATCTCGCTTTCTCCTGCTCATTGCTCTGCCCTGCATGATAATGAAGGCCGTTTATCGCTGAACTCTATCCCTTCGAAGAAGTATCCATTATACAGCGCACACGCTGCCGGGCCAAGAATAATCCCGATAATAAACTGTTTTGCCCGGCAAAATCGGCGTTTTTCGCAAATCCTGCACGCCTTGATAACACTAAAAAAACGAGCATACCCCCTCATCATAACAACACTTTGAATCACAGAAAGGAGCAATCGTATGAACCCATCCCACGGCTGGATCAAGCTGTACCGCTGTCTGCTGGACGATCCCATCTGGCAGTGCAGCACCAACGAACAGAAAGTCATACTCGTTACGCTGCTGCTGATGGCCAACCACGCCGAAGCCAAATGGCAATGGAATGGACGCCCCTACCACTGCCAACCCGGACAGATGATCACCTCGCTGGACAGCATTCGTAAAAAATGCGGCAAACACATTTCACCCTATAATATCCGAACCGCACTGAAGCGTTTTGAAACATTCGGATTTCTCACAAACCAATCCACAAAGACCGGACGACTGATAACTATCTGTAATTGGGAATGTTACCAATCTGTTTCTGAATCGATTGACAATCAAACACACAAACACCCCACACCTAACAAGAATGACTTAAGAATGATAACAAACACAGCGTGCGTGATTTTTTATCTTCGGAGGAAAAGGAGATTCAACGGGCGAATGAAAGCTTTGAAAAAGCGAAAGCCGAATTCCTCAGACGCGCCGAGCAGGGTGACGATGCGAATGCGCAATAAGCCAACAGGCGGTGATGAATCCCGAAGGGATTCATCAATGATAGCCCCGGGTGCAGCGCAGCGGAACCCGGGGTTGGAATGCAGAATACAGGCGACCCTAAAAGGGTCGAATATTCAACCCCGCCGGGGTTGGAACGGGTGGGGTGATTTGTTACCCCGGATTCCACTTCGTTTCATCCGGGGCTACCCTTGTTCAAGCCCTGCGGGCTTTTCGACCAACAGGCGTTACTAATTTAACGCAACTCAATCAATTCAAATTTTATTCACAAAGGAACAACCCATGCTGCAGCACAACGAATTTACCCAATGGTTTGAAAAAGAAATCAAAGTCCGTGCAGCAATCTCAAAGCCTCGAAGAGGCAAAAGTCGGTTAGTCGGAGGCGTGAGTCTCCGGCAGGGATTCAACAACAAATCCAAGCCCTGAAAGGGCGAAAGTATTCTGTCGCCCCGCCGGGCTTTAATGAGTTGGGACAACCTGTCCCGGACGCTCACGCATCCGGCTAAGTAACTAACGCCCCTTTCAGGGGCTCAGAGTTTTCTCGCTTCCACAGGCGGGAATAATTATCGTTGCCGAAGATCGCAAACGGTATAAAATCAAACCATCAAATCAGAGCCGCGACCTGGGCGGCATCAAACCGCCGGACCTGAGCCTGCGGCGGAAATAACATACAGCAACCGTAAAAATTCTTGAAAGCAACTGGATATTTCTGCTCAAACGGGTATACTCCATAGAAACAAGGATTCATTCAGGGAGCAAAATCATGTTGAAGAAAGTATTTATTGCAACCCTTGTTGCAGCGTTTGCGCTTTCGGGCTGCAAGAAAGAGCCGGGATCGAAGTATGTAAAGCGGCAGCGACCGCCGGTCGTCAAACAAGCCGAGCCCACACTGCCCCCTGCCGATCAGTTGGGCGAGAAGACCACATTCGAGTTAACCTACCACGGCATCACCGGTAAAGATGACGACCTGCCGGCTAATGGCGGGTGGGGATTCGGCAGCGATAATGTCGACAGTCCATTTGTCAAAGCAGTTAAAAAGAAAGCGAATAACAAACTTTACATTTCGAGAAATCATTTTCTGTACGACAGAGAATTTGCCCCTATCGAATATAAAGGCAAAAAAGTGCTGTACGCCTATTTCGATATCAACGGCGACGGAAAACTATCCGACGATGAACAACTCAGCCCGGCAACAGATATCTCGGAAAGAAACCGCCGCGGCGGCGGCTCGACTGTTTTCATTACGCCGGACTTTACCGTTACCGATGACATGGGTAATAACATGCCTTTCCGTGTTATGCTGTGGGTAGGCTTTCATGGCAATTTCAAACCGAATGTAACATGGTCACCAATGAGTGTATTTGAAGGCACCGCAGAGATGAACGGCCAGGAAATGCGTATGTATCTGTTTCCGAATTTTCAAAGCAAATGTTTCACACAATACGGCCGCGGCAGTTATGGTCTGGTTCCCGCTTCTAAAGAAAAGAAGGGGCATATATCACAACCACAATTCAGCTCGCTGATTGTTCACGAGAAGAACTTTTACAGGGTCACGGTGGACGAAGTAAATCCGGATACTCAGACCATCAAAATCAGCTTGATCGAGGACAAGACTCCTCGTGGTAAGATCGCCCTGGATATTAAAGGCAAAGGAGAATTTAAGAACAAACTCAACCATGCAAATCTTCAGGGTGACACGGACAAGACGATCTATTTCAGCATCAACAAAGGCATGAACGAACTGCCGACAGGCGATTACAGTATTTCTTATGGTTCATTCAGATATGGAAAAGACAACATTGATAAGTATTTTACTTCATTCAGAAATATCCCTGCTTTTGCTATCAAAGCGGATGAGACAACGATGGTTGAACTGGGCAAACCCGAAGTGAAAGTTCAGGCGGTCGAAGAGAACAAACGCTATAACCATGATAAGGCCTATAAGACCGAGTTTACAAAAGACACCGCGATCTATATCGACGCAATATTTGTCGGCATGGCTAAAGAAACCTATCGGGGATTTGAACAAAAGATTAAAAAAGGTAATCGCTCTCGACGCGAAGACATCAAAGCCCGTATTCTGATTACGGACAGCGAAGGAAATGAGGTGGTCAATAAAGAAATGGAGTATGGGTGAGGCGGCATGTGCGGGTTCACGTGGCGTGAACCGAAACCGGGTAAATATGATGTAACCATCACCCAGGGAACCGGCCCGTTCATGGGTACGATCACAGGAAAACAAACAATTACGATCACCCAATAGAAACAAAATATGATGGACGGCCTGGCGGGCCAGTATGAACCGACCTTGCAGACGGACTGGGCGATGGAGTTCATGACGGAAAATAAGGATAACCCGTTCTTCTGTTTCGTTTCGTGGGGCCCGCCGCACACCCCTTATGATCAGCATCTCCCGAAATACTCCTACAAAGCCGCGGCCATGACCGATGCAGGCCTGCCGGAAGCGTCAACCTACGGCGGCAGAGGCGGCCATTGGCGAGGGGTGGTCAAGGGCGATCATAAACTGGTCATCGGCAGCAAAGGACATCCGACGTACCTGTATAACCTGAAAGACGACCCCCGCGAGCAGACCAATCTCGTCAGCAGCGCCGACTGCAAAGCCGTCAAGACGGACCTGCTGGCCGAATACAAGAAGTGGAAAACAAAGACGAGCGATCCGTTCCCGGCCGAACCGACGAACGTGAAATGCTCCTACCCGGACCCGGCATAACCGCGCAAACGGTACACACAGGCAGACGGCAGCCGTCCACAGGCTTCGAGAATACTACAGGCCGGGAGCGTTAACTCCCGACCTGCAAAATACTATCTGCGTTTTCGTATCAAGCTTAAACTGCCAAGTGCAACCAGTGCCAGCGTCGCCGGTTCAGGAACGCAGGCGATTACATTATCGATCGCCAGTTCCTGGCCTCCAATGCTGAAGGTATCGACCAGCCCGGTCGCAAAGATCGCGCCTTTGCCGTCGACGCCCTCCACGACCGTCACCATCACGCCGTTCATCATCGTGCCGTTCAGCGCTGCGAAACCATTCTCATTGTACTGAACACCGTTGATCTCAAGGTTGACATTCCCGCCGTATTCACCGTATTGAAATGAAATACCTGCAAACGGCGCGAAGCTGAAGTCAAAGTCGAGATTAATGTTGTTCAGCCAGAGCTCGTTGCCCGTGCCGCCGGCCTTACCGTCGGTCTGAACCGTGACATGACCGGTTGTGGTCGAGCCGCTGGGATACCAGAAGAATTCCTTGCCCGGGATCTGGACACCGTCGGAAACTAAGGTATCCCCGACATAATACTCAGCGCCGACGGTGAGATTTTCGAATGTAATAACCGACGCCTGAACAAAACTGCACAGAAGTGCAAACAATAGGAAATGAAAAACATTTTTCATCGTGCATCACCCCTCTACGGAAAGCCGTAAAAATAAACAAAAAAACAGACCATTAAGATGTATATACGAACTTTCCTACCGCTCCCGGGTAATCTTCTCCGTTCCTGCCCCCAAGCATGTACGATTACTTTACCAGCAGTCGTGCCGTTTGTCAAGAAGAAAATTAAGATCCAGAAAAACAATTGTCCAAAGAGGGGTTCATTTTATCTCAAAAGCCACTTTTTGCTGCTTCAGCCCCGTTTTCAAGTTGCTCAAACTGACCGAAAACCGGCATAAAAAAGTGAGATTTTTTATATTGAAAGATGTTGCTGTGTTCTTAAAAAACAGGCTCTCATCCAAATAAGTTGGTTAATCATATCGAATAATATAGCATAAGTCCTGTCATTTAATAACCTTAGCGTATTATTGCAACCCGCTGTCTTCGGTGTCTTCATTCATCGCTTTTCCAGGCATCCGGAAAATGCATTCGTCATCGTCATCACTTAAAAATGTTCAACATTCATATTTACTGAAAAATGGGTTTGTTTGGTAATTCCGTGTTTTTTACGGTTAAACGCAACTTTCAAGGACAGCACGTTCCAGCAATGCCTTCTTACCTATTTTACCAAATGGGTTCGTTTGGTAATTTTATGTTTTGGGCGTTCAATTTCATCTATCTGTACCTGATCAGGGATGGAACGAACCAAGCAAATTTCAATGGAACCTGCTTAACGGCTATAAAATAACTGCCAATTTTTGAAACTTCCAAAAAATACATCGCACGGGCAAGTATACCACCGATGTCTTTCGTGGACAAGACCCCTGCGTCAATTCGTAACGAAAATTTAACCGACGCATCGACAATTTCTACGGTCCAATAACAAGCTAAAGCTTGAACTCCTACGACAACTTTCTACCAACTTTAGGGGAGTTGAACCTTATTTTTCACAGCAATGCGATAACCCGGCCCTGTAATAATCCGCAGGGCCGGGTCAAATTTTCAAAACTTCTTTAACATTCACAATCCAGATTCGCCAACTGCGTCAGCAAGGACTGCTTTCTGGCGGTATCTTTCTTGGACAGTTCGATCAGCTTTTTAGCGATCTCCGGTTTGGACTTGGTCAGTGACCGGAAACGGTTCTGCCCGTAAGCAAACTCGGCGAAATCAAGTGTCGGGGCCTTGGAATCCATTTGCAGCGGATTCTTGCCCTGCTCTGACAATCGCGGATCAAAACGGTACAGCGGCCAGTGACCGCAGGCAACGGCCTTCTTCTGTTCTTCATAGCCGGTCGCCATGTTAATTCCGTGAGCGATACAGTGCGTGTACGACAGGATCAGCGACGGACCATCATAGCTTTCGGCTTCGGCAAATGCCTTGACCGCCTGGTTTGGGTTGGCACCGATGGCCACGGACGCGACATAGATGCCGCCGTAACTCATCGCGATCAGACCCATATCTTTCTTCGGCATTTTCTTACCGGCGGCAGCAAACTGAGCAACTGCTGCACGCGGTGTGGCCTTGGACATCTGTCCGCCGGTGTTGGAGTACACTTCAGTATCCAGCACAAGGACGTTGACATTTTCGCCGCTGGCCAGTACGTGGTCCAGTCCGCCAAAACCAATGTCATAGGCCCAGCCATCGCCGCCGACAACCCAGACGCTCTTCTTGACGAGGTAGTCGGCCACGGTCAGAAGCTGAGCGCAGGGCTCGCACTTGCTTTTCTTGCAGGCAGCCTTGATCTTTCCAACGCGTGCCCGCTGATCTTCGATGCCGGCCTGTGTGGCCTGGTCGGCGTTTTTGGTTTCTTCGGCCAGTGCCTTATCGACACAACCGCCTTCGACGGCCTTGTCCAGCATTTCCAGAGCGAACGCATTAAACTTGTTCACTGCCA
>JBDLJN010000136.1:0-7414 GCA_039714335.1 Planctomycetota bacterium
GGCGGGAGGAATCCGCTTTCTTTTCCGCATATGCCCCCACTGTCAACCCCATCGCGGCAATAATCAAAATGCGTGTTAATGTGTTCTTCATCGCATTACGTCCTTTTGCTCAAATCTGATCGTTAGATTTTGTCGCTATGATCGCGACGATCTACGGAAAGGTCGGCATGGCCAGCACGACGCCCGCCATACCGGCAATCTTGATGAAATTGTGTCTGCTTGTTTTCATAACTTCTCCTGTTCCATTTGCAGTTCACTGTCGAACCGGTAACTCTCGCCGGCCTCGAATTCGAAGGACCGATTGTTATCGCTAAAGATTATAGTTCCACTGTCGTTGCGTCCGGCATGCAGCGTGGCCGACACAAGATTGCCGTGCGCCCAGGTCAGGTCGAGTTTATGACCGCCTCGAACCAGCACACCTCTGATCGAGCCATCGGGATACTCTGCCGGCCATGCCGGAAGCAATTCGATATGTCCCGGACGGGAAAAGACCAGCATCTCCATTAACAGCCGCGGCAAGCTCAGAGAAGCATCCAGATTGGCTATCCGTTGATTCTTTCGACAGGAGGTGGCCATGTTGGTGTAGAAATATGCCCGCGTAGCCAGTCGATGCAGGTTGGTACGTATTTTTTCGACATCCTGCAACCGAGCCGCCATCAAGGCGACGTGCATCAGACCGTGTGTTTCGTTGGCATCGAACTGAAAGCGTTTATCGAGCGCCACGCCCGCGGCTTTCGTATATGCAGGGTCTGCACCCGGCAATTTACATTCCCACCATGGATAGACCTGGATGAGATGGGAAATGTGGCGGTGATTGTAATATTCGCCGTATTTCTCCGGAGCCCATTCAGCCAACGTGCCGTCTTCATTTATTCGGTAAGGGAAAATCTTTTGCCGGTAGTTCTTCCATTTGGCGATTTTTTCCTTGTCCAGGTCGAATTGCTCGCCGAGTTCGATCAAGATGCGAAACACTTCCCGAGCGACGGCCAGATCGAACGTGCAGTCTTTAAGTGTCTTAACCTGGCCTTTGGGACGATTCTCTGGAGAAATGCCGGGATAGATGTGATAGAAGCCATCCTCGCTCATCACCATGTAGTCTTCGTAGAAATCAGCCATTTCCAGATAAAGCGGCAGAACCTCGTTCTTCATGAACTCGCTATCACCGGTAAACAACGCGTAGTCGTAAATGGGGTGGAGATTCCAACCCGCACCACCGGGCCAGTACATCCAGCCCATCGTTCTTCCGAGATGAACGAGGTAGCCCGTTTCAGGATCGGTATAATTGCCCGCCAGAAATCCACGGCAGCCGAGGTACTTACGGGCATTGAGACGCCAGCCCGGGAGCATCCCTCTCACATAATTGAAATAAGATTGGGCGCATTCCGGCAGATTACCCATGGAGGCTGCTGAAACTGCGAGGTTTACGTTCGAGTCTAAAACGAATCCGCCCTCCCATGGCGGAGACCAGTTGCCTGCCCAGATGCCCTGAAGCGGCGGCGGATATCTTCCGGAAGAAGAAATCAGTAGATATCTGCCCATGGCGTATATCTGTTCAAGAAAGAGTGGGGTGACGCCTTCTTCCTTCGAGATATCCAACAGTTTCTCGGTGGAGGTCGTGGTCCACTCTTTGGCACTGCCCATATCCAGGATTACGCGGCGGAACATTTCGCCATGCACCTTTGCATGCGGCGCCAGCAAGGCCTGATAGTCGAAGGGCATTTTCGTCAGCTCAGCCTGCATCGCGTCGTGTTGCGAGGCACTGCCGTCTTTCTGCGCGACGATGCGAATCAGGACCAGAATTTCATCCGCGCCGGAGATCGCCATTTGATCCCCGTCTATCGACATCGTGCCGCCCTTTGAGGTTACACGTGCGACGCCCTGATACCCGCCGGGGTCGAAGCCGTAATCGGCATCGTAGATAAGCCAGCCTGGAATCGCTCTCGTTTTCACCGATTTCAGGAAGTCTTTCCGTTGCAATCCTTCGATACTCTGGCTGCGCCCCGGCGTTTCTTTCAAACAAAGAGTTACGTCGAGTTTTCGGCCATCTATTCTTTTCAACTGAATTACGTTTACATTGTGCGGGCGAGATGAAAAGACGCGTTGTTCCACACCGCCGCCGGCGTTTCTCCAGCGAACCAGAACCTCTCCGGTTTCCATATCCAGTTGCCGCCGGTAATCGGTCGGGCTCTCCGGTGACTGGTGTTCAATATGAAGATCGAAAGCCGGGTGTGGAATGATCGCTTTTCGGAATGCTCGTCCTTTTTCGAGCAGTTGTTTTGTGGCTTCGTCGTTCGCCAGTGTGTATGCCTCTTTTTCTTTCCCCTCATCGATCAGACGCCGTACTTCTGGTAGTAGACGTGCTATATCGGCAACCATTTCCTTCTTACGGTCCCAGAATCGGACGAACAGTTCCTCATGATTCATGGTGATGCGTTCGTTATCCGTCTTGCCCATTACCCTGGCGCCGTGCCGCCCGTTGCCGGTGACTATGCCGTGTTCCCATTCAGACGCCGGTTTTTGTGACCGAATCACCCAGCGGCCAGACGACGTCTCGGACGCAAATGCGAAGTTCGTCACAACGGTTATGACAAACGAAAGACAAATTGCAAGGCAGATGCCCTTGTGCAGTTCAGATGTCATCATTCTTTTTAACAATCGATATATCTCTTAGATCAGTCATGTTTTCCAACGCTCAGTCAATGCCACTTCCACTTTCTTCCACCAGGCTTCGTAGTGGTCGGCCATTCTTTTCACAACTTCTGGGTGTTGATCTGCAATATTGTTACTCTGGTACGGATCGGAGCCCAACCCTTAGCGCCAATGCTCTTAGCGATTAACAAACTCACTGGCGCATAGTAGTTACATCAACACTGACTTTTTCTCCGGCATTGAACGTTAAGTCCATCATTTCATCCTGAACCCGAACTTTACAGGCTCCACCTTTTTTCGAGGTTATAACGACCGATTTGATTTTCCCCTCTTCCCAGTCCATATCTACCTCAAAACCACCTCTTGCACATAAACCTTTAACGCTCCCGGTTGACCATCCAGACGGAATGGCGGGCAATAAATGTATAATGAAATTCCCTTTTTTATCTTTCATGTGGCTCTGAATCAACATCTCTGCAATACCGGCTGTCGTCCCAAGATTCCCGTCAATCTGAAAAACCTTGGTGCCATTCAACAAACTGTTTTTCATGCTTGAACTCAATAGACTCTTCAGGGAGTGATAGGCCTTTTCTCCATCAAGAAATCTTGCGTGCATCAATTGTGCGTGGGCGCCACTCCATCCGCCTCTTCCTTGTCCGTTATTTTGCCTCCATGCCAGACCTTGCCGAGCCGCTTCAAAAAGCTCAGGTGTTTCATTCGTCATTAAAGAAAAAGGATACACTCCCAGCAAATAGGAAAGATGCCGATGGCCTGGTTCTGTTTCTTTTAATTCGGCTCGCCACTCCATTAACTGCCCGTTTCCATCCACTGGAAAAGGAGGAATCGCTTTCTCTGCTTCGATGATTCGGTTGCACACTGAATCTTGAATATTAAGAATCGTTGCGGCTTCCCGTGTTGCTTTAAACACGGCCTTGATAATCGACAGATGATACGTTGAGCTGGAAGTAATCCTCAGCTTTCGGCCAGTCGCTTCATCAATATATGCATTTTCGGGTGAAGTTGAAGGCACAAGCTGAAGCGTCCCTTCCGAATCGGCAACCAATACATCTAAAATAAATTCGCTTGCTCCGCTAAGCAGCGGGTAAAGCTTTTCCTTAAGAAAGATCTGGTTCTGGGTGAATTCGTAATGATCCCAAAGGTTCATAACCATCCAGGCCCCGGCCAGCGGGTCTAACACGCCATTATCGAATTGAGACCTGAGAGTTGAAGCCGAAGGCGTGACCCGTCCGTAAGGATTTCCGGCAACGTACAAAAGCCATCCATTGGCGTTGTACATTTCCTTTGCAAAAGGCTTGCTGAATGCGCTCATTTTCTCAAGCCAGGTGATCAAAGGCGTGATGGTTTCTGACAGGTTCCCCACATCGGCCGGCCAATAGTTCATTTGAAGATTCACATTCAAATGATAATCGGACTCCCAGTTCGCCCAGGCTTTTCCACTCCACTTTCCCTGCAGATTGGCAGGAAGAATGGCGGGGTTACGGGAACTGTTCATTAACAGATAGCGCCCGAACTGAAACAGTTGAACCAACAGGCCATGATCTTCTGTTCCATTTTGAAATGCCTTCAAGCGTTCATCCGTCGGCAGGTTTTCGTTCGGAGAGGTTCCCAGATCAAGACTTACACGATTGAATATGGAGCTGTGTTCTTTTGTATGTGCATCTTTTAACTGCTGCCATGATTTGTTTTGAACGTTTTCGATGATGTGTTCTGCTTTAGTCCCCGGGTTAATCGAAGGGTCAAAATTCAGTAAAGAAAAATCATAATCCGTAGCCGCCGTGAAAATAAGGATAATTTCTTTCGCCTTTTTCACGACTAAAACATCTTTGTCCGAATCAACAGTACCCCCCGAAAGTTTAGTGAAAAGACGGCCTGCAAAACGCATGTGTTTACCACCTTTTCCTGATCCGCCGCGGTTGGGTTCGTATGCATCAGGGGCTTTAATATCAATTATCTGTCCATCCAGATTTAATCTACCGCCAGGCAAAGCTGTAACCTTCGCATCCTTATGACGCTGTAATCCAATGCTGCAATTCAATGTCCCTTTGCCTTTAGATAGAAGCCGTATACAAAGCACATCGTCAACAGCGGAGATAAAGGATTCGCGTACAATTTCATTATCACCGGTATTATAGCTAACCCTGCAAACTCCGGTCGCCAGATCCAATTCCCTTTTGTAGTTTGAGATTGAACTCTGTTCATCAAACTTAATGATCAAATCAGCAAAAGGCTCATACGACCGGAATGAGGTCGGCATAGCCGTCAGGTTCTTAACCCCGAAATCATGAGCCTGGGCATATTTGCCTTCTAATACCATCTTCTGGATTTTTGTCAGATTCTCACGGAAAGCTTTAGGATAAGGATTGATCTGAGAGCCTGCCCACAAGCTCTCTTCATTGATCTGGAAGCGTTCGGTATGGATACCCCCAAAACACATTGCGGCCAGACGCCCATTTCCCTGGGGAAAAGCATCGGACCATTCTTTCGCCGGCGATTGATACCATAATTTCAGGTTGCGATCCGACTCCGCATTTTCAGCCCCATTACACAAAACCGGAATGAGCAAAATCATACCCAACAGATGTACTATTTTATCTTTTTTCATACACATGTTCGTATCCTTGATTGTTGGTTAGAAAATCGAGCCAGCAACTTGATGGCGATTTAAAAATTATGGACATCATAACCGGTCTTCTTCAGATGTTTCAACCTCTTCCAGGGCCTGAATCCAGGCCATTCAGGGCTTTCCTTCTGCACTCTCTCCCACAAAGCAACCATCTTTTGTACGAGATATTGATACTTCTCTTCGTTACCCGGATACAGGTCATGCTGTTGCTTTATATCTGATTGAATATTATATACTTCAAAATGATGAAGTTTAGCCTCTTTTATCCACGCAACACATCCGGCATCCGGATTGGACGGTAATGTAAAAGAGGCAACAATGGTAAAACCGTCATATTTCATGCTCATGTTGGGTATTCCCCAATGGGTCGTATTCCAGTATAGCGGAACATCCCGGTGAATTATTCCTTTCGGATTTTCAAATAATAAGGAAATATCCGTGCCGTCCAACTCTGTCTGATGCGGAACATTAACTCCGGCAACCTTACAAAGTGTACTTAGCAGATCCACACTGCTGGTCGGGGTTTCGCAAATTTGACCCGGCTTGATCGTATCAGGCCAGCATATAATTCCCGGCACGGTGGTTCCTCCCTCGTATATTCGCCGCTTCACACCGCGATATGGCCCCGGCGATCCCCAACATCTGTTTCGAGTAGGATCAAGACCATATCCCAGTCCCGGATACTCCGGCCCATTATCACTTGTGAATATGACGATTGTATTTTCAAACAGGCCTGAACGTTTCAGATATTTTATCAAATTGCCAACTGCTGCATCCATTTGCTCCACAATACCATAGTAATATTTTTTTTGACTGAAATTGGACTCGTTGACATACCCTTTGTATTTACCATTCCACCTCGAAATGCCGCCGTATCCCAATGTTTTCGCCAGTCGGTCAACCTCCTTGCCTTCATATCGTTTTGCATATTCTTCAGGCGGAGTTACGGGCGTATGAGGTTCTCTGAAACAAATCTCCATAAAGAAAGGTTGCTTGCTGTTCGTGGTGTTTCCTATCCAGTTAATTGCTTCATCAACAATTAAATCGCAGGAGTATCCCTCTGTTTTTTCGACGGGCTCCCCGTTCCTAACAAAGGTCGGATTCTTGGTGGTTGCAGTCTTACCGGAACGGCCCAACCCCCCGGTCAAATAGTAATCAAAGCCATGAACATCAGGGGTGTTGCCCGCTTTCAGGTTGGACATGTGCCATTTTCCGGCAAAAAATGTGGCATATTGCTTTTGTTTTAACAGTTCGGGAATCGTTATTTCTTTCGGCTCCAGGCGAATCTTTCCACCGGCCAGTTTATAGAAGCCGAGTCGATATGTAGATTTCCCTGTAAGCAGTGAAGCCCGTGACGGGGAGCAGATTGCTCCAGCCGAATGAAACTGGGTCAGTCGCATACCGGAATCTGCAAGACCGTCAAGATTTGGTGTTTTTATGATTGGGTTGCCATAGCATCCCAGGTCGCCCCAACCCAGGTCGTCAGTGAGCAGAATAATTATATTGGGAGATATTGTTTCCCTGTTTTTATCGGTCCCGTCCTTTTCACTGCATAAAACGTTGGGGCTTCGGGTGTCGGAAATGACCTCGCCAGACGAGGCTGCACAGCACTGTACAGTCAATGCTGACAAGGCCAGCCCAATACCCTTCAAAAATCTTCGTCTTTTCATTTTTTCTCTTTCTATGGTTAGTGTCTTTCGAATGTTCATATCTTCCCCGGTGACACGTCGGCACTGATTTCAGCTAATCAGAAATCATACTATTCCCCCAGCGCTCCTTCATGACCACTTCGACCTTCTTCCACCAGCCCTCGAAATGCTCAGACATCTTCTGCACGATTTCCGGGTGCTGATCCGCAATGTTGTTGTTTTGATGCGGGTCGGCGTTCAAATCGTAAAGAGCCCAACCCTTAACGTCCCTCGTGCCCACGCAATTATCTGGATTCTTCGTATAGATGCTGTTCTTCCTGCTCTGGACCTTCGCAATAATATACTGTTTCCATCGCACACCACAGTTTTTATATTTGGACTTGTTCCATTTCGATCCGAGGTTCCAACGGCCGACATGATAGACTTGCATACGGCCCCCATCGAGCTGCGCCTCGGTATTCTCCAGCACCGG
>JBDLJN010000137.1:0-7339 GCA_039714335.1 Planctomycetota bacterium
AATCGACCCGAAATCCATTGGAGTCGGCCAGTATCAGCACGATGTCGACCAAAACCTTCTGAAACGCTGCCTCGATGATACAGTCAGCAGCTGTGTGAACGCTGTCGGTGTCGAGGTCAATACGGCGAGCAAACAACTCTTGACATATGTTTCAGGTGTGGGGCCAAAGTTGGCTGAAAGCATCGTGGCACATAGAGATAAAAACGGCCCGTTTGTGTCCAGAGCAAATATCAAAAAAGTTTCCGGGCTTGGTGATAAGACATTTGAGCAGTGTGCAGGTTTTCTCAGGGTTCGCAACGCCAAGAACCCACTTGATGCTAGTGCGGTTCATCCGGAAAGTTATTCCATTGTAAAAGCGATGGCTAAGGACTTGGAATGTACGGTGACTGATTTAATCAGTAATTCTACATTGCGGGAAAAGATAAAGCTGGAAAATTATGTAACTGATACGGTTGGTCTGCCGACTCTGATTGATATTAAAGCGGAGTTTAGCAAGCCCGGACGAGACCCACGAAGGAAGTTTAAGCTGTTCAGTTTCGCAGAAGGAATCAATGCGATCAGCGATTTGGAAGTCGGAATGAAATTGCCGGGGATTATAACAAATATTACCGCATTTGGTGCTTTCGTGGATATTGGGGTCCATCAGGATGGCTTGGTACACATCAGTGAACTTTCAGACCATTTTGTAAAAGACCCTGCTGATGTCGTCAAAGTGCATCAGAAAGTTAAGGTACGGGTTCTGGAGATTGATATCGCCAGAAAGCGAATAGCCATGAGCATGAAAAAAGAACACCGGCAGAGCGAAAAAACAGACCGTGAAAGAAAACCTCACCTTGCAAAATCAGCCAAAAAGAAAACAACTCCGGCACAACCACTGAAGCCCAAAAAAAACGAAAGATTGTCCGGTAACCAGCTCGCTGCAAAATTAACCCTTGGATCATAGTTTTTTCTGCCGACACATGAATAGCCTTTCTCTGCAACTGATACGTGTGCCGGCTTTTCACGATGTTTTAATCTAACCATTACAACTGATTGCTTTTCGCACAAATCCATCAGTTTCGGTCAGTCTTATTTTGGCCTCCTCAGCATCCACATTGGCCAGTACCATCACTAATGCCGTTTTTACATGCCCACTGGCTTTCGCAAGCGCCGCAGCGGATGCCTCATAATCCAGGCCGGTTACCATCATAACGGTTCTCTTGGAACGCTCCTCAAGTTTGCGAGAAGTCATCATGAGGTCGACCATCATATTGCCATATACCTTACCCATCCGAATCATGGAAGCCGTTGTCAGCATGTTTAATACCAATTTCGTAGCAGTTCCGGCCTTCATTCGGGTCGAGCCCATTACAACTTCCGGTCCAACCACCGGGCATATTGCAACATCCACATCAATCTTGACGTTTTCACGAGGATTACAGGTTACATAGATAGTCTTTGCCCCCAGTTGTCGAGCTTTTTCCATAGCTCCCAGCACATAAGGAGTACGATAACTGGCTGCAATGCCGCAAACAACGTCTTTATCAGTCAGGCCTCGCGCAACCAGATCTTCGGCACCGGCATGAGCTTTGTCCTCTGAGCCTTCTTGGGAACGAGTCAATGCTTTTTCTCCACCGGCAATAATCCCCTGCACCATTTCCGGATTGGTTCCAAATGTCGGCGGGCATTCAGATGCATCAAGTACACCCAACCGACCACTGGTCCCTGCGCCAATATAAAATAGCCTGCCGCCTCCTTTAAAAGCCTCTACCAGTACATCAACAGCCTGTGTGATATAAGGGACCTGTCCTTTCACCACTTCAGGGATCATGTGGTCCTGACGATTTATAATATGAAGAATTTCTTCAGTACTCTTGTCATCAATGTTTTCTGAATCGGGATTTCTTGCCTCTGTGACAAGATTTATTAGTTCGCTATAGACATCATCATTCATTTGTCAGTTCCTTCTAAAGCATTAAATATAATACTGGACAAAATGCCGACTATAATCGTTGTCAAGCTCCCAGTTAATGTATACAAAGGCCAGGCAAGATCAATCGACTGAATCAGAATCGTCATAGTAAGCAGGGCAACGATAAAACCAATAATGGCATCTTTTTGGCTGGCTTTCTTATCGAACATACCCAACAGAAACACCCCGAGTAGTCCGCCGTATGTATAAGAGGCAATGCCTAATGCGGTTTCAACAACGGTTCCTTTCAGGTTAACAAAGACAATTGCAGTTCCCATTAGCAATACGGCCCAAATAAAGGTGACAATCCGTGAGATAGCAAGTAATTGTGTCTGGCTTTTATCCTTGCCGAAAATGGGTACATAAATATCCAAAACCGTAGAACTGGACAGACTCGAAAGACTGCCTGCCAGGGTGCTCATTGCCGCGGCGAAAAGTGCTGCCACAATCAAGCCGCTAATCCCGGTGGGCATGATTTCGACAATAAATTTCGGAAAAATAGCATCGGGTCGTAACACGCCTAACTGTTGACAATCTTGCCCTCTATAGTATGTGAATAAAAGTAATCCGATGACAAGGAAAAGTAAAAACTGAAACAACACAACAAAACCACTCCAGGCAATCGCTTTTTGACCGGAGCGTAAATTTCCACACGTCAGCACTCGCTGCACAATTAACTGATCAGTGCCGTGTGAAGCCAGACTAAATACCGCTCCGCCGAAGACCGCCGTTATAAATGTATACGGTTGCTTTATAAATTCACCCAATGTCAAATCTGCTCCGAGGTAAAACCACTGTGTTTTACCGCTTTTAACCGTCAGTTCGATGACATCGTTCAAGCCGTTCGGAAGTTTCACCAAAATGATGACCCCGGCCAGGATTGCTCCGCCAATGTAAATTGTCCATTGGATCATGTCTACCCAAATCACCGACTTGATCCCACCGAATGAGGTGTAGAATACGGTTATACAACCAATCAAAATGATCGATATCAGATAAAACTGCTCATCTGAAAGGCTGCTGAAAAAACCACTGCCTTTGATAATCAGCGCCAGTGGAATCGCCGTTGCAAATAATCTGACGCCATCAGCCAGCAGGCGAGTGGCCATAAACGTTATGCTTGCAACATTTCGCATCTTCTGTCCAAAACGATGCCCCAAGAAATGGTAAGCTGTCTCCATGGAGCCTTTGTAATACGCCGGAATCATAACCAATGCCACAACAACCCGCCCAATTACATAACCCAGTGCAATCTGGATGAATGTCAAATTCCCTAGGTATGAAACTGCAGGAATACTGATAAAAGTCAGCACACTGGTCTCTGTGGCAACAATACTCAGCATCACCGCTATCCAGGGAACATGCCTGCCGCCTAGGAAATAGTCTGTAGTATTTTTCTGTTTTCGACCAATCCAGAAGCCAAAAACTGTTGTGCCAGCCAGATATAGAATTACGATTAAGATGTCAATTAGAGAAAATGTAATTTTACAAAGCTCACAGATAGTAAAGTATCATCCACTAATTTTATGAAGAAACCGAACCCGGTATAATTTTACCGAGCACAACAGGTCTGGACGCCCCTGTAGCCGAAGGTATGTTATTTGCCAGACCTTTTATCGTCGACCATGCCAGTATCGCAAATGAAGCAGCCTCCTTTGCATCACTGTCAATTCCAAAATCATTTGTTGTCATCAGTTTGGTGTCATTAAGTCTTTCTGCAAGCATTTTGACCAAGCAGTGATTTTTGGCACCCCCTCCACAAAGAATCATCTGGTCCGGCATTTTTGGCAAAAATCGTCGGTAGGATTGTGCTATCGTTTCAGCAGTCAATGCAGTAGCTGTGGCAACAATATCGGCATGGCTTAATCCCATAGAGATACCGGTCTCATAGAACTTCTGGCTATATGTCCGTCCGAAAAGTTCACGTCCAGTGGTCTTTGGAGGCTGAAGACGGAAATAACGGTGTTTTAAGAATTCTTTCAACAGTTTTTCATTAACCTGTCCTTTTTGGGCAATGGACCCGTTACGGTCATATTTGCTTCGGCCCTTCGTGATGATCGATACGATCCTGTCAATAACCATATTTCCGGGGCCACAATCAAAAGCCAATATGTCATTAATATCCCCAGACGCTGGAAGATAGGTTACATTGGAAATACCGCCGATGTTCTGCAAGGCACGACAATGCCGTTTATGCCCGAATAAAATATAGTCCGTAAAAGGCACAAGCGGAGCTCCCTGGCCACCGCATGCAATGTCGCGGGGGCGAAAATCGGCCACGGTAGTAATCCCGGTCAGTTCAGCAATAACGGAAGGCTCCCCGATCTGGAGTGTTGAACGCACCTTGTCACGCCCGTATAACCGCCCTTCAGGTATATGATAAATGGTTTGGCCATGCGAACCGATCAAATTGATCGATCCCAGAGGAATCTTCTGTTTTTGGCAGGTTATGACTAGCGCTTGCGCAAAAAGCCGTCCGAGAAGGAAATTATAATGACAAATATCATCCACATGCGAGGTCGACGGGTCACAAAGGTGCAAGACGGCTTTACGAACCGCTGGCGTATAATTCTGAGTTCCATATGCCACCAGATGCTGAGAAGCAGGATTGATATCTACGATGGCCACATCGATTCCGTCAGCACTCGTTCCAGACATCAGTCCAGCAACGCGAAAACGCTTACGATTCGAAAGTTCAAAAAGATTTTTATATTTGACCATAATAACTCTGATACATATGGATATTCATTACATCAAGAGTAGTAGATTTAATTCACCAATGCAATAGAATCATATTATCATACTCAATAATTGTTGCGAGGTCAAAATCTGATAAAATTCACACCATCTAAGTCTGAAGATTTTCGTCGATTTCAATAATGATTTCCAGTATAATCCATCTTCCATTAATATTACATTAAAGGTGATGAAAATGCAGACTCGACCTTGGACGATGCTGCTGATGATGCTGGCAGGATGGCTAAACAGGCATCAGCAGGATGTAATAGAATATCTCAGGGAAGAGAACAAGATTTTACGGGAAAAACTGGGCACAAAACGGATTCTGTTGAATGACCATCAGAAGATGCGACTCGCTCATTTGGCCAAACGCCTTGGCAGGAAAGTTCTGACTGAGGCATGCACTACCTTTTCCCCGGATACCGTGCTCAAATGGCAGTGCGTTAGGAAGACGGCTGTGTAGACCGTCGTAAGTCAATAATTTTCCTGTAAGGTGAAAGACCTTACGCCTCACACGGCGCAGCGTGGGAGGACAAGTAACTGATGAGGTGATATCGCGTGCCTGCGAAGAAGCCAAAAATGAGCAAACTCAGTAATGAGGGGCGAGAGACAACTTCCGGTGTCTTGATTGGCCCTGCTAGCAAGTTTGTCAAGGATAACGAAAGTGAACGAACGGTTGACGCCTCGGTAGAGATAACACACATCGCCAACCCGGAAGTAGGCGGTGCGGCCGTTATGGCTGGTGGAGAGTTGGTTTCTTCTTGCCATATGGAAACCGGGAAGCAAATGCTTAGCAGTCAGGTACAATCTGTGATGCCTGATTGTCAGATTCCACACGGGGTAGAGTTCGATCCTAAAACAAACAAAGGAAAATTAATTGGAACCT
Source organism: Planctomycetota bacterium (assembly GCA_039714335.1). GTDB lineage: Bacteria > Planctomycetota > Phycisphaerae > Sedimentisphaerales > Anaerohalosphaeraceae > 4572-13. Next base: position 5,577 of record JBDLJN010000137.1, read on the forward strand.
AAGAACCTTACAGCAACTCCCCAAGGGGTGACTGAGGCGACCAGTGACCGTTGCCGTAAGGGGCGGAGCCTCCGTAGTAGTCCGAGGACGGGAAAGCCGTCTACATGGCAAAGGGAGGCAGTGGATATAGTTAGCAGGCAGGAGGAAGGATCTTCCGACCCGGTGAATATCGGGTTCATCCTCAACATGCAACGCAAACTATATCGTTGGAGTCGATCGCAACCCGATCGAGTGTATAAGGAGTTGTTCAATCTGGTCTATGACCGCAGAAGCTTGTTTCTGGCTTGGAAGAAGCTAAGCCGCAATCGCGGCAGCAGAACTCCGGGTATTGACGGGCTGACTCGCAGTAAAGTTGAAGCAATGCCAGAAGGCGTTATGGGATTCATCAACAAGGTGCAAAAACAACTTCAAGATGGAACCTATCAGCCCCAACCAGTCCGGCAACGGTTAATACCGAAACCGGGCAAACCGGGGAAATATCGTCCGTTAACGAGCGATACAAACGTCTATCCATCAGAAGCGATGGACGAATCAGTTGGCAAACCCGAGTGAGACCCTCACAGAAGGTGTACCTGATTCGGTATGCAGATGACTTTGTAATCACAGGAACTTCACCGGAGTTACTGGAACAAGAAGTCAAGCCGATGGTTCAGTCATTTCTCGCTGAACGAGGACTGACTCTCTCAGAAGAAAAGACCGCCATTACGCATATTGAGGAAGGGTTTGATTTTCTCGGATTCCACATTCGACGATATGGCAAGACTCTCTTGACAAGACCGTCAAAGAAAAGTGTCAAAAGACTGTTGGATAAGATTCGCGGAATCATCAAAAGTGGTTCAGGCAAAGGTGGAAACGCGTTTATGCTGATTACTTGCATAAATCCTATTTTGCGAGGCTGGGCAAATTATTATCGCCATGGAGCCAGCAAGAAAACCTTTGTTCGTATAGACCATGAAGTGTGGAAAAGTGTTTGGCGGTGGACGCTCCGCCGCCACAACGACAAAAGGAAACAATGGATTAAGGATAGGTATTTTATTCGTGTGGGCAATCGTGATTGGATATTTAGCGACACCCGCGTTAGTACAGAATATAATCTATTCTGCATGGCAAAACTGCCAATCAGACGTCATGTCAAGATCAGGCAGGAGGCTAATCCATTTGATCCGGAATGGCATTCATATTATGAACGCCGGAAACGTATCAAAGCGATACAGAAGACGTTCAAAAAGAATGTTCAAAACGTGATTGTACCGGGTGTTGCTGGCGCTTCGCCTTAACAGAGGCTTGAGCCGGATGCCGGGAAACTTGCATGTCCGGTTCTTAGGGGGGAGGGTGACGGCAACGTCACCCCCCTACCCGACCCGAAATCTATACCTGGGCAGGATTGACTCGATACTACGTCCTTGTGACTATTGACTATGCCACTCGTAAAGTGGAAGTTGTCGGTATTTCTCGTCAACCCAATGGAGCATGGATGAGCCAGATGGCTCGAAACCTGACAGATCCCTTCTCGGGCTTTCTGAAGGACAAGAAGTATATCATCCATGATAGAGACCCCCTCTTCACAAAAGTATTCAGACGGACCCTCAAAGGCTCTGGGGTCAAGCCCATCCGCACCCTGCCGATGGCTCCCCATTTGAATTGTATGATTGAGCGATTTATCAGAAGTATAAAAAGTGAGTGTCTAAATCGAATGCTCATCTTTGGGGAACGTCATTTGGAGTATGTCGTCACCGAATATATGGAGCATTATAATCATGAAC
>JBDLJN010000138.1:0-7295 GCA_039714335.1 Planctomycetota bacterium
TATCCGGCGTCGATGGTACCGAACCATTGGGCGACATACTCGTGACGCTGAAGGGTCAGATCAAGCGTGGTATTATACAAACTTTCCTTTCGTGACTGATAGCCCCGGCTGCGTGCTGTGGCAATCGCCACGGCATCCGCCAAAGTCAGTGAGCCGGAGGGAATCCAGTTTGGGTCAAGGATAATATCGTTGGAATCAGGAGCAACGTCGGATATCCGATAATTGGCTTTCACACCGTGTTCCGGCCGCCACTTCTGGTCAAGAATCGTATAGACCTCTTCATCGGCCTGCTCTTTGAACTCCTGCTGTGTCGTGCATCCCGAAACCAAAAGCACAGAAACGGCTATCGTGAACAAACAAATTTTTATCATTTTAGAGATAATCAAAACGGTCTCAAAATCCCTTTACTTCTTTATCCTCATAAGGTTATCATCGTCTAAAAAAGATGCTGACTTTTTCACTTACTCAAACGGACCGAAAATCGGTCTTTTTTCGTTATAACTTTTTATCTTGGAGGATGTTATGGGTTTCTCAAAAACACATTAAAAACCTCGCCCGAATGGGCAATTCCTCAACTACGAACTAAAAACTCTCAAACTGACCATCGGTCCGTTTGAGAATTCAACCTCTTCCCTGAAAAACACTTATGTTTTACAAGTCCAAACCCAGCTTTAATTATACCACAAATGGGTCCTGAAAAATGGATAAAAATCTCTTTAGGAAAGGAAAGACGTACCAAGAGACAGTGGTTGACCATCACAGAATGGTTACACAAAATTTGATGAATTAGCGGATTTTCGCGTGTTTATTCGTGAAAATCAAAGACACCGAGACGGATCGTACCTTTAACTGAATCGCCGGCATTAAGCAAGCGGGGACCCGGAGGGAAGTGGGCCAGATACCATTCACCGATACCATTGGAATGGTCCGCAATCAAGACATTCGCTGCGTTCTCGGTTCGCCAACATCGAACATGCTGCTTACCTTGACCGTCGATCTCAATTCCATGACCCGCCGCATCTTTCAGTGAAGCGGTAACGATATTCAGTTTCGTAGAGCAAAAGTCGTTATTGCCATACGGGAGATTGTCAAGCCGCCATGGATGAGACGGCTGCTTGCGCGGCCCGGCTTCAGTCGCCTCAAACCCTTCGGACGCCTTAACCGTACCTTTAAACCGGCCGATGTGATCGTCGGGATACACACTCCAATAACCCTCATCGCGTCGCCAGGAGAAAATCTCACAGTCATGCGGCAAGGCGAACACCAGTCCGATCTGGCGTGCTTTCATCTCCTCGTTCACAGTGAAGTCGTAAGCGATCTCCACACCGGTATTTTGAAAACGGAGTGAATAGGAACCGGCTGCAATATCATACGTACCCCTCACCGTCGCCAGAACACCCGTCTTCTCCTGCTTAACCGACACATCACTGCAATGCCAGCCGTCAAGGGGCGATGTAAACGGCGTCTTCCGCTTAACCCTGCTTCTCTTGTGACTTCGGCCTCTGGTTTTATTTGTCGGCAGCAGCATCAGGCGCGGACCTTCGGCCGTGCGTCCGTTGCAGGTGACAATCTGACCGGTCAGCTTGCTGAGCTGCCAAATCGTTTCACCGCATTGAATCGTGAAACCGTCCGCTACCTCAGTCACCGTTGAGGGCAACTGTTTGGCGATCGGTTTCGGAGTCGGTTCTGCTTCCAGCCCCAGAACAGGCAAACTGAACTGATCGGCGACAAAACCGCGCGGATCGGTAAAGGTCAGCTCCAGCCGGTCTCCGGAAGCAGGCGGCGAGGACAGGGAAATGGCAAGCTTTCCTTTTTCATGCGGTGAGATGTCAGCGGTGGCAGTGCCGGACGCAGTGCCCAGTTTCCAAACGATCTTCATGGCATTCAGGTTGGAGAAATTCTGCCGGTTTTCCACTTCAACCGTCATACGGCCGTCAGAAACAGCGATGTTGTCACGATTCAGGATACGCACCGGCGAATAGCCCTTCTTCATGTGCCACCATTCCGGTTTTTTTCTTCGCCACCCGTCGATGACACCCCACGTGCCGAAACCCGCCAAATCGCCATTTGGAAAATGAAAGACATCGTCCACACCGGCCCAGATGGACATGCCGAGACTATTCTTCGTTTGGTAGTATTTATCCCATTGTTCGCGAAGGATTTGCCCCCAGGTATTCTGTATTCCCGGGTCCGTTACCAGTTCCAAGCGGTTATAGCAGGGAACGTGACACTCCTCGCCGCTATAAACGGGACGTTTGTCATATTTCCGGGCCCGATCCGCCCCATTGATACCGCCCCCCTTGTTGTATCTCAAATTGGGGTAATGCATATTGGCAATTTCGTAATAAGCTTCGTCCTGTGTTTGAATTTTGGGACTCCACCAATTAAATGTTCGCGGGCGAGTGGGATCAAGTTGACGGAGAACCTCGGAAGCGTTAATAAATTCTTTGCCCCAGGGCGATTCATTAGCGCTCGACCAGAAGATAATGGAAGGATGGTTCCGGTAAGCCACCACCATTTCAGCGGTTTGCTGATAAATCAATGCCTCAATAGAAGGGGTTTTCTGCAATTTTTTTTGAAATTTCTTTTTATCCTGATAGTGAATCGGGGCTTCGCATTCGACAAACATCCCCAACTCGTCAGTCGCTTCCAGAAATTCGGCACTGGGTGGATAATGGCTGGTACGCAAAAGGTTGACATTGGCTTCTCGAAGCAGTTCAACATCGCGACGGTTGACACCTTTCGGCACCGAACGTCCGGAAGTCGGATAGACCTCGTGATGGTTGATACCCCGCAGTTTCACCGGCACCCCATTGACAAACATCTGAGTACCTCGGATCTCAACCTGTCGAAATCCCACACGCTGTTTGACCGTCTCAAGTCTCTTGCCGGATTTTTCCAGATGAACGGTGAGCGTGTAAAGATTTGGATTTTCGTTGTCCCATTTAATCGGTGCAACAACAGGGATGCTGACCCGCCCTTTCAAGGCATCGGTCAAAGGCACCTGAGAAGGATTCAACTGCACATTACGACCGTCCGGAGCGGTTAACGTCAAGACCACTCTCAGGTCGGATAAAGCGGTCGCACTTTCGTTGGCGGCCTCGATTTCGACGGTCAGCACGGCATCACGGAAATCGGCATCGAACACCGTCTCTACACGCAGTGCCGCGAGATTAATCGTCGGCAGCGCAAGCAACCGAATGGAACGCGTAATACCGCCCAGCACATGGCCCGCATAGAAACTCCCTCTGCACATCGTATCAGCAGGCGATTCATTCTTCACGTCCATCGCAATGACGTTCTCTTCGCCCGGTTTAACCAGGGCCGTCACATCCAGCTCAAACGCTGTATAACCGCCAACATGACGGCCCGCCTGCTTTCCGTTGATCGAAATAACCGCATCACTGAAAACCGCATCGCAGCGCAGCTTAATCCGTTTGTCGTCCCAATTGGCGGGTACGGTAAAATGACGTTGATAATGAGCCGCTTCGCCTTGTTTCACTCTAAAACCCTGCATCGACCACTCACCCGGCACTTGAATATCAGAGGTGGAATTAAACCGCCATGTGCCGTCCAGATCCACAACAGCTTCCGACACCGGCATAGGGCTGAGTCGAGGAACGATCGAATCAGCCATCGCGTCGCCCGCTTTCTTCTGTCCAGCCATGACCCTGAACGGTATCGATACGATAACGATGACACCCAAAACACAGATTGTTATGAATGATGTAAGCACTCTTTGTTTCATTTACCATCTCCTATGTTAAAACAGCAAAACCGCCTTAAACAGTGTCCACAGGCTCTACGATCAAAATCTCACTTTTTTGCACGGATTTACTTGGAAGATCCGGGTTAAGATGAATCAAGGGTTTTTTTACCGCCTATTTGTCAAGATCGAAGACATCCAGCCACACATCCGTTTCACGCTCGGTCAAACCGTGGCGTTTTTCAGCCGGCTCCGGTGCGGGACGATTGGCTTGTTTTTCCAGCCGGGCCAGCAGGGTTTGCCAAAATAATTCAGCAGGAACATCAATGGCCTTTCGTTTGGCGGCGGCGGTACGAAGACGGCGATCAGAACTGACCACCACCAAACTCTTCGGAGCGGTGTTGTCGGCAATCTTGTCCTCGATGACATCGTCGGCCTCGCAGGACGGACCTGAGAAATAAACTTCCAGAGAGGGGATTCCGCCAAAGGGACTCTTGTCGGGGGGACCGGTACCGTCAAAAACAACGTGACCGTGATCGCGAACACAGCGAAGATAATCTGAAACTGCACGACACAACTGAACATCAGTGAGTGCGGCAAATTCCTCAGTTTTCTGGACTGCGTGGAGCAAATTATAACCGTCGATCAAATACGGCATTCGCTACCCCTTATCCTCATATCGGATCTCACCGGCGACGAGTGTATAGAGAACCTTGCCGTTAACCGTCCACCCCTGATACGGACAGTTACGGCTTTTCGAGAAGAACTTCATCGCGTCAATCGTCCACGCCGCATCCGGATCAATCACAACCACATCGGCACGGTCACCAATCGCTAAACTGCCCTTTTCGACATCAATAATCTCCGCGGGCCGCCATGTCAGCATGGCCAGCATATCCGACCAGTCACACACGCCACTATCGATCAGGGCTTTGCGATAGAGCGGCAATGCACATTCGATCCCGACCATCCCGCACGGAGCCGAAAGGAATTCCAGTTCTTTCTCGCTCTGAAGATGCGGCGCGTGGTCCGTTGCGAGGGCATCGATGAGACCGTCTTTTATCGCCTGCTTGATCGCATCGATATCCTTTTGGGTTCTCAGCGGTGGATTGACTTTGAAATTTGTATCGTAATCGGCAATGGATTCTTCAGTCAAAAGCAAGTGGTGCGGCGTAACCTCGCACGTCACCGGCAACCCTTCGGCTTTCGCTTCACGAAGGATCTTGACAGACCCTTCTGTGGAAATATGCTGAGCATGGTATCGCGTGCCTGTTTTCTTCACAAGCTGGATATCTCGCCACAGCATCATTTCCTCGGCCAGAGGATCCACACCGGGAAGTCCCAAGACCGTTGCGTTGTAACCGGCATTCATCACACCGTCCTTGGCCAAAGACCGGTCTTCACAGTGCTGAGAGATCACCCGGTTAAACATCGAGGCATATTTCATCGCACGAAGCATCACGGCGGTATCCTGCACTCCCGCACCATCGTCGGTAAAGCCAACCGCTCCGGCCTGGGCCATCAGGCCCATCTCGGACAGTTCCCGACCTGCTCGGTCCTTGGTAATCGCCCCCATGACATGGACAAATGTCTTGCGGGCCTGCCGTCCCATACGGTGGACATATTCGACCGCCGTGGCCTCATCAACCGGCGGATTCGTGTTGGGCATGCAAACCACCGAAGTATAGCCCCCCGCCACCGCCGCAGCAGAACCCGATGCGATCGTTTCTTCCTCCTCGTCGCCGGGTTCACGAAGATGGACATGTATATCGATCAGCCCCGGTGCGACAATTTTCCCAGCCGCATTGATCGTATGATCCGCCGGACCCGTGAAACCGGTGCCGATTTTGGCAACGCGAAAATCATCGATATATACATCCGTCACCTGATCGACATTATTTTGGGGATCAATCAACCGTCCGTTTTTAATCAGTGTTTTTTGGGGAATTGGTGTGGCCATTTACTTTTCTTTGCCCTCATTAACAGACGCTTGATTAACCAGAAACAGAACCGCCATCCGCACCGCCAACCCATTAGCAACTTGTTTTAGAATAACGCTGTTGGGACCATCCGCAACTTCAGATTCGATCTCTAAACCGCGATTGATCGGCCCCGGATGCATAACAATGATGTCCGACTTGGCTCGCTTGATGCGGTCCGCGGTTAAACCGAAATAATGTGCGTATTCGCGAATCGATGGGAAGGGATTGCCTCCAAGCCGCTCAAATTGAATACGCAGCATATTGATCACATCGAGGTCTTCGATCACCTCGTCCAGGCTGTAGGACACATTGACGGGCAGGTCTTTGACACTTGCGGGCATCAGGGTCGGCGGTCCGATCAGTGTGACCTCCGCACCCAGTTTGGTCATTGCGTAGATATCGCTGCGGGCGACGCGCGAATGGGCAATATCACCGACAATGCCGATCTTCAGCCCATCCAGAGAGCCGCGTTTTTGCCGGATCGTATAGACATCCAGCAGGGCCTGGGTGGGGTGCTCGTGGAAACCGTCACCGGCATTAACTACGCAAGCGTTAATCGAACGACTGAGCAGTTTGGGAGCGCCTCCGGCACCATGGCGAATGACAACAATATCCACACCCATGGCCTCGAGGTTGCGCGCGGTGTCGATCAGGGTTTCGCCCTTGCTGACCGAGCTGGACTTTTTGGTGAATTCGATCACATCGGCGCTGAGTCGGCTGGCGGCTAATGTAAAGCTGTTGCGTGTGCGTGTGCTGTCTTCAAAAAACATATTGACAACCACTTTGCCGCGGAGCGTGGGCACTTTTTTGATGGACCGCGTACTAAACTCTTCAAATCCCTGGGCAGTGTCGAGGATAAACTCGATCTCCTCACGGCTCAGATCGCTGAGCCCGATAAGGTGTTTTTTCGACCATTGGATTTTATGTTTTTTGCTCATGTTTCTATGGTAACCTGGTCTTCTTTGTCCGTTTCAGTAAAATGTACATGAACCACCCGAGATTCATCCACATCCGTTTTAATTCCCGCATAATCAGCACAGATAGGGTATTCATGATGTCCGCGATCAACCAGCACCGCCAACCGCATCAACCGCGGCCGCCCCAGATCCGTCAGTGCATCCATCGCGGCACGTATGGTGCGGCCGGTATAGAGAACATCGTCAACCAGCAAAACCAGTTTGTCGGTAATATCAAAGTCGATCTCCGTACTCCTGACCGTGGGCTGTGTGGACTTGGGCTCGTTCAGATCATCACGATAAAGTGTAATGTCCAGTGTACCGTTTAGGATTTCTTCCGTAAAATGACTTTGCAGAGCTTTTTGCAAACGCCGAGCCAGTATTTCACCCCGGCTGCGAATGCCGATAATCGAAATATCCGTCCCGGGCGGGATATCGGACCTTAATTGGTCGGCAATCTGGCGAATTGTATCATCAATTTGTTGAGCGTTAAGCAGGATTTTCATATTTTCGGGTCTTTATTATTCCGCGGTCAACTTTTTCCTTGGTTTGGGGCGTTATTTAGCCGAAATCTCATTTTAGCAACAGAGTATATCAGCACTTGATACTGAAAGCAAGGATTATCACTTTCATCTGTATTGGAATAAAATT
>JBDLJN010000139.1:0-7231 GCA_039714335.1 Planctomycetota bacterium
CCGTGTGGAAGGGCCATCGCTCATCAGATAAAAGGTACTCCGGGGATAACAGGCTTATCGCCTCCGAGCGTTCATAGCGGCGAGGCGGTTTGGCACCTCGATGTCGGCTCATCACATCCTGGGGCTGTAGGCGGTCCCAAGGGTTCGGCTGTTCGCCGATTAAAGTGGTACGCGAGCTGGGTTCAGACCGGCGTGAGCCAGGTCGGTCCCTATCTGCCGTGGGCGCAGGAATTTTGAGAGGATGTTTCCTTAGTACGAGAGGATTGGGAAGCACTGACCTCTGGTGTACCGGTTGTGGCGCTAGCTGCACCGCCGGGTAGCTAAGTCGGGAAAGGATAACCGCTGAAAGCATCTAAGCGGGAAGCCCACCTCAAGATGAGAATTCCATGGACTTTTGTCCGAGAGAACCCAGAAAGACGATCTGGTTGATAGGCCGGGTGTGTAAGTGACGAAATTCATTAAGCTAACCGGTACTAACGTTCAATTACTTGACCATATCAATCGTGGGTTGATATGGGTTTCGCCAAGGTTTGTTGCGAAACGATCATTCAATATCCGCTGTGCACTTGTTGACATATAAAGAGATTTTCAGCCCCGGCTTCGTCCGGGGCTGATCATAACTTTCCTGGTGACCTTACGGTAGGGGAAACGCCTGATCCCATTCCGAACTCAGAAGCTAAGCTCTACCGGCCGATGATAGTCGTAAGGCGAAAGTAGGTGATTGCCAGGATTTATAAGGCCCGTTTGTGAAAACAAGCGGGCCTTTCCTTTTGCGCTGGCTGCTGGAGTTGACGCCTTTGCTTGTTATGACTTATGACACGCTGAAGTGTGAACTCCCGCAATCCGTATTCATGCCCCAATCACTGACAGCCGCACGAAAGCGCCGAATTTTCAATCGTACTCGACATATGATATTTCTTATTAAAAATCTCTTGAAAACGGTTAATAAATAAAGTTAGCTATGGCCTTATTCTGTAAACAGCAAATCTTCAGATGAAAGGATTTTGTATATGAAAATGTTGGCATGTATTCTGGTTGTATCGCAGATCATCGGGTTTGCCGGATTGGCGTTTGGTCAGCGTGAGGTCAGCGATTTTAATGACTCATGGGAATTCATCAAGACCGATGTTGCGGCCGCCGATGCCGGGAAGGCGTTATCTGACTGGGCAAAGGTTACGCTGCCGCATACCTGGAACGACAAGGACGCACAGTCCGGCGATGCTTTTTACGCCGGAACGGGTTGTTATCGAAAAAAGCTGTTCGTTGACGCCTCGCAAAAAGGCCGGCGGTTTTTTCTGCGCTTCGAAGGGGTCGGCCAGGTTGCCGATGTTTTTGTGAACGACCTTCACGCGGGCAATCATAAGGGGGCCTATTCGGCGTTTTGCCTGGAGATTACCCCCGCGCTGAAATACGGCCAGGAGAACCTGATTGTGGTCAAAGCCAACAACCAGGCCCGTCCCGATATTATCCCGGTCAATCACCAGCTTTTTATGGTCTTTGGCGGTATCTACCGGCCGGTTTCACTGATTGTTACTGACAAAATACACATTACGCCCAGAGACTATGCTTCCCCGGGTGTGTATATTCGCCAGAAAGATGTCAGCAAAAAGTCCGCCCTGATCGATGTCAAAACCAAGCTCGAAAACGGCCATACCGTCATGAAAGAACTGACCGTCAAAACGACCATCAAGAACGCTGACGGAAAAAAGGTCGCCTCCGAGAAGGATACCTTTAAGGTCCGTCCGGTTATGGTGACCAGCGTGCAGCAGGAGTTGAAGGTTCGCAAACCGCGACTGTGGAACGGTCGCCATGACCCTTACCTGTATCAGCTTGTGGTCGAGGTGTTTGACGGCGACCGGCTGGTTGATTCGGTGACCCAGCCGCTGGGGATTCGCTATTACAGTATGGACCCGGACAAAGGATTTATCCTCAACGGCAAACCGTATCGGCTGTATGGCGTGTGCCGCCACCAGGAATGGCAGGATTGCGGCAGTGCCCTGAGTAACCAGCAGCACAAAGAGGACTTTGATACCATCTATGAAATAGGAGCCACCGCGGTGCGACTGGCTCACTATCAGCAGGCGGATTATGTTTACTCGTACTGTGACCAATCGGGTATCGTCGTCTGGGCGGAGATCCCTTTTGTAAGCCGGAAAACCGAGCAGGAAGGATACAATGCCAAGCAGCAGATGCGGGAACTGGTCCGGCAGAACTATAACCACCCTTCGATCTTTATGTGGGGGCTGCATAATGAGGTTATGGCCAGAGACGCGATGGATTCTCCGGTGCTGGTGACACGAGAACTGCACGATATCGCCAAGTCCGAAGACCCGGATCGATGGACCGTTTCCGTCACCGGATACGGCAGTCTGGACAGGCCGATGTCCCTGCACGCCGATTTGCAGGGGTGCAATCGTTACTACGGATGGTATTACGGCCAGATCGAAGATATAACCACCTGGATCGAAGGAACAAAAAAGTCCCGCCCGGACAATTTTGTTTGTCTGGCCGAATACGGTGCCGGCGCTAATATCGCTCATCAGGAAGAAAACCCCAAAAAGCCCAATGCCATCTCCGGTAAGTTCTATCCGGAACAGTTCCAGACGAATATCCACGAGATACAGTGGCCCGCCATTGAGTCGCATCCGTTCATCTGGTCAAGCTATGTCTGGAACATGTTTGACTTTGCCGTTCCCAAATGGAACCGCGGCGGTATCAAAGGACGCAATCACAAGGGGCTGATTACCTATGACCGCTCGACCAGGAAGGATTCCTTTTATTATTATAAGGCCAACTGGTCCGACGAGCCGGTTCTGCATATTCGCGACCGGCGGCTGACCGAACGCACAAACCCCCGACCCACCGTCAAGGTGTACTCGAACTGCGGAATGCCGGAGGTGAAAATTAACGGCGTCAAAGCCGAGGTTACATCCGCCGGTTATGCGGTTTACACCTGTCATGTCACGCTTGTCGACGGTGAGAATGTGGTCGAGGCCGCTGTTAGCCGCGATGGTAAGCAGTACACCGATTCCTGCACCTGGACATTCGATGCGGCCAAGGCCAAAGCGATCGCCAAAGCCGAAGCCGAGAAAGTCGTGATTGCCAGCAGTGTTGAATCGGCCAAACCGTCTGTGCCGGAAAATACGCTGGACGGCGACCTTCAGACCTACTGGAGTACCAACGAGAGAAACCCCTGGATACGCTACGCGCTGGTCGGTGAAAAGAAACTGGGTAAGATCGGAATTGCCTGGTATAACGGTTCAGAGCGGGTTTATCCTTTTGAAGTCGAGTTTTCATTTGATGGCCATGCCTGGGAACAGGTCTATCAGGGGAAAAGCGGCGGAGTCGATGGCATTGAATTCTATGAGTTTAACCCCAAAGACGCGAACTTTGTGCGTATTTGCTGTCACGCTAACAGCGTAAACGAGTATAGTGCGATTTGCGAAGTCGAGATTGAGGGGTTAAAAAAAACCGAATGAAATATCCCTTGTGCGGTGCGGCGAATCTTTTTACCATATAATGTTGTAATATCGAGATGGCTGCAATATTTCAGGCGATCTGAATGTTTACCGTAAAGGTGTGGCTGTTTATTAGAATTGGGCAGCATTATTAGAGGAAATCGTTATATGAATCGTCGTCGTTTTTTGAAGACATCTGCAGCGGCAGCCTTGGGGTTGTCTGCCGTTGGTCTGAATAACCGTGTGCTGGGAGCCAACGACAAGATTCGTATCGGAATTATTGGCGTTGGGATAAAAGGGCGGCTTCATGCGCACCATCTGCTGAAAATTCCTGGCGCTCAATTAGTTGCCCTTGCGGATCCTGATCCGGCGTATCATATGAACACACTTCGGGACAAACTTGCCAACGGCGAAACTCCGGTTAAAGTGGAGACATATACGGATTTTAGAAAACTGCTGGACCGCAAGGATATTGACGCGGTTATTATTGCTTCTCCGAACCATTGGCATGCACTGCACACGATTTACGCCCTTCGTGCGGGCAAGCATGTCTATGTCGAAAAGCCGGCTTCTCACGATATATGGCAAGGGCGGCAAATGGTTAATCTTGCGAAAAAATCCGGCCTCGTTGTTCAGGCCGGACTGCACCATCGCAGCCGCAACTGCTGGCCGGAGGTAATGGAATATCTTAAAGAAGGCCATCTGGGAAAGATCCTCTGCGCGCGTGCCCTGTGTTACAAGCGGCGGAAAAGTATTGGCAGACTGGACGCCCCTTTGTCGCCGCCGGCATCCTGTGATTATGATTTGTGGTTGGGTCCGGCTCAGGACGAACCGATTTTCCGGCCGCAATTCCATTATGACTGGCACTGGGTCTGGAATACCGGTGACGGTGATCTCGGCAACCAGGGGGTCCATCAGCTCGATATTGCACGCTGGCTGATCGGGCAAACGAAGTATCCGGAAAAAGTCGTGAGTATCGGAGGTCGTTTTGGTTACGAAGATGCCGGCCAGACTCCGAACACGCAGATTATCTTTTATGATTACAAGCCCATTCCCCTTCTCTTTGAGGTGCGTGGGCTGCCTGTGCGGCCCGATATTAACGCGATGCCGGTTTATAAGAAAACCCGTATCGGGACCATCATCGAATGCGAGGGTGGATATGTGTCAGAAGAAGCCGCCTATGACAATCAGGGCAAACGCATCCATAAATTTACCGGACACGGCGGCGAAAATCATCTGCCGCGATTTCTCGAAGCGGTTCGCAATAACCGCCCCCGTGCGGCCGCTTGTTCGATTGCCGATGGGCACCTTTCGACGGCAATGTGTCATATGGGCAATATCTCTCACCGAATCGGCCAAACAGCATCACCAGCTGACATTGCAGGTATGATCAGATCGGATACACTCAAAGGGGACACCTGGCGGCGCATGCTCGAGCATGTGGTGATCAATGGAGTGGATCTGAACAAAAACAAAGCCACACTCGGTCCGGTCCTGTCCTTTGACGGGACCACAGAACAGTTCACCGGTACAATGGCCGAGCAGGCCAATGCGCTGTTAAAGAGAGAATACCGCAAGGGCTGGAACGTTCCGGAGATCATCTAATTGGAATGATAGTCATAAGGTGATATCCAGCGGACCTTTCTTTTTTATATCTTCCAATTCACTATTATCTCTTTGACACCTCCGTTGTTCTGTGTTTTGATGGCTCCCTAAATCGATAACTCTTTAATTTGAGGAATTAAACTATGGCAAAAGTAAAAACTGGCGATACCGTTAAGGTTCATTACACCGGCAAACTAAATAATAGCGATGTGTTCGACAGCTCGGTCGATGCCGATCCGCTGCAATTTACCACCGGGCAGAAACAGATGATCCCTGCGTTTGAAGAAGCGATCCTCGATATGGAACCCGGCGAGAAAAAGACCTTCAAAATTCCCGCGGACGGTGCCTATGGTCAGCGACGCAATGACATGATCCAAACCGTCAAGCGAAGTATGTTCTCCGATGAGATCGAACTGAAGGTCGGCATGCAGTTGACCGCAGAAGATCCCGACGGCCAGCCGTTCGTAGTGACGGTTGCAACGTTTGATGATGAAAATGTGACACTGGACGGCAACCATCCGCTGGCGGGCGAAGACCTGACATTCGATGTCGAACTGGTGGAGATTGCTGCTTCGTAACAGCTTAAAAATCCACCTTTATCACATCTTCGGTCTTGTCTTCTGTTGCTTCTACGTCGGCAATGACCTTTAACCGATCCGTACCGGGTTGGCCGATTCTCAGCGTGTAAGGACCTTCGCGGAATACCCACGGCCGGAACGAATTGCCGGGCAGGCGAAGGGTATAGACGGTGTCACCGTATCGTTGGTCGATGACCTGCAGAACCGGTTTATCAAAGCCGGACACTTCAATTGTCGGCAACCATGCGACGGGCTTTTTGCCGTAATTGTCGAGCATGTCAATTGTTTTCGGCCAACCCTTGTACTGCATCTCGTCACGATCCGGGTCCGCGTATCGCGGCCAGCATTCCATTTGGACCGTACGGGCCTTTTTGTTGAAATGTACGATTCCGTATCCCGGCGAGCGGTCATGCAGTGCGGCGGGTTCAGCGCCTGTGGACCCGATGGGATTGGCGGCGGCCCAGACCGTGACCTTGTTGCCAAAGCCGTCATGATAGCTGCCGGTGTATTCCGGCAGTCCGGGCAGCGCTCTGTCGGCAGGGATTTCAGGCATCCATGACCGCGGGTAGAAATTGGCCACCGAAGGCACACAGAAACTCCAGCCGGCGCCATCGAATTCGTCGATGCCGTGGTGAACGATCGTCGCCAGGTGCTGGTCGCCGCCGATCATAAATGCAAAACCTTTACGAATTTCACGCAGCGCTTTATTTCTTCCGTGCGAAGGCCACCCGTTGCTGTCATAGTCATCCGCGGGGAGGTCTTTCTTAAAGGCTCTTGTCCCCCAACCGGTATGCAGACAGCCGAAAATGGTCTGGGAGAGGACGCACTTCATCTCGACTCCGGGTGCCCAGTCAGCGGCCCAATGGCTTAGGAAATCAAGCTGCCTGTCACCCAGCAATTTAATTCTTGTTGGATCTTTCGAGAGCGATTCTTCGCTTTCTTCCCCGGTCTTGAATTTTCGGTCTTCAAGAATGGCATAGCTGACGCCGCCAAAGTCCAGGCCTGTATAATACACACCGATTCCCTGTTCAACGGGTGTTGGGTCATACGGATCGGGCAAGTGGCAGGTTTGTGTACGCTCTACCATTTTCACAAATTCGGCGGGATACACATAGCCGCCCATCCCCTGATTTTTCGCCGGCCTGCCGCCTTGGCCCCAAAGGTTGCCCTGGTACACATCATGATCGTCCGGCACACAGACAGAAACGATTTCGCGTGTCAGATCACGGTAGGCCCAGCACCACAGATACCACTTATATAAGTAGTCAAGTTCGAGGAACTTTCGATCGACACCGGTCGGGCTTGCATTTTCATAAACCTGGTCGCCGCTGAAATACATCACGTCCGGCTGATGTACTGCAACATGGCAGGTAATATCGCTGTGTGGAAACCACATCGATGCCGGCCAGTTGTAGAGACCGCTTTCGACGCCTCTTTGGTTGTTATGATTGCCCGTAAAGGCGGCGATCGTCGTTACCTCCCTGTCAACAGGATCACGCGCGATCTTCACCTCGTAATGGCATGTTGTGTCCGCTGTGGCGCGGCGGGCCTGGCTGTAGGCAACGCGACAGGTATGATCTTTTGTCGAAT
>JBDLJN010000140.1:0-7109 GCA_039714335.1 Planctomycetota bacterium
TTTCCAAATCATGACTCAACACATATTCAATTCTCGTATTCAATTCACATGCATTGAAACAATAACGCGCGTCATAACGTTTTGTCCAAACATTTCCCCGAAAGCCCATTTTTCGCAGCACATATGTGGCAGTTCGTTTATAGCGATGAGCAGTTGATTCAATCGTATCTTTGGTTTTTTCAAGAATCAGGTGGACATGATTATATTGAACTGTTAAGGCATAAACGGACTGGCCAATACGCTTTGCCTCCTGATAAATTCCTTCCTTGGCAACATCCCTTTGGCCATCTGACAAATAGACCGGTTTGTGTTTTAAGGAATTATGGTTGGATTGATACAAACGGGGATTCGCCCCAAATGTTTTCCCGTCTTTGCAATATCCCCTCTCGTCTCCCTGCAGCCAGGTACCATATGTTGTCCATGTCAACATATATGCGATCATGTATTCTCACCTCTGTTTGTCATTGCAAACCCCCGCAACAGAGTTGCGAGGGCTAAATCAATATCTCACATGCATTTTTTCTTCTTCGAGCTTGAAGACATCCAAATACACCTTCTCGTACGCTTTGACCATCGTCGGGATCGAAAAGCATTCCTCTACCCGTCTGCGGCAGGCAGTGGGATCAATCGTATCAATCTTTTTGACCGCTTCGACAGCTTCATCAATATTCGTCACCAGAAAACCGGTTTCGCCGTCAGCAACCACCTCCCGACAAGACCCACGGTCGTAGGCGATCACCGGTACGCCGGCACCATTGGCCTCAGCCATAACCAGTCCGAACCGCTCGGGCAACTCGTTCAGGTGCAGGAGTGCATAGGCCTGTTTAAACAACGCATCTCGCTCAGGGGGTCCGACAGGGCCGATATACGAAATCTGCTTATCATCAATGTACGGTTTGACTTTTTCGTTGAAGTAGTTCTCGTCTTGGATGATGCCCGCAACAATCAACTCCATCCCGGCCTTTTTCGCCGTCTCACAGGCCAGATGTGTGCCCTTGTCCGGATGGATACGGCCGAGAAAGACAAGTTTGTCGCCGCGGCTTTCGCCCACGGTCAGATTCGACAGATCGATGCCGTTGTAGACCGTGCCTAAATACGGCAGTTCGGAGTCACGGTCCGAATCACTGATGGAAACATAGTACGAATCGTGCTTGTACTTGCGATACACCCGGCGGATATTGTCGGACGAAAAGCCGTGGATTGTTGTCAGCATGGGGGTATTAATCAGCCGCGTATAGGTCAGGGGGAGAAAGTCATAATTATTGTGGATCAGGTCAAACGCGGCGGCGTGTTCCATCATCTCGGAAATCTGCAAACACTCGACGACCTTGGCCTCCTGCGACGGATCCTCCTCATACCCTTTATTGATCACAGCGTGAAGCTTGGCCTTTGTGATCGAGTCTTTCGTGGCAAACAGCGTCACATCCCAGCCCCGCTCGACGAGGCCTTCGGCAATGTTGCTCGCGACCGTCTCCCACGCCCCATACTGCCGCGGCGGCGTCCGCCATGCCACGGGCGATAAAACCGCGATCTTTTTATTCTTTCGCAACTCCGCCAAATCCATTCCTGGCCCTTCCGGTTAAAATAACAATCTACATATCAATCATAAATAAAGCCGATCAAAAGTAAACTGTTTTTTCACTTGACGATGTGATATTGCTGATTTACCCTATGAAAGCCTTGGCGAGCTCAAATGCAGAGCGTAGGCTGATGTTTCGTCAGCCGGGTCGAGAGACTCTTATTGCAGAATTGGTTGCAAAGGTCGCACCTTTAGCAAGGCACCGGGCACAGCAAAAGGCTGTGCCCCTTTTCCACAAAACTTAAAAGGGCTGATAAATGGGACAAGAAATCTTTTTTCTTGCTATCATAATTCCAATTATTCTGTTTATGATAACGATGAAAATACTGGATAAGCCCAGAAAGCCTAAACTCCGTCTCCCCAATCTAACACCTCCTGAAAACGGACGCCCCACGGGAGAGTTGGCCAGACGACTGGGGTGCGGTGTTGATATACTTGCAACAACACCGATTAACTATCGGCAATTTGCCATCGAAAAACGGTCCGGCGGACATCGATACATTCAGGCTCCTGATGCATCGCTGAAAAAAATCCAACGGACAATCCTGAAGCGACTGCTCAATAAATTACCAACCCATCCGGCTGCCACAGGATTTGCAAAGGGACATTCCATCGTCTCTAACGCCTTCCCGCATATCGACGCGGATGTTATTTTGAGAATGGATATAAAAACTTTTTTCCGATCCACGACTGAAAACCGCTTGCGTAGTTATCTTTATGTAATCGGTTGGGATCAGGAATCAACTGATATTTTGATTCGACTCTGTACATATCATGGTTCACTGCCGCAAGGCGCCCCCACCAGTCCACGGTTAAGTAATTTGATCAATTATGAACTGGACGCCCGACTGGATGGATGGGCTAAAAAAGTGGGTGCTGTGTATACGCGGTACGCTGACGATATTACTTTTTCATTTTACGATATTGACTGTATCGCTCCATTTGAAGCAGTGGCTCAGAATCCCAAAACTTTAGAAAAAGTCCCGCAAACGATACAAGGAAATAATCTTGTCGCTTCTACCATACAAATGACCAAGAAAATTTTGGCCGAATATGAGTATGATTTACATATGAAGCGAAAATTAAATATTCGTCGCCGACACCAACAACAAAAAGTCACTGGGCTCGTGGTCAATAAATGTGTGGCACTACCTCGAAAAACACGACGTTGGCTCAGATCAGTCGAACATCATCTTGAGACCGGAAAAGCTGCATCCTTAACCCCTCAGCAACTCCAAGGATGGCAAGCTTTTGAAAAGATGGTAAAAGAGCAGACAGATTTTTTGACAAGCAAATAGGCAGTTAACCACTGTATTTCCCGTTTTGAATATCCTGCGCGATCATTTCAAGCCGGGGCAGTGCGTAAGCAAAGAACATTTTGTATCCTTCACAGAAATAGCTGGGAACTTTATGCGTACCGGTCAGCATGGCCCGGTCTTTCGGGCAGCCGCCCCGGCAGATATCCAGATACTTACACATCAGGCACTTATTATCGATCTCGGTCTTCTTCCGGGCAAACCCGCGTTTGACCTCATTGTTTGCAAGCTGATCGATCGGCGTTTCCATGATATTACCCAACTTCGTCTCGCCGGTCACATAAAAATCGCAGCAGAATGCATCACCGGTATGTTCGATGACAATATAATCGGTACACCGCCGCCCGAATGTGCACTCGGTATGCGGCCCGCCCAGCATGAAACTGAGCATACTGTCAAAAATACGCACGCTCAGTTTTCGGACGCCATGATCCATCCAGCGGTCAAAGATTCGGCACAGAAATTTTCCGTATGCTTCCGGCGTAATGCTGAACGGAGCGGGCTTGGCAGGATCGTCGACGCTCTTTTCCACACAGGGAACAAACTGCAGGTACTGAGTCCCCAACCCCGTAAAGAAATCAAACAGTTCGTCCGGATGCAGCACATTGACATTATTCAGCAGGACAAGAATATTGTATTCGACATGATATTTCCGACAGTTTTCAATTCCGGCCATCACCCGATCAAACGTCCCCTTGCCAGTTCGGTCCTTTCGGTAATGGTCATGGTATTCTTTCGGGCCGTCCACACTGATCCCGCAAAGAAATTTGTATTCGGACAAAAACTGCGCCCATTCAGCATCGATCAGGATCCCGTTGGTCTGCAGTGCATTGGTGACCACCTGCCCCGGCGCGCCGTATTGGGCCTGCAACTCCACAAGCCGCTTATAAAAATCCAGCCCCATCAGCGTCGGCTCGCCGCCCTGCCAGGCAAAGCTGGACTCTTCGAAACGGCAACCCAGATAGCTTTTTACCAGATGTTCCTGAACAGCCGAACTCATGCGGTGCGCGCCGCCGCCGAAGAAGTCCTCCTTGCAGGCATAAAAACAGTATTGACAGGCAATATTGCAATCCGGCCCTGCCGGTTTGATCAACAATGTAAAAGGTCGTGCCATAAGAAAATACCCGTATCAGCCAATAACTCTCTCAACTTGGCATTTTAACCCAAAATGTCCTTAAAGTCCGCACAATAATCTTTTCGCTGGCAATCCGGGCAGTATTGTCCCATCCAGACCGCATCGAACTGTTCCATGATCGGCTCGATCATATCGGGGTCGGTCGTGATGATCCCGGATTCAAAATTACGCCGCTTCGGCGACTTGGCCCCCATCCCCGCCCCGGTCAGGTTGGCGCTGCCGGAATAGGCGAACTGGCCATCCACGATTACACACTTAAAATGCACCCGCGGACACAGCAGCCGCTCCATCCCCTCAATAAGATTGGGATATCTGTCAAAATCATCCCGAAACCGCTTGCCGGGTTCCTTGGCGTGGATCAGGCGAATCGAAACCTGTTTCTTAATAAGACCTGACAGGACTTTTAACAACGGAACCATTCGCCCTTTCGAATCGACATGCAAATCTTTGATATCACTGGTACCGATCCAGACAAAGTCCCGCGCCTTCGGCACCTGCTCCTGCAGGACGCGTTCGTAGATTTGGCGGTCTGTAATGAATTGGGTTTCTACCATTCGACGACCTGACCGAATGCTGCGCTAAGATTGTCAGTAATATCCGTCGCAATCAAGCTGATCTGGCCATGGATCGCCGCAGCAATGTTTCCTGCCAGCCCATGCACATATACACCCAATACCGAAGCATCAAACAAAGACAAAGCCTGTCCCGCCAATGCGGTTATTGTTCCGGTCAGCACGTCCCCGCTTCCCGCAGTCGCCATACCGGGATTGCCCGACGTATTAACGTAAACCTTCTCGCCATCAGTGACGACCGTTCCGGCGCCTTTGAGAACAACAACCGTGTTTGTCTTTTCAGAAAATTTCGCGGCACATTCTTGCCGCTCCTCCGGCATCGGCGCACGAAAAACGCTTTTCCACAATCTTGCCATCTCGCCCGGATGCGGCGTCAGGACAATATCGGCCTTTTTCTTCTCCATCCACCCGCCGGGGCCGCCGCACTGCGACAATATATTTAGCCCGTCCGCATCAATGACCAGTTTCAAACCCTCAACCGCCACCAGCGAAAGCAGCACATCTTTCACACCCGGACCCGTTCCGACACCCGGCCCAAACGCAACCACATCATTGTCCGCCAGATGCTTTGCCAGTTCCATCACGGCCTTTGAAGAAAGCTGCCCGTCATCCTCACTAAGCCCAATCGTGGTATAACACGGATCAAGCGTTGCCACAATCGGCTGAACCGACCGCGGCACAGCAACCCGCACCAACCCCGCACCACTCCGCAGAGCCCCCTTGCCCGCCAACGCTGGCGCACCGCTGAAACCGGTACTGCCGCCAACGATCAATACTTTTCCAAATGTTCCTTTATGCCCATCACTGGGGCGCTTTTCAAGTTTTGGAAGTTCAGTTACTTTTTGCATTGTATCAAACTCCTGCAATTCTCATATTAATCATGCTGGCGGAATAGGCGGCGCCGAAACCGTTGTCGATGTTGACGACGGTCACGCCGGAGGCGCAGCTGTTGAGCATGGTCAGCAATGCGGACAGCCCTTCAAAGCTGGCCCCGTAGCCCACACTCGTCGGCACGGCAATCACCGGACAATCCACCAACCCGCCAACCACGCTGGCCAGCGCCCCTTCCATGCCCGCCACAACAATCACCACATTGGCCGCCCGGATTTGCTCGACGTTGCCCAGCAGCCGATGGATCCCCGCCACGCCGACATCGCACACCAGTTCCACGTTTTGCCCCAACATCTGTGCCGTCACCCGTGCCTCTTCGGCCACGGGCATATCGGCCGTCCCGGCGGTCACGATCACGATGTTGCCAATCGGATTCTCCATCGGCTTCTGCTCCAATACGATCATCCGCGCATCCCGCTCATACCGCAGACCGTCCAGCTTCGTAATCCGCTCGACATCCTCATACAAAAACCCATCCGCGCGGGTGGCGATAATGTTCTGGCCCGTTTTGGCAAGCTTTTGAAAAATCGCCGCCACCTGCTTTTCCGTCTTGCCGGGACAGTAGATCACCTCCGGGAAACCGCATCGAATCGTGCGATGATGGTCGACCTTGGCGAAGCCCATGTCCTCAAACGGCAGATGCCGAAGCCGCTGCACGGCCTCTTCAACGTCCAGCGTCCCGTCTTTGACATCAGTCAACAACTTTTCAATCTGCTTTTCATCCATAATAAACGCCCTTAAGGTAGCTCAGGCATCCTGCCTGAGTCAATCATCTTCCAGTAAACAAACTTGTATCGAATTCTCAGACCAAAGCACTCCCGCTTTAGCAATATTCATCTTAATGTATTCTCGATATTTTTCAAGTTGTCCGGCATTACGCACGATATGATCAAACGTTTCAGCTTGCCAAAAAGAACCTGTCCACGAATATATCCTATTGATTTGATTGGAAGTAAAGGATTTCCAAGAATGGAGGATGCTACTTAAATTATAGCCATCACATGTTATCAGTAAGACATGAACGTGATTGGGCATAATCACCCAATGATCCAGGAAATATCGCTCCTTATCGAAATGCTCCATCGCGTCCCTAACAACTGTCACACATTCAGGTTTACGCAACAGACATTTTCCATGGCAATTATCGAGCCATGTATTCATTTTATCTGAAAACAAGAGGCGATGCTCTGCTTTTTCGTTCTCATTGTACGGCTTAGAGTGATTTCGTTGCCACAGTTGTTTTTCCTGCCTGAATACTTTAATTCTATCCTGCGGAATCGAATCGGCAGTCCGAAATGTTGTAAAATACATTTTTTCCGATTGATTCCAATGCGGAAGATTTCGGCGAGTCACTTTCTTTCTAGCCGTGGGATTATAAAAGATGTTTTCAGTTTTTTTCTGCAACTGAACTCCACATTAACTCTTCATGCATATTGCTATCAAATGCTAATTTGACACGTTTTTGACTCAGGCAGGATGCCTGAGCTACCTTAATTCGAGGTTGCCTTTGGTTCCAGCGTCAAATCCGCAAACTGGCCCGCATTGTATTTATAATATCCCAGCGAGGCCACCATTGCCGCATTGTCAGTGCAGTATTTCTTCGGAGCGATCAGTAA
>JBDLJN010000141.1:0-7101 GCA_039714335.1 Planctomycetota bacterium
CCGGGCCAGGAAGTTTTCCGTCGTAAACAGATCGCTGTATCGGCTGCACATCCCGCAGCCGATACAGCCAACTTTGCAGAATTGGCGTGTATTCTTGCCGTTTTCCTTGCTGTTGCAGGCCACGGTCATCATCACATCCTGCGTAAACGGCACCATCTCGATCAGCTCACGCGGGCAGGCCTTCGCACACGCCCCGCAGCCGGTGCATTTTTCGTAATCCACCGTCGACAGCCCGTCAATAATGCTCAACGCCCCAAACTTGCACGACCGCACACAGTCGCCATAGCCCAGGCAGCCGAACTTGCACGCCTGCACATTCGGTACCGCGTCATACGTCGTACAACTGGGAATGCCCTCATACGTCGCAAAGAATTTCTTATCATCCTTGGTTGCCCGGCAATGGATGATCGGCCGCAGCGGCGCACCGCCGCCGGACATTTGCAGATTCAGGATACCAGCCAGCACATCGCTGGTCTCGTCGCCGCCGGGGGCACATTTGCCCAGCAGTTCCGGATCGGCCACAACGGCCTTGGCATACGAACCGCACCCGGCGAATCCGCACGCACCGCAATCCACACCCGGCAAAGCCGCCTGAACCTCTTCGATCTTCGGATCGACGACAACCTTTAACTTGATGCTGGCAATCAACAAGATCAGTGCGAACACCGACGCCAGCCCCAGCGCCAGCACCGCCGCCGGCCAGGCATTATTAAACAGTTCCACAACAGAAGCGAGTATCATTTTTTATTTCCTATTGCTTATTTCCAATTTTCAAATTAAATCTGTCATCGCCGAAGGCGATTCCTTATATACTCATATACTTGTGTTCTTGTGTTCTTATCTTATCATTCCCGCAAAGCCCATAAACGCCAGCGTTAAAAGCCCCGCCGTAATCAGTGTAATCGGCGCTCCCTGCAAACACTCCGGCACATCGGCCAGCTCCAGGCTCTCACGGATGCCCGCCATAATGCAGATGGCCATCGTAAAACCAATCCCCGCCCCCACACTGAGAACGACCGCTTCCAGCAGATTATCAATCGCCCACAGGTTCAAAAACAGACACAAACCCAAAATCGCACAGTTAGTCGTGATCAGCGGCAGAAACACGCCGAAACTTTCATACAACGCCGGAAAAAACTTTCGCACATACATCTCCACCAGCTGCACCGCCCCGGCGATGACCAGAATGAAGCACAGATACCGCATCACTTCCAGCCCATACGGCATCAGGAAAAAATGGTCAATCAGAAATGTCAGCGTTCCGGCCAGCGTCACCACGAACGTCACCGCACAGCCCATCCCGAACGCCATGTCGATTCGACCCGACACACCCAGATACGGGCAGATGCCCAGAAACTTCGTGAACACCAGGTTGTTGACGATGACAATCCCGATGAAACCCAACAGCAATGTTTGAAGCGTATCCATTTTTTTCTTTCTAATTCAAAATTAAACAAGAACCCCAAATTAATATGAATATTCACGAATAATATTTATAAGTTCTTTAATAACTAATTTGTGTTCATTCGTGTCCATTAGTGGTTAAAAATCTTTAAGCAGTTTTTTTACTGATCAGATTCACAGCGCCCAGCATCAGTCCCAGCGTAATAAAGGCACCCACCGGCATACCCATCGCCGCCCACGGCACAAACGAAGCCGGCGTCACGGCGATCTCGAAGATCTCACCCGTCGCCAGCACCTCACGAATCGCTGCCAGCACACACAGTGTGACCGTAAAGCCGACACCCATGCCCAACGCATCGGTAATACTGGTCACCAGGCCATTCTTGCTCGCACACGCCTCGGCACGACCGATGATAATGCAGTTCACGATAATCAGCGGAATAAACGGCCCCAGGCTGGCACTCATCTCCGGCATAAACGCCTTCAGGTACAAATCGGCGATCGTTACCGCCGTGGCGATCGTCAGCGTAAACATCAGAATTCGCACATGCGGCTTAAGCAAATGCCGGATCGAACTGACCACGATATTGGAAAACAACAGCACAAAGATCACACTGATACCCATCGTCAGCGCCGGCTTCACCGCGGCGGTCACCGCCAGCGTCGGACACATCCCGAGCAACAGCCGCAGCACCGGGTTGTTATCCCACAAGCCACCCAAAAATGTCTTGCTGAGTTTTATTTCATTACTCTTTGCCATAAAAATTCCTATTTTTTTACCATGAAGTTATTGCTGCAAAAGATTTTCAGATTGCATCGCTTCTTTGATCGGCAGCAGGAAGGTATTGAAGATCTTCACCACTGCATCACTGGTAACGGTTGCTCCGCTGATCGCGACGATCTGGTTGTCCACTTTTTCAGGATCGCCGATCTTGGTCAGTTCCAACTCAGTTACTGGGGCACCAATAAACTGTGGCTGATAAAAGCCACCGTCTTCAGGTGTGACAGTAATCTCATCACCAAAATTCGGCGTTTCAAGACAGTTCAAAACACCAAACCCGGCCAGTGTTTCAAATGCCGCATCCGTTGCCACGACCAGCTTGATCTTGTCGGCAAAGCCGCTGCCTTCGCAGACAAACGCCCAGCCGACGAGCTGACCGTCCGCATCAATACCTTTTTTGACTTTGATATCATAGATTTTGCCCGCCCCGATATCGATTCCGGTCTCCAGAGCCGTTTCAAATCGTTCGGCATTGCCCAGCAATCCACCGGCCAGCGCACTGAACTTGTCAACGCTGTTTTGTGCGATCTTCGGCTGCCAGGCCGCATTTAATGTTGCAAGCAACGCACCAAAAACAATCGCCGCCGTCATCAGCAGCCAACTTTCCCGCAGGAAGAACAGGATCGGATTTTTCTTTTCATTAGCTGACATGGGGCTTACCTCCCACCGGCACCAGTTTACACATCCGGTCAATAAGCGGCGTAACCGCGTTCATAATCAATACCGCATACATCACACCCTCCGGATACTCGCCGATCAAACGAATCAGCATGACCAGTGCTCCCACACCGGCGCCGAAGATCCACATCCCCTTAACACTCAAGGGAGCGGTCACCGGGTCGGTCGCGATGAAGAACGCACACAGCAGCATTCCGCCGCCGACCAAGTGCAGCAAAGGAATGCTGTATTGGGCCGGATCGATCAGGTAAAAGATTTCCGCAAAGACAAACGCCGCGATCAGCACCGCCGCGGGAATATGAAATGAGATCGTCCGCCGGATCAGCAGGTACACTCCGCCGATCAGCAATGCCAGTGCACTGGTCTCACCCAAGCATCCGCCTACGCCGCCAAAGAATGTACTTTTGAGCAAGCTCTTGGTTGTTTCCGCGTCCGCGGTTCCCTTGATGACCATTTTGCTCCAGCCCAGCGGCGTCGCCTGTGTCAGGGCAACGGCCGAACCGTCATAGGTGTTTTCGGCGTGAATCTCCGCCATCACTTGAGCACCCTGCCCTTTATAGTTCACTTCTCCCATCGTTGCCGGCACGGTCCAGGTCGTCATCAACCCGCCGAGCGAAGCGGCCATAAACGCCCGCGCCGCCATCGCCGGATTGAACACATTGCACCCCAACCCGCCAAACAGCATTTTCGTAATGACAATCGCAAACGCGCTGCCGACCATCGCGGCCCACCACGGAATCGTCAGCGGCAGCGAAAACGCCAGGATCACGCCGGTCAACACCGCGCTCAAATCGCCCAGCGAATTCGGCTTTTTGCGGATAATATTGCAAATCCATTCGCTCACCATACATGACAGCACACAGACAGCGATCACCCAGACCGCCCGCAGATGGAAGAAATACACCGCCGCGGCCATCGCCGGAACCAAGGCGATAATCACATCCAACATCACACCGCGCGTCGATCGCTTTTCGCTGATATGCGGCGCCGGTGAAACTGTTATTTGACTTAACATCGAATATTTTTCCTTTAAAAATACCGCGTGGGCACAGCCCACCCTACAATTATCCTAACCGCTTCTTCGCCCGCGCATCCAGAATCTTGCCGGTCTTGATGTAGCCGGTGATCTCGATATTGGCCGGGCACACATAGCTGCAGCAGCCGCACTCCATACATGCCGACAGATAATAATCCTTCGCCAGATCGAGCTTGTTATATTTGACCGCGTGGGCGATCTTGGTCGGGTTCAGACCCTCCGGGCACGCCGTCAGGCAGCGACCGCAGCGGATACAGGCGGTTTCCTGTTTTTCATACTTGGCCCTGGTGACTTCTTCCTTGGTCAAAATCAGCACCGACCCGCTGGTCTTGGTCAGCGGCGTCGAAAGGTCGGCAATTGCGAACCCCATCATCGGCCCGCCCAGTACGACCTTGGCCGCTTTTTCAGTCAGACCGCCGCAGTGTTCGATCAACTCGGCCACACTCATCCCGATCGGGGCATAATAGTTGCCCGGTTTGTTGACCGCCCGTCCTGTTACGGTAACCACGCGGTGCGTCAGCGGACTGCCGGTCACAACCGCCTCGGCCAGCGCCGC
The DNA here is from genome assembly GCA_039714335.1 of Planctomycetota bacterium. Lineage (GTDB taxonomy): Bacteria > Planctomycetota > Phycisphaerae > Sedimentisphaerales > Anaerohalosphaeraceae > 4572-13. Next base: position 4,456 of record JBDLJN010000141.1, read on the forward strand.
ACAAGTCGCCACATTCAGCACGCACACGCCGATCGTCGGCGGAATGCTCCCGGTCGGAACGGTCTTTTTCAGGACAGATTGTATCAGCTGCCGCTCGCCGCCCTGCGGATACTTGGTCTTAATCGGAATCACCTGCATATCACCGACATGGCCCAACTGTCCAATCGCGTCACGGAGCACCTTGATCGCTTCGGGCTTGTTGTCTTCGATGCCGATGCGGATTTTCTCACAGCCGCTCGCACGCGCCGCCAGCCGCACCCCGGCCAGAAACTGCCAGGTCCACTCCAGCATCACACGGTAGTCGCAGGTAATAAACGGTTCACACTCACAGGCATTGATCAGCAGCACCTCTTTCGGCATCGCCGGGTTCGGCTCGATCTTGACCCGCGTGGGAAAGCCCGCCCCGCCCATACCAACCAGGCCCGCATCGTTGACCGCGCCGCAGATCTGCTCGACCGAATAGCTGTTCGGGTCAAACGATTTGCCGAACCTGTCATAAACCGGCTGCTTAGGGGCATTATTTTCTTCGTCCACATCGATCACAACGCCCATCGTCCGCCCGGTTACCGGGTGCGGCAGCAAAACAATATCCTTCACCGTCCCGTTGACCGGCGAGTGGATCGGCGCCGAAACAAACGCATCCGATTTACCGATCACCTGCCCGGCCGTCACCGCATCCCGTTTAGCCACCTGCGCCCCGCACGGAGCGCCGATGTGCTGACTCAGCAAAATCGACACCTGCCTGGGCGTCGGAATCACCTCGATCGGGCAATGTTCGCTGAATTCCTTACCTTCCGGCGGGTGAATACCGCCCGGAAAAGTGCATTTACCGCGAATTTCCACCATGAAACTTACCTTTATTATGAAAGAGAACCACTAATACACACTAATACACACTAAATTTTTATAGGCAACAGGCATTTGACACCGAGGCAATAGAAACTGCTGCCTACTGCTTTATTTTAATAAATTCGTGTTTATTCGCGTTCATTCGTGGTTCCTTTACCAACCCGCGAATAGCCCGCATCACAAATACAACCAACAAGGTTAAACATAAAGCCAGTAAAAAACTGACCAGAGTTAATGTTTTTTCTTCGAATCGGCCGCTTAAAAGCCGTTGGCTTCCGGCAAGCCCGCCAATAAACACGCCGATCGGCACCAAAAACGCGACAATTGCCTTTATCGCCACATTGGGACCTTTGGCCTTGCCGAGCTTTTCATACATCAGCCGGCAGCCGTCTTTATGGGCACAACCAGAACAATTATCATTGTTTTTCATAATCCGCCGGAACAATAAAAGGCTTTTTATAGAGGAAAGTATCGTGGTATTCAAGGATTTTTTGTGATGTAGAAACTCACGAAAGCAGTTCTGTAACATCAATATCCACTAATCACGAAACTCACACCGGGCTACATTCATTTTTATGTGGACTCAAAAATGGACATGCCGTATAATATATTATAAGTTTCTGTCTTCATTGATAGCGGAAAAAGACCTGTCAATGAGACAAGGATTTAATGTGATGAAAAAGCCAGGGGGGCAATTTTAAGTGAAAAGAAAAAGACAACATCTGAAATCAGCGCCTGTCAAACTGTCAATGGTCTTGGTAGTGCTGTATTTTACGTCCTTTGCGAATGCCTTAGTGTACTATCCGCAGGATTGGAGAAAGAATCGCAACGGCGCATTGACTTCTGATAATGCCGAGGCACCGTTTGAGACGGACTGTATCGTCGCGCTGGGCAACAGCGCCCATAACGATTATCGAAGTGCGACTGTCATTTCACCAAACTTCGTACTGTCCTGTAAACATTGGAAAGTGTCAAAAGGATGCCGAATTAAACGCATTGGCAATCGTCGCTTGTATTTTGGAAAGAATCGAAGAGGCAGCAATATATATCGCGAAATATATGTTGTTGCAGACAGAAGAGATATCAGCGGAACAGATTTCAGCGTTTATAGAATTAAAAAAGCCATCAACCCTAAAGATCGGAGTATCCCCGACTCTGCAAGTAACTATGACTGGATCAATGATCCGAATGCTTATTTTGAAGATGCAAACTTTACCTGCTATATGCCCCTTTATACAGGCAGGGACGAACTTAATAAAGATGTTGTCATCGCTGGTTTCGGTCCGCAAAGAATTTTTGGAGTGCATAAGCATTACACTATCGGTTCCCACGCTGTAGCCCCCGGAACCTTGCACTGGGGCTACAATCAAATTTTTGCGGCAGATGAACATACAATAAAGATATACTATGACAGCAAAGCAAAAAGTGGAAAAAAACCCAATGTGATCGGAGCCGCGCGATACGATTCCGGTACAGGATGGTATATTAAAGATAAATCTGACGGAAAATATATGATCGTTACGACTTTTTATGGGGCAACGCACGGGCCAAGGATAAGCAGTTACATCGATGATATCGCTAAAAATGTCGCAACGATGGGAACGCCGACACTCTCTGACCGGTTACTTGCCGGTTTAAAACCATCGCCTTCGGCGCCTGATAAAAGAGAAGTTTACACGCCCGCCTTAAATCCGGTCGGCCCGAATGCAGGCGAGCAAGAAATCCCCACAATCGCCGAAGGAGCAAGAAATCTTCTTCACGCCCATTGTTTGTTGGTATCCGTTGGCTTCTATAGGT
>JBDLJN010000142.1:0-7091 GCA_039714335.1 Planctomycetota bacterium
GTACATCACCCGCAACGCGGCACTGATCAAAACACTGGCCGCCGAAGTCCTTTCCGGCGACACCACCACCTTTGCCGAGTACGAAGCCCTCATCGGCCCTGTCCCGGAGATCGCGTAAAACACGATTGTAAAAATCTGAACAACGGTTACAATACAAGCCCCAGCCAACCCCCGGGGCTTTTTTATTATATTCTTTTTGGGCGCAGAGTGAATACAAGAAAAAAGATTTCAATTGTATTATTGTGTTTTGCATTGCCGGCTGCAGTGTTTCTTTGGTATCAAAGATTGTCTCTTGGTTACTCCATTCCGCATTCAGGCGGTGAATCACTTTCTGTGTCATTTGCTGAAACACCTATTTATTTGCAAACAGACCCATTGTGGGCTGATAAACACATTGGCGGTAGCAATGAAAAAGTCCAGAATGTCGGTTGTACAATCTGCTGTGTCAGTATGGGATTCGCAGAATTTGGGATTGAATTAAAGCCGGACCGATTGAATATGCTGCTTAAAAAAAAGCATGGATATACTGACAGTGGATGGGTGATATGGGCAGCGATACCAACTGTCACAGACAATAAAGTGAATGCAGAAGTGATCTCCAAAGTTTCCTACGATGTCATCGATCAGGCCATTCAAAGGGGGCATCCTGTTATTGCTAAGGTTTATATCAATGATGCAATTGCACATTGGGTTTTGATTGTCGGAAAAGACGGGATAGACTATTTGATTAAAGATCCCTTAGGCGACGGTAAAACGCTTGAAAAGCTGTCAAAATATGATAGTAACATTTATGCAATTCGAATACTAAAACCAATTTAAATTATGGACTAAAGGGAAAATATGTTAAAAGCAGTAATTTTTGATTTTGACGGGGTGATTGCGGATTCAGAGGCCATGCATTATGAGGCGCTGAACGCGGTCTTTAATCGGTATGAACTTGATATGCCCAAGCAGGTACACTGGGAAAAATATCTCGGCTATTCGGACCGTGAGAATATTGAAGCGGTCAATGTCGATTACGGCATGGGATGGAGCGATGCCGATATACAGAAAATGATCGCCGAGAAAAAGGTTGTGTTTGACGATCTTGTCGCCGCCGGTTCCGTCATCATTGACGGTGTCGCGACGTTTATCCGGCGGCTTATCGATGGAAGCGTCCGCATCGCGATCTGCTCCGGCGCACTGCGCAGCGATGTCGATCTGATGCTGGCCGGGGTTGATTTCGCCGATGCGTTTGAGGTGATTGTTACCGCCGATGATGTTACACACGGCAAACCCGACCCGGAAGGGTACCTGATGGCGCTGGACAAGCTCAACCAAAACGGCTCCGACCGCATTAAAGCCGATCAGTGCATCGTGATAGAAGATTCTCACTGGGGCCTGGAAGCCGCCGCCGCCGCAGGCATGAATCCCATCGCTGTAACCACCACCTACGGCGCCGACGAATTGACTCCCAAAGCAAAAAAGGTTGTGGACCGCCTCGATGAACTTTCAATAGAGGATCTCCAGACCGTGTGTGCCGCCGATTGACCGGCCGGGGCATGTCTCTTTAGGTTAAGTGTCCACATTAAATAAATTCCCCTTTTTCAATACTAAAAACGCTATTACATCCCCATAACTTGACTTTTTGACATCTTCTTCTATACTTTATTGTCTAAAGAAAAAAACGAAGAAGAGATAAGAAGATTAAGAGACCTCGAGAAGGGGCAACATTACGGAGATGTCTTGGCTGGGAAATGGGATTATAGTCTGATCAGCCGGATTCAGCAGGCCAATGACATTATCGATGTCATTTCTGAGCACTTGAATCTGGAAAAGAAAGGCAAGGAAATGGTGGGCTTGTGCCCATTCCACTCCGACCATAAGCCCAGCATGTTCGTGAATCCGCACAAGCAGATATTCAAGTGCTTTGCCTGCGGTGCCGGCGGCGATGTTCTGAAGTTCGTCCAGATGAAAGAAAATCTGACGTTTCCGCAGGCGGTTGAGCGTCTGGCCCAGCGTGCGGGAATTGCGATCGAACCGGCTCGGCAGCAGCGGAATGCTTCTCAGGGCGACCAGCTTGACTCCGGGATCCTGGAAAAATTAAATACCTGGGCATTGAAGCATTGGATTGCAAACCTGTGGGATGCCCAAAGAGGCGCTGCGGCCAGAGACTATCTTGCTGCCCGTCAGATCACCGAGGACATGGCCAAAAAATGGCAGCTTGGACTGGCGGTGGATGCGTGGGACGATTTGACAAAGCAGGCGGCCGAAAAGAAAATCGCCAACAAGTATCTGGTTGGCGCCGGGCTTGCCGTCGAAAAAGAACGCGGCGGCTGTTATGACAAGTTCCGGAATCGGCTCATGTTTCCGATTGCGGACGTAACCGGCCGTGCGATCGGTTTCGGCGGACGAACACTGGGCGACGACCCGGCCAAGTACATGAATTCGCCAGCGACGGTCCTGTTCGACAAGAGCTATTCGCTTTACGGGCTTTACCGGGCACGCCAGGCCGTTTCGGCAAGCGGGACCGTGATCGTTGCCGAGGGCTACACCGATGTGATGATGGCTCATCAGTTCGGGATTGAAAATGTCGTGGCCGCATTGGGTACCAGTTTAACCGATGGCCATGTGAAAATACTGCGGCGATACGCCAAGCGTATCGTCCTGCTCTTTGACAGTGATGTTGCCGGCAAAGCCGCGGCCAACCGTGCCGTGGAGGTATGCCTGGGACAAAAGATCGATGTCCGCCTTGCGTTCGTTCCGGAAGGCAAGGACCCGTGTGATTACTTGCTGGAAGCAGGCGCAGATGCTTTCAGGGCCGTGATCGATTCTTCCGAAGATGTCTTGGAATTCAAATGGAAAGTGCTTTCCGAGCAGCTTCAGGACGGCCAGAACCTTTCAGACCGCACCGAAGCGATCCGTCAGTTTCTGCAGACCGCGGCAGGGGCCTTTGAAGCACGGCAAATGGATTCGATCAGTCGAACCGTCGTATTGGGTCGCCTGAGTGAATTGCTGGGGATTTCTTCAAGCCGTATCGAGCAGGAAATCACGGCAATTCAAAAACAAAAACGCCGTACACATCGTATAGAGGAAATTGACAGTCCCATGACACCATCTGCCGATGAGCGTGTGGGTCTGGCGGCCAGAGCGCAGCGTGAAATACTGGAAGTGCTGCTGGAGCATCCCGATTATTTCCGGCAGGTTTCCGACCGGATTTCGGTTGCTGATTTTGGCCCTGATGAACGCCTCAGGGAACTGGCCGAAGCGGTCTTTGACGTTCTCAGTGAGACCGGCGATATTCAGATAGCACAGGTCTATGCTCGGATTCAGTCGCCGCAGTCCGCAAAACTGCTGACCCAGCTGCAAACGATAGCAGCACGGAAAGTAGAATTGCCCAGCCAGCTGGAAGGTGCATTAGCGGAACTGGAAAAGCAACGATGCGACGGGCAAATCCAATCGCTCAAGCAGCGGCTGGATGAAGATAGTGAGTTAAGACAAATACACGAACAGATCGCCCGAAAGGGGCGAAACCTGAGAAATGCGGGATTATATTGATTATATAATTATTAAATTGAGGAAGTAAATGGTTTCTAAGAAAACTAAAAAACAGGAAGTTGACGAGCAGGAAGACATCGATGTTGAGTTGGCCGAGGAAGAGGACGATCTCGGAGATGTCAAAGAACTGACCGACGGTGAAAAGTTGGATCAGGATACCGAGAAGGAGCCCAAAGAAGACCATCCGGAAGAAGACGAAACTGTGATCGCAGCGCGTCAGGAAAAGATTGAGCAGACAATTAAGTCGATTGTTACTGCGGGAAAAAAGAAGGGCTTTCTGACCTATGAAGAGCTGAATGATGCGCTCCCGGACGAAATCATCAGCCCGGCTCGTTTGGACAGTCTCTTGATGACGTTTGATGAGTTGGGGGTTCAGTTATTAGATGAAGCCAATGTCGCAAAAGACCATGACGAGGACTTTGAGGATGCTGATAAGGTTGGCCGCAGTGAGGGCGACGATGACCTTGAAGGGGACATCGCCCTTGAGGCCGAACTCGTAGAGACCGAGGTTCGCAAGATTGATGATCCGGTGCGCATGTATCTGACCCAGATGGGCGAGATCCCGCTGCTGACACGGGAAGAGGAGATCAGTCTTGCCAGAAAGATCGAACTGACCCGTTTGGCGTTCCGGCGTAAAGTGCTTGAGAGTGATTATTGTGCCAGGAATGCCGTGGAGATATTGCAGCAGGTCAACGATGGAGCACTGCCCTTTGACCGGACAATGAAAATGAGCAGCGGCGAGTCTTATGAAAGAGCCGTCATTAAAAACCGTTTGCCTGTGAACCTGGACACGGCCAATCTGCTGCTGGATCGCAACACCGATATTTTCCTCTTATCGAAAGAAGCAGACGATGTCGATCGGATTAAACGGGACGTTAAGCAGATTCATCGAAATCGCAGAAAAATCGCCACGCTGCTTGAAGAGTTGAGTTTGCGAACCAGCCGCATTCAACCCATGATGAAAAAACTCCAGGGCATTCAGCAGAAAATGCAGCAGTTGCAGCGGCTGATCGAAACGGGCCCGACACGGGATTATGACCCTGAAGATATTGATGCGATGAAGCAGGAACTGGAAGGCCTTCAGGAATTAGTGCTGGAAACCCCAAAACAGCTGGATAAACGCCTGCGGGCCGTGGGGGCTGTCTATGCTCAGTATGAAGAAGCAAAACGGAAACTGTCCGGCGGAAACCTGCGGTTGGTAGTGTCCATCGCCAAGAAATATCGAAACCGGGGCCTGAGTTTTCTGGATATCATCCAGGAAGGCAACACCGGCCTGATGCGGGCGGTGGACAAGTATGAATATCGCAGGGGCTACAAATTCAGTACGTATGCTACATGGTGGATTCGCCAGGCGATCACACGGGCCATCGCCGACCATGCGCGAACGATTCGTATTCCGGTGCATATGATCGAAACGATGAGCAAACTCCGCACGATCAGCAAGAACCTGCTGCAAAAGCTGGGCCGTGAGGCGACCATCGAAGAGATCGCCGAAGTTGCCAAGATGAGCGTTTCGGAGACCCGCCGCGTGCTCAAGATCAGCAAGCATCCGTTCAGTCTGGACCGTCCCATTGGCGAAAGCGAGGACAGTTACTTTGGCGACTTCATCGAAGACGATACGGCCGAATCGCCGGTTCAGTCCGCGACCCAGGAAATGCTCAAGGACCGTATCGACGAGGTGCTCAAGACACTGACCTATCGGGAACGCGAGATCATTAAGCTGCGTTACGGCATCGGCGACGGTTATACCTATACGCTGGAAGAAGTCGGGCGGATCTTTAAGGTGACCCGTGAGCGTGTGCGTCAGGTAGAGGCCAAAGCGATCCGAAAACTGCAGCACCCCGTTCGTTCAAGAAAACTGGAAGGGTTTATGGATCACCAGGCTGATCAATAGTTCAAAGTGCGGGCAAAGAGACAGTGCAAAACCTGCGGTGGCGGTATTTTTAATGGTAATCGTTTGCCAAACTACCGTATCTCCAGCCCGATCGCGGTCACATCGTCGATCTCGCCGGGTTTGAAATGGTATTTCGCGGCCATGTCGCTGAAAGACTCGAACATCGCATCAATGCCCAGAGAGCACAGGTTGATGAACCGTTGATCAAAATGAAACGTCCCCGCATCATCGCTGCTGCCGAGCAGGGGTTCGGCGCCGTCGGAGAAGACAAAAAGTTTGTCGCCGGGCAATAACTGAATGGATTTTTGTTCAAAATCAGCCTCAGGAAAGATGCCCAGCAGACCGCCGCGTGTCTCCAGTTGAGTGAGTTTTCCATCGCGGATCAGGACCGGATAGGGGTGTCCGGCGCGGGCGTAATCGAGTTTCAGTGTTTTGATGTTCAGCAATCCGTAGAAACAGGTAGCAAACAGACATCCGGCCAGCTCCTGTTCGGACATCCGCAGGTTCAGCGTGGTCACAACTTCCCACGGCTTGAAGATATAATAGTCATTGTCGATCGTTTGCCGCATCGTTGCGGCCTGTTTAAGAAACATCGTCAGCAGGGCGGCGGGCATGGAATGCCCAACGGCATCCGCCAGGTAGAACCCGATATGCTCCTCATCCAGGCGGGCGATATCGTAAATATCCCCGGACACCCACTCAGCGGGCCGGAACATCGCCGACCAGCGGATCTTTTCCGTATGCGGCAGCCGGGCGGGGAGAAAATTGCGCTGGACGTGGCCGGCCATTTCCAGTTGCTGGGCGGTATCCTTATTAAGATACAGTTGGCAGTGATGCGATTCTTTTTCGGCCAGGTCCTTTTGCAGTCGCCGGTAATACTTGACATTGCTTTCAATGCGTGCCCACAGTTCTTCATAGGCCACAGAGCTGACGCGTGAAGCCAGCTGCAATGTGTCAATATTTATGAACGCCGGCAGGTTATAGAAAACCAGCGCAATGTCCCGGCGGTCCAGTTGTTCGAACAGTTCGCCGAACACCTTCGCCTCACCGGCAGCGACCCGCTCGGCATCGAAAACGACCGTTCCGAGTATCTTTCGATTGTGGATACAGGATTGGAAGTCGCCAACCGAAACACAGTCCCATAAAAAACTATTTTCATTAAGGCATTTTGTCAATTCATCAGACACCGGCCGGTTGCCGACAAACAGCACATTGACCGGGGCGGTCTGATTCTTCGAACAGGATGTTACTTGCGTTTCCGTCATCATTTTATCGGTCAAAACATGAGTCCTCAGGTATTACTACGTCGGACAACAAAGGCCCGAACTTAACCGCGGCGTCCCCGATGCAGGGAATATGAACTTCGGGAAAGAAGCCGTGGTGATACATCATCGCCAGTCGATGGGCGTCTTTCTTGTCGCTCTTGGTGGGATTGTTGGCCCACTTCCACGCCGGATCGTTGGTGTTGGCGGCTTTGAAGTTCAGCCCCATACCCCGAAGCATATCCGACAGCCAGCCTGATTGCCGACCTCAAACAGCACAATGGACTGTTTTGTATCCAATACCGCCCAAGGCCAATTCGGCCTTTGTAGCGGCCATGGAAGATATTTTAGAAGTCTATTTAAGGCCCCGTGACGGTAAAAGGCCATTAGTCTGCCTT
>JBDLJN010000143.1:0-6799 GCA_039714335.1 Planctomycetota bacterium
TTTTCGCAAAACAAACCCAATTCCAAACCTCGTCAAAACAGCGCAACCCCTTATTTACCAATGCCTACTGCCAATTTCCTCCTGCCTGGGCAGCCCAAAACAAACCCAATATAATGTAGCTCAAACGCCCCTGCTTGAGAGTAAAAATAGCTATCTGCCTCCGGCGGATTCAAATGATTATTCCGAAGCAAGATGCTTCGGCCACAGTGCGGGCGGGACGCCCGCGCTCCCAGTACCCCCTGATAAAAAAAATCTTGTAAATCCCGTTAATCCTGTCAAAATAGAAAAATGCTTGTAGAACGATATGAAAACAATCCGATTATTACGCCGGCCGATGTACCGCCATCGCGGGATGATTATGAAGTCGTCGGGGCATTCAATCCCGCCGCGACGATCTTTGGTGATGAAATACTCCTGCTGCTGCGCGTGGCCGAGCGCCCCAAGGATAAAGCCGACGATGAACAGGTCGCACCGATCCTGAATCCCGACACGGGCGAGATTGAGCACTTCCGGCTGAAAAATAACGACCCCAGTATCACTGATATTCCGGACTCGCGTTCGTTCTATGTCAACGGCGAGATGATGCTGACGAGCATATCGCACCTGCGAATTGCCCGCAGCACCGACGGCTTCAATTTTACGGTCGATCCGAAGCCCGCGGTTTTCCCCCAAATGCCCTATGAAACATTCGGCCTGGAAGACCCCCGCATTACAAAGATCGATGATCTTTATTACATCACCTATAAAGTCGTTAGCGACAAGGGAATTTGCACGGGTCTTTTGACGACGGAAGATTTTGTCCATTTTAACAGGCACGGGATTATTTTCTGTCCGGAGAACATTGATGTTGTCCTGTTCCCCGAGCGAATCGGTGGGAAATACTGGGCACTGACCCGCCCTGTCCCCCGCTATATCGGCCCGCGCGGTATCTGGATCGCTTCGTCGCCGGACTGCATTCACTGGGGACAGCACCAACCCCTTGTTTTGCCGCGTGAAGGCATGTTTGATAGCGGTAAAACCGGAGGCAGTTGCGTGCCCATTAAAACCAATGACGGCTGGCTGGAAATCTACCACGGATCGGACACCGACGATAAGTACAGCTTAGCGGCGGTGTTACTGGATCTGGACGATCCGTCTAAAGTCATCGCCCGCGCGAAACGGCCCCTTATGGCCCCGCAAGCGCCATATGAATTACAGGGTTTTTACGGAAATGTGGTGTTTTCATGCGGTGCCGTTAAAAAAGATAATTCTGTCCTGATTTATTACGGCGCATCGGATGAATTTACGGCTGTTGCGAAAACTTCAATTAACAAGATAATATCTATATTGAAGTGAACTTTTTCATTTTTTTTCTTGAACTCAGTATCAGATAGCAATAAAATAGAGTGCTGAATGAGCAACACCATGTGTCACATCTGCCAACATCTGTTGACGACATATCCTTGAGCGAGCGGACGAAAATGATTGGGGTAAAATATGAAGGGAGCCTATTGGTATGGAAAAGGATTTTGGAACCCCTGAAAATAAGGATGGTCGGTCAAAAAGCGGAAAACACATCACTGCATTCACTGCGATCAGACAGGATTATGGACTTCAAATCAAAGTCGCAGGGTGTGTCTGTTTACAGGCAGCCCATAACGGTTCAAAAAACGTGATCGGCATTGTTGAGTTGGATGATCAGGTGGTACCGGTTCTGGACGCCAGGAAAAATCCAACCCCTGATGTGTCTGATCTGTCCTGTATTGTTCTTTTTGAAAATGTTGTGGGTCAAACTACAATTGTCACAGGACATCTCTATGAAAGCGCCTGCCAGGTCTTCGACCTGATTGTTGAGTGTATGGACGAACCGGAAACGCATGACCGTTTGTATGCCATTTCCGAACACCCCCAAACTTGCAAAGCAACCAAATAGCTATTTGGCCAGATACTGATTCATCGCGGCGGCAGCAATGCGGCCCTGTCCCATTGCAAGGATAACCGTGGCCGCGCCGAGAACGATGTCTCCGCCGGCATAAACGCCGTCCAAGGATGTCTTACAGTTTTCATCCACGACAATGTTGCCCCATTTATTGAATTCCAGCCCCGGTGTTGTTTGTTCGATCAGCGGGTTGGCTCCATTACCAATTGCCACGATGACCGTGTCCACATCAATTGTAAATTCGCTGCCCTCAATGGCAACCGGGCGGCGGCGACCGGAGTCATCCGGTTCACCCAGTTCGTACTTCAGACATTCCATTCCGGTTACATTGCCCTGATCATCACCCAGAATTTGCTTGGGATTTTGAAGGGTGCAGAATTGGACGCCTTCTTCTTTGGCATGGTGAACTTCTTCGATGCGCGCGGGCATTTCTTTTTCGCTGCGACGATAGACAAGATAAACATTTTCAGCACCCAGGCGAACCGCCATACGGGCCGCATCCATTGCCACATTACCCCCGCCCAGCACGGCGACATTTTTGCTGACGGCAATCGGCGTATCGGCGCCCTTGCCAAATTCATAGGCCTTCATCAGGTTCGCGCGGGTCAGGTATTCGTTTGCACTGTAAACACCTACAAGGTGCTCGCCTTCGATGTTCATAAACTTCGGCAACCCGGCACCGACACCGACATAAACAGCATCATATCCATCCTCTTCCATCAGCTCTTTAATGGTACGCGTGCGGCCAACGACAAAATTGCAGACGATCTCAACACCCATTTTCTTCAGGACATCGATCTCTTCCTGAACGATCGATTTGGGCAGGCGAAACTCGGGGATGCCGTAGACCAATACACCTCCGGGTTTATGAAACGCCTCAAAAATTGTTACCTCATGCCCTGCCCTTCGAACATCCGCAGCGACAACAATCCCCCCGGGTCCCGACCCGATGACGGCTGCTTTTTTTCCTGTCGGAGCTGCTACCTGAGGAGCGTTACTGTCAGATTTCGCCAGATCGGCAACATATCGTTCCAACCGTCCGATCGAAACGCTTTGTTCTGGATCTTTGAATTTTTTACCCACCGTACAGCGTTCCTGGCACTGCACTTCTTGAGGACAAACCCGCCCGCAAACGGCCGGCAGCAGAGAGTTTTCCTTAATAATCGCAAGCGCCTCTTCATCCTTTCCTTCTGCAATCGCGACCACAAAGTCACGAATACGGATTCGCACAGGACACCCTTCGACACACGGCGCATTCCTGCATTGCAGACAGCGCATTGCCTCCAACCGGGCCTGTATTTTGGTATATCCGAGAGCTACTTCGTTCATATTACTGCGACGCTGGCCTCCGTCCTGTGCGGGCATATCCTGAGCGGAAATCTCATAGCGATCTTTTGCTTTCAACTCACCGGCGCTCTGTTTTTCGATTAATTGCTGGAGTTTTTCGTTCAGTTCTGTCACAACAGTCCTCGTTATTGGTTTAATCCGATTTTGCATTTGTGATCTTTGAAGTTCTCGAACGCTTTTTGTTCAAGTGCTTTATAAGCGCCCATCCGTTTCATCATCTGGTCGAAATTGACTTTGTGGCCGTCGAATTCCGGCCCGTCTACACAAACGAATTTTGTTTGGCCGCCGACTTCCACGCGGCATCCGCCGCACATGCCGGTTCCGTCCACCATAATGGTATTAAGAGAAACCTGCGTGGGAACAGCAAATTCTTTCGTCGTCTGGCAACAGAACTTCATCATAATGGCCGGGCCAATGGCAATTGCGAAATCCGGTTTGGGGTCGCGACTGCAGACCTCCTTAAGCGGTTCAGTGACCAAGCCCTTGCGACCATACGATCCGTCATCCGTCAGCACGATCAGTTCATCACTGACGGTCTTAAAATCGTCCTCGAGGATCAGCAATTCCCGGTTCCTCGCCCCCAAAATACTGATGACGGTGTTGCCAGCCTCTTTCAGGGCCGTGACAATTGGCAGCAACGGCGCGTTTCCGATGCCGCCGCCGACGCAAACAACCGTACCAAACTTCTCAATATGTGTGGGCTGTCCAAGCGGGCCGACAATATACCCCAGCGTATCGCCTTCACCGAGTTGAGCCATCTGGGCAGTCGCTTTTCCGACCCGTTGATAGATCAGGCGGATTGACCCCTTCTCCGAATTCGCACCGGAAATGGTTAGAGGAATCCGTTCACCCGCATCTTCATCAACTGAAACAATGACAAATTGCCCCGCTTCTCGGGATCGTGCGACCAAGGGGGCCTCGACATCCATCTGAAAAACATTTTCCGATAATTTTTGATTGCTTAAAATCTTAAATGACACTGAACAACCCTTACCATTAAATAATATTTACCTTCAATGAGGAAATCAAAGAGCCAATACTATAATAAAACATACGGTCTGTTACAAGGGCTTTTCCGGGATAACATCAGAGCAAACCGCACATCTGAGTGTTTTAGACGGAATTAACGGGATTTTTACTTGATTTTGGATAGCGATTTGCTATAATTGGGTCGTTATGCCAGACACAGGAGAATCCCCAATGTTGGAAGGACTAATGGTGAAAAAGACACTGTTGTTTTCAATATGTCTATTTATTTTGACCACGCCGGTACGCGCCGATGTTTGGGGCGATTATGAATACACCGACAACGGCGACACCACCTGCACCATCACCGGCTACCTCGGCCCCGGCGGCGATGTCACCATCCCCGACACCCTCGACGTCTTTGACGTGAACACCATCGGGGATTCAGCATTTTAAAACTGCACCGGCCTGACTGATGTTACCACCCCCAACAGTGTCACCTTCATCGGGGCCGCTGCATTTGCTGGCTGCACAGGCTTGGCTGATGTCACCATTGGCAGTGGCGTAAGCCAAATCTGGAGCAATGCATTCAGGGACTGTACCGGTCTGATCAGCATTACAATCGGTGAAAATGTTATTTACATTGGATTAGGAGTGTTTTTGAACTGTTCCAGTCTTAAGGCGATTATGGTTGATACGGCCAATCCTGCTTACAGCAGCCTTGATGGCGTCCTGTTCATCAAGGACCAAACAGGACTCAAGCAGTATCCACCAGCAAAAGTCGGGGGCTACACCATCCCCGACGGTGTTGAACATATTTATGACGCTGCGTTCGGCTTATGCACCAATCTGACCTGCATTATCATTCCCGACAGTTTAATTCAAACTGTGGGCACTCCATTTTTTGGCTGCAGCAGTCTGTCCGGCGTCTATTTCAAGGGCGATGCACCTGCTATGGTTTCGCTCTATGGTGCAGACAATGCAACTGTTTATTACATACCGGGAACCACGGGGTGGGGGGGAGACCTTTGACGGGCTGCCAACGGCGGAGTGGGTGTTGTCGATTGCGGATGTGGATATGAATGGCGATGTAAACTTGGTTGACTTTTACGCCTTCGCCGCGGCGTGGCAGGCGGTTGATGGAGTGGACATTGAATACAATCCGCTCTGCGATATCAGCGACCCGGTTGATGGTGTCATTAACGCAGTCGACCTGGAAGTATTCGCCTCAAACTGGCTGATTTCGCCGTGTCCGTGATTAGTGCGGCAGCGCAAAAGCGTGGAGCGGGAGACACGATAAAAACGCGATGCCCTGTGCGAATCGTTCGGCACACGGTTTCCCATCCCGGCGCTTCCGCTTGGGCTTTTGTTCCGAAGCTGGAAGCTTCGGCCACATTTATTTCTGCATTGTGAATATCTTCATAATCAGTCGTTCGATGGCTGTCGATGCGGTGGTTTGTCCGGTTTTCAGACCGAAATCGATTCGGCCCAGCTCGGCTAAGATCGCGGCCAGTTGTGTCAATGATAACCGCCGGACCTGCTGCAAAAATTCATTCTGTTTATATCGAACCCCCGTTTTCATGGCGGCCTGCTGCGGAGAAACACCTCTTGAGATCATGGCTTTGACGCGAAACAACCTGCGAAAATGATAGCCGAAAGCACCAACAACTGTAAATTCAGCATTTTTTTCGCTTTCAAACATCTTACGAATCCTGGAAACAGCCGCTCCCGCCTGCCCTGAACTGACCGAGTCAATCACACCAAAAGCATCAAACATCCGATTATGGCCGATCAGGGTTTCAATGTCCTGCGGCGAAACGGCTTTTCGCGGAGCAACATAAACCGCCAGCTTGTCCATTTCCCGACACAACCGCCCCGGATCATCGCCCACCAGTTCAACGAGAAAACGGCTGGTCTGCCCGTCCAGTCGAATCGCATGGGTCTGCTGAGCATAGGAAGTGATATAACCGGGCAGTTGGTTGGAATACATCCTGCCCACCTCAATCAGTCCGCCTGTTTTCTGGAATTTCTTATGAAGCCGTATACGTTTATCCCACGAGTTAACCGTCAGAATAAGTACCCCCGATGGGCTCATATTGTCCAAGTAGGACATCAAAGCATCGGCATTGGCCCGTACAAACGGTTCGGCATCTTTAATCAGCACCACTCGCTTAGATGCCAAGAAGGGAAGCGTCCGCAGCTCATCCAGAACATCGGATACCTGTGCTTCATTCGCTCTTGGCTCATACAGCGCCATACTCCGATCCTCAGACCCCAGAAGCGAATCGATCAGCTTCTCATATTCCCTGCTGACAAGAAACGGGTCCTCGCCAAAAATGACATAGAACCCTAAACCATTTTGCTGTTGTTTTGCCACTGGTAATCCAAATGCAATCGTATATTTTGTTGCGTTTTATACCACCCCGTTGGGGCTTAAAAAATCAGGGAGTTCCCTTTTCCAGGGGCTAAAGGGCGTGTTGCCCAAATAACCCACACTATTTTAATGCCAATTTTTCACTCATTTGGTACAATAAGGTTCCTAATCGATTCTCTACGAAGAGGTCTTTA
>JBDLJN010000144.1:0-6797 GCA_039714335.1 Planctomycetota bacterium
AACACAGCATATCCCAAACTACGCCAATAATCAATATCAGCTCAAAACAACAATTCCTATCAGGCCCGAAGGGCCGTAATACAGTAGCCGGGGGTTTCAACCCCCGGAATTAGGACAGACTCACCCAAGTCCCAACGGGGCGACACAAGAAAAAGAAGAATTAGCGCCTTCAAATCATTATTTGACACCCCGGGTCTGTTTTCGGTACAATATACGCCAAATAAACAAAGAAAGGGGCCATATGCTGAAAACGATCTGGAAGCTCATTCGCACCGCCGTCATTGTTATCGGTGTCCTGCTGACATTCTTTGCCGTGCTGGAAATCCTGCAGGCCTACCAAATCCTCCGTGACATGCACCCGATTGCGGGGTTCGTGTTTCTGGCGATCATTGCCGGATTGCTGGGTTGGCTGATCGTTTACGTCTGGGGCAATCTGGCCGTCTTCCCCAAGGCACTCAAACCGCCAAAGATCGACAATGTTCAGACTGCCACGGATCGCCAGTTGAAAAAGTATATCCAATACCTCAAACGGTTCCTGCAGCGGCTGATAACCAATCCAAATCTCAGTGATGATGACCGCTCTCAAATATCCACCGTATTATCACAGCTTGAGAGCCAATTTCCCTCAGGTCGAACCGAAACGCTGAACCTGATTACTTCCATCGAGGACAACCACATCAAGCCGGTGCTGAAAACCCTCGACGCCGCCGCATCAAAGCAGGTGCGGGACTCCATGCGGGACATCATGGTCGGCGTGACGCTCAGCCCCTACAAATCCGCCGACCTGCTGATCGTCCTCTATCGCAACCTCGTCATGGTGGTTCGCATCGTCAAGGTCTATCGCGTGCGGCCGGCACTCTCCGAGCAGCTTCGCATCTTCTCGGATATCATCAATGTCATCGCGACGGTCAACTATATCAACATGGGCAAAAATCTCATCGAGGGCCTTGGCTCCAGGGTCCCGGGCATTGGGCGGTTTGTCGATGATATCGCCCAGGGTATCGGTGCCGGGTTTATGACGACCATCACCGGCCACGCCGCGATGCAGCGATGTCGCGCCTTTCGCGGATGGAATGAGGTCGAGGCCAAAAAACATCTTTTGAGCCATGTGGGCGATTTCTATAACGATGTCAAGGATATCTTCTTCAAGGATGTCTGGAGCGGTATTCGCAGCAGGGCCGGTTCCGCGGCTGCAGAAGCGACCGACAAAGTCGCCGACGCCATCGACGAAACCGGTTCGGTTGTCGATACCTTTATTAGAACTCCCGTTAAGGCCGCCGGCGCCGCCGGTCAAGCCGTCGTGGATACGACTGCAAAAAGCGTATCCGTGATTGGAAACATCCTCACAAAACCATTCAAAAAGCCAAAGAGCAATTCCAAGTAGGGGTGCAATCAAGAAATGACTGTATTTAAATTCATATTTAAGATGATCGCTCTGGTATTGCATCAATATTACCCTCCACGGTTATTTGTTTTTTATCCTTTATATAAATGCTTGCGGCACCGTTGGAAGCTCCCATTGTTTTTGAGCACATTTGGCACATGGTTTATCAGTGCAATTCTCCATGGTTTGTGTGTGGCGTTAGTCGGATCACCGATAGCAGGATTAGTCTTCTTCTCTGTTTTTTGCAGTTTGGGTTTATTGCATGCAATGATAGTGTTGTTCAGAAAACACGTTAGACAAAGGGCAATAGTGTGAATGCTTTTATACTCTTCATGAGCTTTATAGTAAAATAATTCGTGTAAATTCGTGTTCATTCGCGGTTCAACTTAAGAAAAGGAAACAATGGAAGAACAACGTGACTATGGCCCGCAGCCGATTGCGGAGTTGATGGAAAAGCACAATTTGAAGGCACACGACCTCGTCGCCGCCTCGACCGAGCAGATCACGCACAAGATGGTCTCCCGCGCCTGCAAGGGCCGCAAACTCTCCCGCCGTGTCCAGCTTAAAATCCGCAACGCGATTAATATCGCGACCGAACAGAGCTATAAACTTGACGACTTATTCACGTATTGAACCATTATTTCTTTACGCATAAGAAATAATTTTTAACACAGATCGGTCGTTTTGCCCCTGACACCCTTCAGTTTATTGGACGATTAAAGAAAAGGGCAATAAGTAAGGCCGAATTCATTGACTTTCAGGTCTTTATTTGGTATAATACGGTCAGTTAAAAGAGTCTGGATTTCATAGCTCAATGGGGGGTCTGAAAATGACGATTCTTAAAAGAGTCTTTCGTCGAAAAACAAAAAGAAAACCGAAGTACCAATCGCCCCGCCATCTCGACCCGTCCGGCACCGCGCTGAACGCATGGCGAACATTGTAACCAAGTCATAGAGTGTCTTAGTTCTTCTGCTTCGGACGCTTGACCACGGCATCGGGTTTGCGCAGATAGTTTGGCGTCAACGCCAGCGGGTCCGTAAACAATCCCTGTTCGGCCATCCGGTTTCCCACACGAAACAACCCCGCCGCAGTTGCGGCCCAATACGGTTCATCCAGCAGATACGTGAAGGGGGCCTTGAATTTCTCGGCATAATACACCAACCCCTCTCCCAGCAGGCCGACGTTTTTCTTGCCATTCGATTCCAGCCATTGCAGGAGTTTGTCGGCGGTTACAATCTGCGTATCAAAGCATTTTTGCCAGTCGTCACCGGCCCGGTCAAAGACCGCGGCGTAAAATAGATCTTTTTTTGCGTCCAAAATTGTTGCAATACAGTCAGCGGTTCGTCCTGTTTCGGCAGTAAACCGGGACGCACTTTCAGCGATCACATCCATCGAGTCGGCGGCGGCAATGTTGACTTCTTGCGCGAATCCAAGCATCTTAGCGGCTGTAACAGCGATCCTAAGTCCGGTAAAACTGCCCGGACCGGCGGTAATATAGACCCTGTCAATGTCATCGGCGGTTGCCCCGATATGTATCAAAAGGGCCTCCATAGCACTGAAAAGTTCTGCGCTGTGCTTCATATGCCCTGAAAACGGGGTTTCCGAAATGAAATCGCCGCCTCGTCCGATTGCGACCGATCCAAGCCGTCCGGAAGTTTCTATCGCGATAGTTAATTTATGATTCATAACTTAAATATCCAAGATTGCCCTAAAACACTTATTTTGCGGAAAGATAACCCTTATCAGTATTAAAAACAACCCTATCTATTCCAGATTAACTATTTTTTCACTTGCTTTTGCATTAGTTTAACAATATACTGATATGACTGCCGATATAGGGGTTAATTCGGTCTTTTTTTGGAATTATCTAAATAAATCTTATTCTGGCCTTATTTATGGAGGTTTACGGTGAAGTATTTATTTGCCTTACGCAATTGTAAGTACTTATGGGTGTTGGTGTTTTATCTGGGGGTGTTTGCATCCACTGTTTTGGCTGAAGCTCCAAATATTGAACAAGCCAAAAGAGCGAAGATCGACCAGACCATTCGCATTGCTTCCGAGCAGGTCAAGCGGTGGCAGTATCAACAGGCACGGGTTTGGTTGGAAGATCTTCGGGCATCAGATGAATTTGGGAAGTATATTTCTGAGTCCCAAAATCAAAGAATCCAAAAATTGCAAGCACAAATCGCCCAGGCACTTAAAGAACGTGCGGAAATTGCTCGCATTCTGAAGCAAAGCGAGCAATTGGCCCAACAGGGCGATTACCAGGATGCGCGGAGCCTGCTCTCCCAGGTCAAAGACAGCCAATATGCCAGCGAGCAGGAACGGGAGATGATGCAGGACAGCTATGAGAGAATAGCTGCCAAAAATCGTGCTGGCCAGCAAAAGTGGCAAGTCTTATTTGACCAGAGTGTCTCAGCATACAACAGCGGCCAATCAGCTCAGGCCCGGCAGGGATTCATGCAGGTTATTGAATCCGGCTATCCGGTTGAAGGAGATAAAAGCCCGGAGCAGTATGTCTTGTTGATTGATACAGAGGCCGCGCAGCCAACAACGTCTCCGGTACCGGATGTTGATAGGGTCTCGCCGATTGAGACAGAAACAGATCCAAGTGTTCAGCCGGTTCCGGATGCTGTTGATGAGGATGTCGAGCTGATCAACTTGTTGGAGATCGAGGAGGTGGACAAGCGGACTGCCGATAGTGCTTCGGCCAAGACACAGACACCCGAAGAATTAAGCTATATTCAGAAAGTTAAGCTGAAACGCGCCATCCAGATTGATTACGCCAGGGCGTTTGTGGACGATGCCATTGAGAAGGCATACCAGTCGCTCGACAAGCAGCAGTTTGAGCAGGCCCGCAGTTCTATTCGCAAGGGCTTTTCAATGCTCGAAAGTAATAAAATGCTGCTGGGCGATGCCACTTATTCGGCTTACTCAACTCAATTGACTAACCTTGAACAGCAAGTCAACGATGCCCAATTGGCGGCGGAACAGGCCGCTGACCAAAAACGGCGGGATGATGCTGAAAAAGTGGCGGGTGAGATTCGTGATACGATGGAGGCCCAAAGAAAGCAGGCGATTGAAAATTATATGGATCAGGCCTTTGCTTTCCAGAAGGAGCAGCGTTACGAAGAAGCACTGGGCCAGCTGGAACAGCTCTTGTCAATTGACCCGGTCAACCAGCGGGCATTGATCCTCAAGGAGACCCTTGAATACGCAGTTAATTTCTCTAAACAGCGACAGATTCTGTCTGAGATCGACGAACACGAGCTTAAGACACTGATGGCGATTCAGCGTCGAAACGTCCCGTATTCAGATGAGATCAACTATCCTCGTAATTGGAAAGACATTGCCAAAAAACGCGAAGAATTATTGAAAAAGGGCATAAGCCCTGTGGATAGGGTTGTCAATAAGCTTTTGGATAAAACGGTGGACCTTTCCATATTGACCGAAGATACGACGCTGGAAGAAGCGATCGATATCCTGCAAAATTCCGTCTCTCCGCCCTTGCCCATTTTAGTGTACTGGAATGATCTGAGAGACAGCGCTTATATCGAAAAAGACACCGTCATTAACTTGAGCGGTATGGGATTAAAGACTGTTCTCCTGAAAACCGCTCTGACCCGTATTCTGGAAGCCGTGAGTGCCGGTAGTGGGACTGAACTGGATTATGTCATTCAGGAAGGGACGGTTACTGTAGCGACCAAGGAAGCGTTGCCGGCCAACTTCGAGACCCGGCATTACGATGTGGCTGACCTGCTGAATCCGCCGGCTGACTTCACCGGTGGTGGCGGTGGGTACGGCGGTGGCGGCGGTCGCGGTGGCTACGGCGGCCAAGGCGGCCAAGGCGGCTACGGCGGCCAAGGCAGCTACGGCGGCGGCAGCTACGGTGGCGGTGGGTACGGCGGCAGCAGCTACGGCGGCGGCGGTTACGGCGGCAGCAGCTATGGTGGCGGCGGTTATGGCAGCAGCATGGGCGGCGGTTATGGCAGCAGCATGGGCGGCTACGGTGGCAGCAGCATGGGCGGCGGCATGATGGGCGGCGGCATGATGGGCGGCGGCATGATGGGTGGCGGCATGATGGGCGGCGGAAACTATCAGCAAATGTTCAGGGCTTACCAACTGATTTCTCTTATCCAGCAGACAATAGAACCGGATACGTGGTATGAAGAGGGTGGAGAGGGCCGCATTGATCAATACAGCCAGAGCAAGCTTATTATTTTCCAAACACCGGATGTTCATGACCAGATTAAAGAAATTCTGGACAAACTCCGCGAGGATCTGGGACAGCAGGTCTCGATTGAAACCCGTTTCCTTCTGGTCACGGAAAACTTCCTGCAGGACATCGGCCTGGACGTCAATATCAACCAGATTGATATAGGCGGGCATTTTGGGGATATTTCTATTCAGCAGGATTCTTCCACCCATGTCATTCCGACCTCTACCGGTGTTCCCGGCAGCATGGGAGGCCTGTTTACCGAACCCGCATTGTCGACAGCGTTCGAGTACAGTGCACTGGACGACCTGCAGGTTGAATTTCTTTTGCGAGCCACCGAGTCGCATGCTAATTCAAGACAGCTCCAGGCACCCAAAGCAACAGTGCTCAACGGTGAGTCGGCAGTCATGGATGTTTCTACCACCAAACGTCTCAAAACCGGCAGTGAGTTCAACTCTGAAACAATAACAAACGAAAGCGCCACGTCATCGGTATCCTGGTGGGAATCTGAAACCGAAGACGTTGAAACCGGAATAACCCTGTCGATTTCGCCTGTGATCACAGCGGATAAAAAGTATGTGATCCTGCGTGTCATGACAAACTTGAGCGACCTGATTGCTCAGGACACCGAAACGGCCGTTGGCTTTGATCCTGTAACCGGTGAGCAGATTACGGATACCTATACGCTCCCGACCACGCAAAACTCGTCGATCCAGACCCGCGTAACGGTTCCGGACCGCGGTACGGTCCTCTTGGGCGGTTTGACGATGTCTGCGGTTCGCGAGGTTGAATCAGGGGCGCCGGTCCTCAGTCATATACCGTTCTTGGGGCGGCTCTTCTCGAACCGCAGTGTCGTTGACGACAAGATGATGCTGCTGATTCTGGTCAAGCCGACAATCATCCTCCAGGACGAAGTCGAACAGGACGCGATGGGCGTGTTAGCACAATATTGATTCGAAATAAGAGTACGATAAACAAAAAGGGACACGTTCAAACGTGTCCCTTTTTTTGCCATGTCATGCCGGACTTGCTTGCCTTGCCATAGCTTTAGCAACGGCAGGATCCGGCATCCAGAAACTACGAACCACGAACTCCGAACTAGAGCACTTCAAGTTTTTATGTTCCGACTTAGGCCGTCGTGAGGACACGTCCGGCAAGGCGAAAAACGCAGCCAATGCTATTCATTGTCGAGTATTT
>JBDLJN010000145.1:0-6743 GCA_039714335.1 Planctomycetota bacterium
ATTGTCGGCAGCGATAATGAGCTTAAGACCAAACTGCTATCCGTTGCGAATTCTTTTACTGATTCCGATAAGACGATTTCGCTACCGCTGGTCGGGACTAACAATGTGATTTATATGGCCCTTCAGGAAACAACCAAAGATTTTCTGCGGGCTGGGGGCACATTGCCGAATTTGTCCTATGATAAGGCGACTGATTCAGCCGAATTTAAGATTTATTTCGGTAGTGACAGGGACAATGCATCAAATCAGGAGTTATTATTACCAGTCAAATCCGCTGATGAAGCTGAGACGGTCCTGAACCAAATCTTTACAATCCTTCCGAAGCAGATTGGTAAAATACCCTCAAAAATGGGCTTTATAACTATTCATGAGATTGCTGAGGTTGGAATTGTTGAACGGATGAGAAGCGGCGATCCTTATAAGCGATGGTTTACCGACGGCTTTGCCAATGCGATTACTTATGATGTAGTAAGTCACCAGTACTCCAAAAAGGATGCCGAGAGTTTTATTGAACAATACAACATTGAACCCTATCAAAATCTCAAAGATAATCTCAATCTTCAATACTGGATGAGTGCCCAATTTACCTTTGTGAATAATTGGCCGATCAAAAAAGAACAGGAATATAATTATGCACGCTATTGTTTTGCAACTCATGAAGCCCGGCGTATTGTTAAGGCACATGGGATCGAGTGTGTTAAGAAAATTCTGGATACGTATGTTGCTAACGGCCAGAAAAAGCCCGGTGCGATTTTAACGGCGATCCAACAGGCAACAGGCGATGATATTCAAAAACATCTGTCGCAATACCAGAGTTTTAAAACAAAAGAAGATGGATTAGCTTGTTACAAAGAAGAAGTTGAAGCTGCGATGTCCGGGACAGATGCTGAAGCCGCTGTTTTTTCAATGCTTCGACTGCTCGATCTGCTGGGTGAACAACCACTGGAAAAGGAGAGTCTGCGTTTACGTCAAACTATTGCGATGGCACTAATTTTAGCTGGATATCCGGAAGAGGCCACGAAGTCAATTACTGATTTTGCAGATTGGATGTGTAAATTCGAAAATCCACAGAATCGTTACGCGGGACGTCATTTGGTTATCATGCACGCAATGCAAATCAAAAAACCACAGGTGGCATTGGAATGCGCTCAAAAAGTATTGGAAGATAAACCGGATGATGTTTATGCATTGACAATTATGATGATCATGGCTCAGGCGGAAAAGGATTCCCAAAAAGCAATTGAGATTGCAAAGCAGATATGCAAAATACAGACCGATGAAGAAGGACAGTGTCATAAAATTGCAAAACAACTTTTAGCTGAAAAAGAAAAATAGATCAGGAGTCATTTTTGGAACCGTTACAGCTTTGTATAATTTGGTATATCGTATTTTTAGCGTCAACGGTGTTGCATGAGTTCTCGCATGCTTATGTCGGGTATTTGTTCGGCGATCACACGGCTACGCATCATGATCTGGCCACACTGAATCCGGTGCCGCATATTCAGCGCACGCCGATCGGGATGATGGTTGTGCCGCTGTTGAGTTTTATTCATATGGGATGGATGATCGGCTGGGCGTCTGTGCCGTATGATCCATTCTGGGCACAGCAGTATCCCAAACAGGCGGCGCTGATGTCACTGGCCGGTCCGGCGGCTAATCTGGTACTGGTGATCATTGCAAGTTTGTTGATTCACATTGGCATCTCGGCAGGGATTTTTTATCCGCCGGATGGCGTCGATTTTACCACAGTGGTTGAGGCTACCGCCGACGGTCTGCCCAAGGCCGCCGCGATCATGGTGAGCATTCTGTTCACATTGAATCTGCTTCTGTTTGTTTTTAATCTGATCCCGGTTACACCGCTGGACGGTACGGCGCTGGCAGAGTTTGTTCTGAAAGGCGAGACTTTATACAAATATCGCCAGCTCATGATGCATCCGACCGTTCGCGTGTTCGGTATCTTTATCGCGTGGTATGTCATCCGGCTGATCTTTAGTCCGATTCACCTGTTTGCCCTGAATGCCCTGTACTTCGTGCGCGGGATTCCATACGGTCCGTCCTAATGCCGACTTGCCGAACGGGGCGTTTCGTGGTAAACTATCATTTTGGGTTGTGATTTCGAGATTAAGGGCATAAGACAATGCGTACACGGAAGTTAGGCAATACGGAGTTGGAACTGACGGTGATCGGGCTGGGGACCTGGGCTATCGGCGGCCCGTGGCAGTACGGTTGGGGGGCGCAGGACGATGCGGACTCGATACGGACGATCCTGGCGGCGGTGGATGCGGGGATCAACTGGATCGATACGGCGCCGATCTACGGCTGCGGGCATTCGGAATACATCGTCGGGCTGGCGTTGCGTGAAATGAGCGAAAAGCCGCTGGTTGCGACCAAGTGCGGCCTGATCTGGAACGATCAGCGCGAAAAGATCAACCGCCTGGCCCCTGACAGCATTATTAACGAATGCGAAGACAGCTTAAGACGACTGGGCGTGGAAGTGATCGACCTGTACCAGATGCACTGGCCGGTGCCGGACGAGCAGATTGAAGAAGCGTGGGCGGCAATGGCCAAACTGGTCCAGCAGGGCAAGGTACGGACTATCGGCGCGTCGAATTTTTCCGTCGAACAGATGCAGCGTGTGGCGAAGATCCACCCGCCGGCCAGTTTGCAGCCGCCGTACAGTATGCTCCGGCGGGATATCGAAGACGATGCGGCTCCCTACTGCGGCCAAAACAATATCGGCATCGTGGCCTACAGCCCAATGCAGAAGGGGCTGCTGACGGGCAAGTTCAGCGCCGAACATATGCAGACGCTGGCACCCGATGACTTTCGTCGCGGGGATCCGGACTTTCATGATGAAAAATTCGAGCGGAGTCTGAAGATCGTCGATGCATTGAAACCGATTGCTAAGCGGAATGGAAAAACCGTGGCCCAGTTGGCAATCGCATGGGTGCTGCGGAAAGAAGAAATCACCGCCGCGATCGTCGGGGCGCGAAAACAAAAACAGATCGAAGAAACTGTCCAAGCCGGAGTGTGGGTGCTTGGCGAAGACGATATTGCGGAAATCGAAGCGATACTGATTTCTTAACCATGAAGTTCATGAAGAGCATGAAGAAAAAATAATTAAAAAACCTCAAGAACTTCCTGTTCTTCATGGTAAAAACATATTATCTGAGAAATCTGTGGATAAAAAAGGAAAGTAAGATGGCAAAGGATACAGTGAATTATACGAGTCCGTTGGTGGAGCGGAATGCATCGCCCGAAATGGCGGCGTTGTTTGGTGCGGTTAAAAAGTTTTCGACGTGGCGCAGGCTGTGGTTGGAACTGGCACGGGCCGAACAAAAGCTGGGGCTGGATATCAAGAATGTTCAGATCAAGGAGATGGAAAAGCACCTGGACGATATTGATTATAAAAAAGCCGCCCGCTACGAAAAGAAGTTCCGTCACGATGTGATGGCGCATGTGCATACATTCGGGGATGCGGCACCGAAAGCGGCGCCGATTATTCACCTTGGCGCGACAAGTTGCTATGTCGGCGACAATGCGGATTTGATCATTATGCGTGAGGGGTTGGAAATTCTTGCCGGTAAACTCGCCGCAGTGATCGACCGGTTGGCGAAATTCGCCAAAAAATATCGCGCCATGCCGACACTGGGCTTTACGCACTATCAGCCCGCACAGTTAACCACCGTCGGCAAACGCGCGACGCTGTGGTGCTATGACTATGCGATGGACTTAGCCGAACTGGAAAAACGGGTTGAGACCATGCCGTTCCGCGGCGTCAAGGGCACGACGGGCACACAAGCGTCGTTTTTGGCTTTATTTGACGGTAACCATAATAAGGTCAAGCGGCTGGATGCAATGGTTGCAAAGGCGTTCGGCTTTAAGCATTGCTGTGCGGTTACCGGGCAAACCTATCCGCGGAAGATCGACAAGATGGTCGTGGATGTGCTGGCCTCGGTCGCGCAGTCGGCGCATAAGATGTGCAACGATATCCGCCTGCTGGCGAATCTGAAAGAAATTGAGGAACCGTTTGAGAAATCGCAGATCGGGTCGTCGGCCATGGCGTACAAACGCAACCCGATGCGGTGTGAACGTACAACGGGACTGGCGCGGCTGGTGATGAGTCTGGCGTCCAGCCCGGCGATGACCGCCGCGGAGCAATGGCTCGAACGGACGCTGGACGATTCGGCGAATCGCCGTGTGAGCATTGCCGAGGCATTTTTGGCAACCGACGGCATTCTGGAGATCATGATCAATGTCGCTTCTGGCATGGTGGTGTATCCGAAGGTGATCGCCGCCCGCGTCATGAGCGAACTGCCGTTTATGGCGACGGAAAATATCATGATGGCCGGCGTTCAGGCCGGCGGCAACCGGCAGGAACTGCACGAGTTGATCCGGGTCTATTCGCACCAGGCCGCCGCGCAGGTCAAACAGCACGGCAAGGAAAACGACCTGCTTGAACGGTTGAAAGGCGATCCGGCATTTGCGAAAATTGACTTCAAAAAAGTGATGAACCCCAAAGCCTACATCGGCCGCAGCCCCGAACAGGTTAACGAATTCATCGCAGAAGTGGTTGCACCGGTAAGACGCAAGCATCGCAAGGCACTGAATAAAAAAGTAGAGCTTAAGGTTTAGCTGCCACGGAAGTCACGGAATAATTAATTTAAGTGAGATTGATTCCATAGGCGATGAAATGGCGGACTGTTTTATATTGTTTGTCTTGAGTATAGTATTCGTAATTGTGCTTGTGTCTGCCATCAAAAGCAAGTTCTATGATGAAAACAGTTTGTATCCAGTTTTTGCAATCTTTTTATTGCTCGCATTAGGTTATTGTATTATGCGTTGGATTTATGATATTGTAATGTAAGGTATTGAATGAAAAAAAAAGATATTATCTTCATGGAGAATATTGTGGACAAAGCAGCACTTACAGCACGGATTAAGGAAGCATCTTATCTGGAAGGCGATTTCGTCCTTCGCAGTGGCAAACGCAGTAAATATTACATGGACAAGTACCTGTTCGAGACGCAGCCGGATATTTTGCGGGAACTCGGCATCGAATTCTGCAAGCATCTGACCGATGATGTGACGCTCATCGCCGGGGCGGAACTTGGCGGCGTGGCGCTGGCCGCGGCGACTGCGATGGAAGCCAATCTGCCGTGGATCATCGTTCGCAACAGCAAAAAGGACTACGGCACCAGCAAAATGGTCGAAGGCACGCTCAAGGAAGGTGATGTCGTCCTGCTGGTTGAGGATATTGCCACGACCGGCGGACAGGTGCTGGAAGCGGCCAAGATCATCACCGAAACCGGGGCCACTGTCAAAAAAATCGTCTGCGTGATCGACCGCAAGCAGGGCGGCCGCGAAAATATCGAGGGTGCAGGCCATGTCTTTGGCAGCATTATCACGAAGGAAGACCTCGGCATTACGGATTAAACGGCTGAATGGACTCGGTAAAATGCCGCAACATTCGTTTGCAACTGCCCCTAAAGTCGATATAATGTAGGATTCGGAATAAAACCGAACCGCGTCGATCTTGTTTTTATGTGCGGAAACGTTATATCTTAACTGCTTTCCAGGAAAATAGTTATGACATTAAGGCTTGGGCGAACATGGGTTGTTTTGGCGATGCTGGCCGCATTGATCGTGACCGGTTTCGCTGATACGTACCATCTCAGTGCTGAAAACAGCTGGCAAAATGTGGCTGACAGCCCTGAAAGCGAGTATCTGCTGGCGGTCTCGAAGATCAAGCAGCAGCTTCTGACCGGTACGAAATCCGATGTGATCGATGCCCTGGAGCAACTGAAAAGTGATTTTCCCGACATGACAGGTGACGAGATCGAAGCGTATCTTGAGGCCGAAAAACTCTACGCCAAAGCCAAGTGGCACAAGGCCGCGACGGTTTACAAGAAATTCATCGACACCTGGCCGGACAGCGTGCTGCGGCCTGCGGCGATGGAGCGGGTCTACTCGATCGCGACGGCCTATCTGCAGGGGCAAAAACGCCGATACATCCTAGTGCTGAATTTGTCCGCGTTTGATACCGGAGCAGAACTGATGCTGGATATCGCGGAAAAGGCCGGTACTGCACCGATCGCGCTGCGTGCGCTGACGACATTGGCCGAAAACCAGGAGCGCGAAGAAAGATTTATAGAGGCCTTTGATACGTGGCAGATGATTGCTGACGGGTGGGAGACCGGCCAAATCCGGAAAACGGCAATTCTTCGGATGGCCAAAGCCAAGCACGCCTCCTATGACGGCACACAGTATGACGCGACGGCTCTTGAGGAAGCTCGGTGGCTCTTTGAGGATTACAAAACGAATCCCTATACCAATGATGCTGAACAGCAGGAAGCCGATAAAACGATCGCGCTGATTACCGAGCAACTGGCTTACAAGGAATATGAAACGGGTATTTATTATGAACGTACGGAAAATCCGGACGTCGCGAATAAATATTACCAAAAGATTCTCAGGGATTCACCGGACAGCAAAGCCGCCAGGATGGCCCAGGCACGGATGGCGCCCGATGCAGTTTCGCCGATCAGGATGACGGCCCGGCGACGGGTGGTCGATGGGGCAACCCAATTTCTGGATAGCTGGTTTTTCATGGAACCGCTGTTTAAGCCGAAAGATAAAAAAGAAACACAGGAATAAGGGGCGATACTCGTGAAAAAAATACTGATATCCGCTATTTTGACCTCTGTCGCGATCGGTTTGATTTCTGTGGCCGGCTGCGGGCA
>JBDLJN010000146.1:0-6650 GCA_039714335.1 Planctomycetota bacterium
GGGGCCGTGTTTATCTGGTAACGTCGACGGGCCCATCTGACCGATAAGATCTTGTTAGATATAGAATTATGTCAATTAAAAAAATCGGTTTATCTGATAGGGCATCTATAAAGAGCTTGCTTTCGAGATTAAATAGGGGGGCAGTGGGGGCTATTGAAAAAACTCGGCCAGTCAACCATCCATCGTCATTCGTCAATTGTCCATTCTTTGCCAGAGGCAGAGCACAATAAAAAAGCCCGGCGAGCTGCCGGGCTTTTAGAAACCATTGAATCAATTTATCAATTACAGCACTTCGGCAACGGCAGTACAGAGGGCGTCCATATTGGCCTTGGTCATGCCGGCGACGTTGATGCGGCCGGAGCCGACGATGTAGATGCTGTGCTTTTCGCGCAAGGTCTTGACCTGGTCGGGGTTGAGCCCGCTGAACGAGAACATGCCGTATTGATCGGTCAGAAATGAGAAATCCTGGGCGACGCCTTTGGCCTTGAGCGTATCGACGAACAGCTGACGCATCTCGGCGATGCGGCTGCGGACCTGTGCGACCTCGTCCTGCCACTCGGTGCGCAGTGTGGCATCGTTCATGATGGTGGTGACGGTCGCCCCGCCGTGACTGGGCGGATTGGAGTACAGCCGGCGGATGATGGTTTTTAGGTTACTGAATACGGCGTCTATGGATTCTTTACTGTCGCCTTTGAAGGTGACCGCGCCGACGCGTTCTTTGTACAGGCCGAAGTTCTTGGAGAAGGAACTGCAGATCACCATCTCGTCAACCGCGGCGGCGAGGGTTCGCAGGCCTTCGGCGTCTTCATCCAGACCACGGCCGAGACCCTGATAGGCAAAGTCCATCAGCGGCAGCAGTTTTTTGTCATTAATGGCCTGTGCGATCTGTTTCCACTGGTCGGCGGTCGGATCGATACCGCTGGGGTTGTGGCAGCAGGCGTGCAGGATGATGATGTCGCCGGCGGCCATCTGCTGCATGGAAGCGAGCATCCCGTCAAAGTTTAAGCTTCGGTCGGCGGCGTTGTAGTAGGTGTATTTTTCGACGTTAAAGCCCGCATCGCCGAAAATGCCGTTATGGTTTGGCCAGGTCGGGTCGCTGACCCAGACGGTGGCGCCGGGGTTGAATTTTTTCAGGAACTGGGCGGCCACACGCAGGGCGCCGGTTCCGCCGGGGGTGTGAGCCGTGGCGGCCGGGTATGCGTCGTCGGCACCAAACAGCAGTTCGCGAACGATCTTGCCGTAGGCCGGGGCGCCGGGGATCGGCAGGTAGCCCTTGGACTTTTCGGTTTCGAGCAGGATGGCTTCGGCCTTGTGGACCGAGGTCATGATCGGCGTGATGCCGGTTTCGTCCTTATAGACGCCTACGCCCAGATTGATCTTGGCGGGGTTGGGGTCGTTATTGAACGCCTCTGTCAGGCCCAGAATCGGGTCGGCCGGGGCCATTTCAAGCTTTTCAAACATTGTTCATTCTCCGTATCCGTTAATTTTTCATACAATTGCTTCCAACGACCGCAGGATTATACACATATTGCCCGACTTTGCAATCAGTTTTGGAGATTTGTTCGGCGGGGATGGCTCCTTCTTTATGCCCTTATTTGACTCCGCCGGCACAGGGCTCGCTTTGGCGATGAACCGCAAAGATTCAGGTCGAAGCCGATATGCTTAAACGTATTATCGACGATCGAGAAGAATTTTTCGTTGTCGGGGTATTCAACCAGCGGGTGCGTTTTTAGGGGGGTGTCGAGATTGCTGAGAAAGGACCCCACGCACTCGCCGGTCAGCGTATCGCTGCGCTGTCCGAGGCCGAGTTTTTCGACGTAAAAGGTGTTCAGCAGTTGTTCGTACTGATCCTGCAGGGGTATCAACAACATGGGCTTGCGAAAATGCAGGCATTCGCTGATCAACGAAAAGCCCGCCGTAGCGATCACGCCGCGACAACTTGCCAGGTCCCGGATAAAGCCGTCTGTGGAGGTCTTTTTGAAAACACAGTTTCCGCGTTCGAGGTCTCTGTTAAAACCATAAACATAAAACCGGTGGCGTCTGAAGGATTGGGCAATGTCAAGGATGCGCTGACGCATTTTCTCGTCGGCGCCCGTTGCATACATCACCACATGTTCGCCGGATTCGGGCCGCTGGTTCAAAACGATATTTCGTACTACCGGCGGCGTCAGGGCGGCATGTGCGTTTGTAACCGGGGCCTTGAAAAAGTTCGGGATCAGATACGCATCCGCGAAGGTGTGATAGCCGCGCGTGACGATCTGTGCCAGCAGGCGTTCTTTCCAGAGGGCGCGCTCGCCGTCCAGCTCACAACAGGTTAGCACATGTTCATGGTCGATGCTCACACACGGTACGCGGTGACGCTGCGCCCACCACGCACTGAACGGCTCGAAATCCGAGATCACCAGATCCGGCTCGAACGGTTCGACCGAGTCGGCGAAAAGCCGCCGATTGGCAGCGGCCCCTTTCGGGTATCCGGCGATATTCTGCCAGAGTGTTCGCATGGGGTACACGCGGCCGTTGCGGCAATAAAAACTCAGGCCGTATACCGGCTGCACGGCGTCCTGGAATGTGGGCTTCAGATAGCTGTAGGACTTACGCGATGCCGCAAAAAGCACCGTATGTCCCGCATTGATCAGACGCTGACCCAGTAATTCGCTGCGGCTGCTGTGGCCGAATCCTTCGCCGGCAACGCCATATAATATTCTCGCCATCATTGTTCTCCTGAAAGCTGTTCTTTTTTCATCGTTGGATTTTTCCGTTTCTGAAAAATAAGGTTTGCAATTTATATGCCAGCGGTCGTTTTTTTACATAAGCGCTTTTTTTAGACGGGGTTATCCGCTTTTCCGAAAAGCAATGGAAATTACTTATCGATATTGCAAAGACATAATATGTTCATGCTGTGTACATTATATGTGCAGGTAGTGCGTATTTGCGAGATGACCGTTTGGGGAATATGCCGATTGCTTATCTTCGGCCTTTTGCATAGAATCAGGCGCTTAATGATAATTAAGGAAAGAGGGTTTAAAAATGCAGATAACAATCAATGACACCGTCCTGGCGCTGGTTCAGGGCGACATTACGGAGATGGACACCGAGGCCATTGTCAACCCTGCCAATGCGGCGCTCGTCCTTGGCGGGGGTGTGGCCGGGGCCATTCGCACCAAGGGCGGTTCGGCGATACAGGCCGAGTGCAATGCCTACGGCGGGATTCCTGTCGGTGCGGCGATCAAAACCACCGGCGGCAAGCTGAAAGCCGAATACGTCATCCATGCGGTCGGGCCGCGGATGGGGGACGGCGACGAGGATGCCACGCTGAAAACCGCCACGCTGAACACGCTGGAACTGGCGGACGCCAAAGGCATTAAAACACTCACCTTTCCGGCGATCAGTACGGGGGTCTTCGGTTTTCCGATGGACCGATGCGCCGAGATCATGCTGCAAACGACGGTTGATTACCTTAACAGTCAAACTGAGCTGGAAAAGGTCGTCTTTTGCCTCGATGGATTGGGCAGCTATAAAATCTTTAAGGATCGGTTGGAAGATTTTGATGCAGATCAATGCGAATGAACACAGGTTTTTCTAAGGATGGAATTTTTGGGCCGGGCTGCCGAGAGAAGTGAAAAGGAACGGGGAAAAGAAAGGTCTCTTTTGGTGTCTCGGCGGGCCTCTGCCTTTCAGGGCGTCCAACGGTGGGGTTTTGAATCCGGCTTTGATCGTTTTTGGGTGACTCATTTTTGACCTCCGTATGTTAATCTCGTTTTTGCGATTGAAATAATGGTATCGGGAACGGGTGCATGAAAAAAGGTTTCTTTTTGGGTCGTCGGCGGGCCGCGAGCCCCTTCAACAGCCAGTGTCATTTCTGAATTGTTCTTAAAAGCAGTCATTGTGTTCCCCCCGGAATCAATTGCTTTTTTAAGTCATTCTTTACTATCAACGACAAGAGCTAATATAACCGATTTGCAGATTTATTTCAAGAAGATATTAAGGAAATGTTAATGTTGCGGTGAAGTTTTTTGGAAACACCGTGCCTGCGAAAACGAGGGGGCCTATTATCGGTCGCATTGGTGAGATTTTTTGCGTAAGGGGTTAATTTTTTCGTCCGGAGCTTTGAATCGCCAAGGGATATTACCACGGTTTTTGTAGACGGATTCATCCTTGGGAATCGAGTGCAGTCCGCCAACACCCCAGCCAATACCGATCTTTATTTCAGACAGGGGCTGATTGGCTCGGATTGAGGTTTCGCACAGAAATTGGACATAGCCAATAAATGGTATGTGTTTTTTGAAAAAGTCCGGCTCTTGTGTCAGGATCCATTTAACCGCAGCTTCCTCGTCCGACTGCCACGGAACATCCATTTTCATATATTGACCATAATAATCGTTATAAGCCTGTCGCTCTTTATGAGGAATTTGTAGCCGGATATCGTATTGATAGCTCCCGGCCTTGTTTCGGGCCTCCCAATCTCTGTGCTTGTCCTGCATTGCGTGCCAAGAGGACCAGTTTTTCATGTCCGGTGAATAACGGACATACACTGTGTAAAACGATGGGTGCAGCGTCATTCCATTGTATTCTGTTTTTTTGCCAAGCGGAGATAACTCAACGTCCAGATTGGCACCACAAGTAGGTCGCCATGAAAGCCCGATGGGATATGCTTTGGTCAGGAGATGGAAATCCACTGCGGTGTTGGGTGCAGGGTTTTCAAAAACAAGTCCGTCGCCGTTTTGTTTGACTTTGTCATGTGGCATCCAGATAAGACCGTGCTCGGGAACACTGTTTGGATCGGTCAGGTCAATTTTGAATTCATCTTGAAGAATAATAGTAGCTTGTGTTGAAGCAGCTATTATTGCCACGGTGAAGATAACAAACATGCTTATTTTCATGATTTGCTCCTGCATTAAATAACGGTTATATACAGTATGATGCAGAAAAACGGGAAATGTTACAGACTTTTTTGGAATTAATGTTTTTTTCTGTCCCATTGGCCTAAAAGGGCAATATAAAACCCTGTGCTGATTATGCTGCCCTTTCAGGGCGAGATTTGAAATGGCGCTACCTGTTCCCAGGGCGTTGCCCTGGGCTAAGTTATGCTGCACCTTTGGTGCGGTTTAA
This sequence comes from Planctomycetota bacterium, assembly GCA_039714335.1. Lineage (GTDB taxonomy): Bacteria > Planctomycetota > Phycisphaerae > Sedimentisphaerales > Anaerohalosphaeraceae > 4572-13. The sequence goes on from JBDLJN010000146.1 coordinate 5,110, forward strand.
GCTGCCGGCAGGATGCCGGCGTTACCTTGCGACCGGGACGGTCGCGTTCCCATTTACTGTTCGGGGTACATGAATTCAGGCATGCGGCGGGGTTTGCCTTGTTTGTCCACGCAGGCGAGGATGCTGGTGCCCTCGGCCAGCAGGACGCCGGTTTCGGCGCGTTTGAGCTGGTAAGTGTGTTCCACACGGGCGTTGGTGATGCGGTTGCAGGTGGTGACGAGGTCGAGCTGCTCGTCGTAGAAGCAGGGGCGGCGGTATTTGGCCGTCAGTTCTGCGACGACGAAGAATACGCCCGCCTTTTCCAGTTGGCTGTAGGCCAGGCCGTTGACGCGCAAGAGTTCGGTGCGGCCCATCTCGAACCAGACCGGGTACACCGTGTGATGCACCACGCCGGCCTGATCGGTCTCGCTGTATCGCGGGATGATCGTGATCGTGTGTTCGTCAATCTTCGTGCAGTCGGGAAAATCAATCGACGGCTCGTTCTGGTAATCGGTACTTCGGGCTTCTACGCGCATGTTTAGTCCTTAGTTAATGGTCGTTAGTGAATAGTACTAAGCGAATAAGATACAGGATAGAGCCAACTTTTTCAAGCTGTGAGGGAAAAAAGTTGTTTCTGTACCGTGCGGCTCTATAATGTCAGCCATGGAGACATGGACGATTAAAAAGCTGTTGGAGTGGGTTTCGGAGTACTTTGCCGACAAGGGTGTGGACTCGCCGCGGCTGAGTGCGGAGCTGCTGTTGTGTGATGTGCTGGGGTTGGAGCGGATTCAGCTTTATACGCTGTATGACCGGGTGGTTCAACCGCCGCAGTTGGCTGCGCTTCGGGCGATGGTCAAGCGGGCCGGTGAGCAGGAACCGATCGCGTATTTGGTGGGGCGGTGCGAGTTTTATTCGCTGCCGCTGACGATTACGCCGGACTGTTTGATCCCGCGACCGGAGACCGAAGGCCTGGTCGAGAAAGCGGTGCACTTTTTGCGGGAGCGTGAGGGAACGCAGCATGTGCTGGATTTGTGTACGGGGTCGGGCTGCATCGCCGCAGCGATCGCAAAGAATGTGGAGGATTCAAAAATCGTTGCCACGGATCTCTCCGATGCGGCGCTGAAAGTGGCAGCTGAGAATATGGAAAAGCTCAAACTCACTGAGCGGGTCAAGGTGTTGTGCGGGGATCTGTTCGACCCGATCATTGAAGGGCTGGACGCGGCGCGGTTTGACCTGATCGTGTCGAATCCGCCGTATGTGAGCGAGGCCGAATACGCAGCGCTGGACAAAAACGTCAAGGAGTATGAACCCGCCAATGCGCTGCTGGCCGGAGCGGATGGGCTGGATGTGTATAAACGGATTCTGGAAAATGTCGATGATTTCCTAAAACCGGACGGAGTGCTGATGATGGAGATCGGCTACGCTCAGGGCCCGGCGATTCGTGAACTGCTTGAAAACAGCGGCGTCTTTAAAACTATCACCATCGAAAAAGACTTCGCCAATAACGACCGTATTGCGATCGCGCAGAAATAGCTTTATACCAAGTCAACTTAATCGTTGCG
>JBDLJN010000147.1:0-6609 GCA_039714335.1 Planctomycetota bacterium
AAATGACACAGGAGAAACAATAGATAACTGATCTGATTTGAATTGGCGATTGAAAGATATAGGACATGGTGATTTGAGCCGATTAATGAAGACAGGGTTCCGTTAGGGTGTCACCTTTTGTATTTATCAACTCTTTAAAAATCGCAGAAAAAACCGAAAAAAGTTTGCAATTTATCTAATTTTTGCTAAAATACTCAAAATTGAATATATTAGAACCGAGCATAACAATATGAAGGAAAAAATGAAGGAGCCAACCCAATGAATTCAACGATTTCTTCCGTGTCATTCTGTGCATTCCGTGGTTATTTTCTGTCTTTAACCTGCGAAATCCGCGGTTGCTTTTTATGACAAACGAACCCAATTTCAAAGTTAGTCAAAACGGCGTAAGCCGTTTTACCAACAAGACTAATGCCTATTGCCTGTTGCCTTCTGCCTGTCAAAACGAACCCAAACAAACCCAATTTCTACACTGGATTTAATCAGCGATTTTCGGTACACTGCCCTGTCTATGCCAATGCGGAAAATCCATCTTAAGAGTTTCGGCTGCCAGATGAACAAGCTTGATTCGTCGCTGGTGGTCAGTGCGCTGACCGAGCAGGGATACGCCCTGACCGACAAGGCGACCGAAGCCGATGTCATCGTCATCAACACCTGCTCGGTACGGGAACATGCCGAGGAGCGGGTGTTTTCCAACTTGGGCCACATCAAGCATCTGAAAAAGAGCAAACCCGTCCTGCTGGTGGCCGTCATCGGCTGCATGGCTCAGCGGCTGGGGGATGACCTGCTGGCGCATGAGGCGGTCGATATCGTCGCCGGCCCGGCCCAACTGCACGAGGTGCCCGCACTGATCGAACAGGGCATTGCCGACCATGACAAGCATCTGTCAGTAACCGAGAAGATCCGCCAGCCAATTACCAGCGCCGAAGTCATCGAAGACAGCCACAAACTGGACGATTTCGAGATCGCCTATGACACCGATGCCAACCACATTAAATCCCAGGCATTTATCCGGGCCATGCGGGGCTGCAACAACTTCTGCACCTACTGCATAGTACCGTATGTTCGCGGGCCGGAAGTATCCCGCCCGCCGGAAGCAATCGTCGAACAGGCCAAAAAACTCGCCGACCAGGGTATTCAGCAAATCACCCTGCTCGGCCAGACCGTCAATTCTTATCAGTACACGGCTGGTGATAAGACCTACACACTGGCCGACCTCTTGGATATGGTAAGCCAGATCGACGCCGTCCATTGGGTACGGTTCATCACCAGCCATCCGGGCCGGTTCGATGCGGAAATCTTAAAGGCCATGGCGGATAATCCCAAGGTCTGCCCCTATCTGCACATTCCAGCACAGAGCGGCTCGGACCGTATGCTCAAGGCGATGAATCGCGGCTATACCGCCGCTGAATACATCGACCTGATGGACACCGCCCGTGCGATCGTACCGGATATCGCCATCGCCGGCGATTTCATCGTGGGCTTCCCCGGTGAGACAGATGCCGATTTTGAACAGACCGTAAATTTAGTCCGGCGGGTACGATACAAAAACGCCTTCGTCTTTAAATATTCCCCCCGCCCCGGTACGCATTCAGAGAAGAAGCTCGAAGACAGCATTCGGCCCGAAGTCAAACAGCAGCGCAATGTCAAGTTGCTGGAGGTCATCAGTGAGATCGCCGAGGAAGATAACAAACGCTTTTTGGGACAAACACTGGAGGTGCTGGTCGAAGGTCCCAGCAAAAAACCGCATTTGAACAAAGCCGAAAACCAGAACAACCCCCAACTCATCGGCCGCACCGCACACGATTATATCGTGGTCTTCAACGGTCCGGAATCACTGACGGGTCAATGCGTAAACGTAAAAGTCGCCAAAACCGCTCCCCTGACACTATTCGCTAACCCGTTACCTGTGTGATAGTTACAACATCACACCGAACCGCTTAGCTGAAACTGCACAGCGTTTGACCGGAAGATTTCAAGCCGAACATTTAACTTATCGATTTTTCATATTTCCAAAAAAGTTCTTCCCAAGACGGATTTTCAAACGTAACATATGATATTATATCCTGTGGAGATAGAAATCCGGAACGGTCTTCAAGAAAGGGAGAAGATTGATAATACTATATAAAAGTCAAAATAAAAGCCCACCTCAATAAACATATTGATTCCACCCCTATACCCTCATTCACTATATAAGATCAGGAGAGACTCGAATGAAAAAACTATGGATTTTACTAATTATTTTTGCATTGGGATTTAGTGTATTTGCCGCCGATGGAGCCGGCGAAGTCACACCCGCAGAAACAACCGTTGCAGAAGCAGCCACAGCAGAAGCACCTGCGGATTCAGAAACGCTCCTGGACATGCAGGACCCGCACGGGTCAGCGGTCCGTGCCTATGAAAAGATAACAGAATACCTTGCCGAAAACGGCGTTCAGTTACTGCTGAATGTGCTGAAAGCAGCGGCGATATTCTTTATTGGACGATGGATTGCAAATCTGCTTGCCAGCCTAGTTCTTAAAGCGATGGATAAGGCGAAAATCGACCACACCCTGAGTCGATTTGTAAGAAATTTGCTTTATACCGGCCTCCTGGCGTTTGTGATTATTTCCGCGTTAAATGCGTTGGGAGTAGACACAGCTTCAGCCGCAGTAATCTTAGGTGCGGCCGGTTTGGCTGTTGGCTTAGCGCTGCAGGGGTCGCTGTCCAACTTTGCAGCCGGCGTATTGATGATTATTTTCAAGCCCATTAAGGTTGGTGATTTTGTCGAAGTGGGCGGTGCGACCGGAACCGTCAAAGAAATTGCGATTTTCAACACGATTATTTCCGGCCCGGACAATATCCGAATCATTGTCCCCAATTCACAGGTTACCGGCGGCAACATCAAAAACTACACCGTCAACGGAACCCGCCGCGTCGATCTGGTTATTGGTGTTTCGTATGAGGATGACATCAAAAAGGCCAAAGAGGTCATGATGGAAGTGCTGAAAGCTGATCCGCTCGTGCTGGACGATCCTGCTCCTTTCGTAGGTGTCTTGGAACTGGCCGACAGCAGTGTCAATTATGCGGTGCGGCCGTGGGTTAAAGCCGCTGACTACTGGGATGTTTACTTCGGCGTCATGGAAAAGGTCAAATATGCTCTGGAAGCCAACGGCCTGACGATTCCATTCCCACAGCGGGATGTCCATATGATCAATGCACCAACTTCATAACACCTGAAAACCATCAAAAAAGGCCCGCGGCATTAGCTGCCCGGGCCTTTATTGAGTTTATTGCTTCAACTGATTTTAGCCGAACAGCGCTTTCACATCCACACCCTTTTCAGTAAGCGCATCGACATAAACTCCAAACCGTTCCTGGAGAGCAGTGACCGCATCGCTTATCGTCTTAATCTCGCCCGTCAGTGCCTGGGCCTCTTCGCCCATTTTTTCCGTCAGCGGAACCGCTGATAACTTATCCATCAACGTCTTGAGTTCGGCCTCTTTTTCGGTGATCACCGTTTTATACTTGGTTGCGACTTCCTTCAAGCTCTCGACGTCCATCTTCGCAGCCTCGGCCTTGAGATCATCCACGGTCTTTTCCAGATCGACATCCATGGTGAAGGATTCCTTCACCTTTTCAATTGCGGATGCGGTTGTGTCGGGTGCAGCGTCCTGCGTACTTCCCTCCGTCTGGGTTGGTTCCGGCGGCTGGGGGGGATCCTTTTTGCTGCAACCCGGCATCAGAACGAGCGTCGTCAATAAGACCGCGATAAGAATGAGTTTTGTTGTCATTTCGTCTTCTCCTATGTTAAATGGTTTCAATTTTCGTTTCTAAGCTATTTTACGAGTCACCATATTGAATACAGAATCGCCGGAAAATGCAAGCAAATAATCGTACGTCAGCCATATTGCTCAACATTATATCCATCTGCGAATCCACGAACGAACGCCGATGTCGCTTTTGACCATGACGACCGGCTTGGGACTCCTGTAAGCAATCTTTTCCGGCAGCGACATCCGGCCCATCTGAGCCAGCAGCGGTTTCTGGGTGGCTCCCAGTACAACCAGGTCATGATTTTTAGCTTCTGCAAGGATGGCCTTGATCGCCGATTTTGCCTTGACGGTTTTTGTCTTCAGGTTCTCACGGGGGATGTCGAACTTCTTTGAATTGGCTCCGATGAACTGATCGAAGTCAACCGCACCGCCGCCGGTGTCAACGCTAAAAGCAGTTACCGTTCCTTCGTCGAGTCTTGTCAGAATCGAGGCGATTTCTAACGCCAGTGCCCCGTTGGGGCCGCCGGCGATCGGCACCAATGCACTTTTAAAGACCTTATTTCCGCCACAGCCTTTCAGGACCACGACATTACAGGGCGATTGCTCGATGATCGGATCGATCTTTGAGCCAAGGTTAAAAATCGTATGATGCTCAACTCCATGCCAGCCGAGAACAAGCATCCTGGTTTTCTTTTCGCGGATGGCAGAGACGATGCCGCGCGCGATATTGCGACAATAACGTATCGTCGTGCTGATCGGAAAGTGCAGCGCCAATGAAAGCATCACCTCGTAAAGTCCTTCTTTGCCGGTGTGGATATATTTCTCAGCGTCGTGCAATGAGACCTGGTCAGGAACTTGCACCATGTGGATCAGCTCCAAGTGCGCATCTTTAGCTCCGCACAAACGGTAGGTGCTTTGTATCAACTGGCTGGCGTTATCGGGATTGGCAACAGCAACCATGATCGGATATTTTCCCTTGAGCGGCTGTTCATGGTGCCTTTGCTCTTCGATCACAAGGATTTCGTCTTCGGTGATTGTCACGCGTGAGCGTGCGTAAGACCAGTAGATAATAATGCCTGTGACAATCCAGACTGAAGCTATTTTCCAAGCAAGAGGGCTGCTGTGGCCAAAGAAAAAGGCAAGCACTATCTGGCCAACTATCGCAAGTATCGGAAACAGCGGGAATAGCGGCATCAGAAAACCATATGTCAGTTCGTCGGCCATCGAACGGCGGATTTTGATGACACATATGTTAACCATAAAGAACAGGAACAGGAACATAATGCTTGCACTGTAAACAACCTGCTCGGTCGGCAGCAACGTCATTACGGCAAATACAATACCACCTGTGGCTATAAGTGCCCCGTACGGAGTATTGGTTTTCTTATGTATCAGAGAGAACAATTTCGGCAGCATGCTGTCTCTGCCAAGTGCGTAAGACGCACGAGTCGCCGAGTATACCGTCGCGTTAAGTGCCGATGTCGATGAAAAGATCACCGCCAAAGTCAGGATGATGTTTCCGATATTTTTATAGGCTATCATGCGGGCGACGGCTTCGCCGAATCCCTCTTCGCCAAAGGAACCAACAAACTTCCATGCCGGTCCTTCTACGCCCTGTGTACCACTTTTAACAGAAACAACAGTTGCAAAAGCCACTAAGATGTAAATCACCGTTACGATGCAGACCGAGTATATCATTGCCTTTGGCAGATTGCGGCGAGGGTCTATCGCCTCGTCACCGGCTTGGGCGATCACTTCGTAACCCTCAAATGCCACATATGTAAAGCCCATTGTCACAAGTATCTTTCCCCACCCTTCGGGCATGAATGGCCTGAAGTTTTCCAAGCGGGAAGGATCTTTTATTACCGTTATTACGCCGACGACTCCGATGGTTACTACGAAGATCGTCTGGCCCATCGTAATGATAGCGCCGATCTTTCCTGTCTCGGAAGAACCCCGGAAGTTGATGTAGATAAATGTAAAGGCAGTTATTATCGCAACGACCTTTACTATGTTTGCCTCGACAGGTAGTGCCTGCTCGGAACCTGCGGTTACATTAAATAATTTGTATAAGCCGTTCAGCCAGCCCAGATCCCCTGCGAAACGGACGGTGTAGATGGCAAAGGTCAGGGCGTACATGCTGCCGGCGACTGAGGAGGCGAACCATTCCATCCAGCCAGCCAGAAAGCTGGTGCCCCGACCGAAGCCGATGCGTGCGAAGTTGTACGCCCCGCCGGCGCGGGGAATGGCCGAGCTTAACTCGGCAAAACTCATGGCGGTCAGCATCGCCAGCAATCCGTTGAGGGCGAAGGTCAGCACCACACCGCCGGGGCCCGCTTCGCCGATGGAAATGCCCATACCGAGAAAGACGCCGGCACCGATCATCATGCCCAGACCCATCATGGTCACATGGAACAGCGACAGTTCGCGTGAAAGTTCCGGGGTGGGACTGGAAGAAGAGCCGGGGCTATTTGCCATTATTCCTGCCCTTAAGCATTTGGCGTGCAGTCCGACAGCCGTCAGAGGCAATCCGCTCAATCGAAGCCCTTGACAGCAACGTCATAATGATCACCGTCGATAAAGCACCCGCCGTCAAAATAATACCTATTATGACATCCTTATCCATAAGGCAGATTTATACCAAAAATGGAGGCAATTTGCAATGGCAGAGATATTTTTCGGCTGCAATGGGGTCAAAACGCGGGATTGGGGATAAAATCGAGAAAAAGGAACCCGATGAGCACAGCGCATAAAAAAGCGGAGAGGGGGGGATTCGAACCCCCGGTACCCCTATTAGAGATACGACGGTTTAGCAAACCGTTGCCTTAAGCCGCTCGGCCACCTCTCCTAACTTCTT
>JBDLJN010000148.1:0-6529 GCA_039714335.1 Planctomycetota bacterium
CGATTTTCGTCGCGGTTCCGGCGACAGTGGGTTTAATCCTGGTTGGACGCCCGATCATCGCCGTATTATTTGAGCATGGACGGTTTACGGCGGCGGACACCGGCAGTACGGCATGGACGTTGTCATTTTACGCGATCGGGTTGTGCGGATTTTTTGGACAGCAAATATTGACACGGGCGTTTTATTCGACTCAAAATTCTAAAGTTCCGGCGATTACCGCGGTAGGGGCTGTGCTGACGAACATAGTGTTGAACCTGATCCTGATCTGGCCGCTTGGAACGGGGGGACTGGCATTGTCAACGGCGATTTGTTCATATCTGCAGGTGGTCGTCCTAATGGCGGTGCTGAAAAAGAAGCATCCGGTCGAGATGACCAAAGGCCTGCGGAAGACGATCCTCAAGACCGCCTGTGCTACCGGAGTGATGGCGGCTGCCGGATTCGGAGTTGTAAAACTATTGTCGAATATGCCGCTTTCTTTGAAATATGATCTGTTTCGAGTGGGCGTGTTGGTTGTCGTCTGTGCCGGGGTGTATACTGGTGTTTCGGTTGTTTTGAAAAGCGAGATGCTGGTGCTGTTGGTCGGACACAGAAAACAAAAAACACCGCACTGTGAGAATTGACGGGGCCAGCGTATCGGGGTATAATAGCATGTAGTGGCTATATTCCAACGTTCTATTAGACAGATTCGGAGGTGTCTTATGAAAGTGATCGAATTTCTGGATTCCAAGGGTGTCCATTATGAAATGAGCCAGCATCGACCGACGTTTACAGCACAACAAATGGCCGCGGAAGAGCATGTGCCGGGGATGAATGTCGCCAAACCCGTCGTTGTGAAAGCAGATGAGACGTATTATTTATGCGTGCTTCCGGCATGCTGTAAAATTGACATGGATACGCTCAAAAGCGAACTGGGGGTTGGGCATGTTCAGTTGGCCGACGAGGAGGAAATGACGCGCCTGTTTGGCGACTGTGCGTTAGGAGCTGAACCGCCATTTGGAGATCTTTATGGTCTTGAAACAGTAATGGATGCGACGCTTGAAGATGACTCTTTTATCATTTTTCAGGCCGAAACCCACGAATTAGCTATCCGGATGGACCTCAATGACTACAAGAAATTAGCTGTTCCACGTGTTTTTAGGTTTAGCTACCACATGCAATAGCCGATTTATGTGATGTAAATAGATATTTCTGAGTCAATTTTGGAGAATCCATGGTTAGACAGCAGGGCCGTGCCTTAATTATTATCTGCAGTGTATTATATATTTGTGTTTCTACATCACCTGCATTGAACACGGAAAGTCTGTTCTCAGAAAGCATAGCGGCACTTTTTGTTAAACAGGCTTATGAAGTTTATCAGGAAGATCCGCTGGATTCAATGCGGGCCGAACAGGCGATGGCATTTTTGTCAGCGGCCGCATCTTTGAATTCCTCCTCAGATTTCATTCCTGAACAAATGCTCCGTATTGGGGCGGGCAGTTGTCGCAGTGGCGATGATTATACAAACAATCTGACTTGGGCCCTGGGTCGCTATCTTGATTCCCGGTCAGATTTGGAGGTTGCTTCCGCAGGACTGCGTTGCATACTGGAACAGATCAATACGCGTATTGACCGTGAGGTTCTGCTTGAGAAACTGCTCCGGGAGTATTCTTCCGTTAATCCCGTGTTTGCCTCTGATCTGGCGACACAACTGGGGTTGCTTGCTGTCGAAAAAGCAGATATGCAAACGGCGGAAAACTATTTTGTCGGCGCGTATCGGTTGAATGCTTACAACCAACTGGCTTATTCCAAACTTTTGGAACTGTCGGCCGCCCGGGGGGATTCTCCTGAGACGATGCTCCATCTCCTGCAACTTCGCAGAGCCCTTGAAGTGAATCCTTATGATTTGGATTCGGCACTTCGATATGCTGATATGCTGTTACGGTTTCGACTTTATAAGGCCGCATCCGACGCCTATAAATATATCGCTCAGGCCCATCAGTTGTTGCATTCTGATTTGGCATTGCCCGAAGAAGTTATCCATGGATGGCTGCTGAGTTGTTACCGCGGTGACCGCATGGAAAGAAAGTGCCTGGAGATTGCAGAGGTTTATCGCGATCCCGACCGGCTTGACCTGGTGCTTGAAGTTGTTGCCGGCAAAGTTCTGATCAAATTGGGACAGGCAGACAAGGGCGAGCATTTGCTTGAGTCCGCGGTTCAGAAAGCGGAAACGCTTTTGTCCGCGGAGAACGGGTCAAAATCAACCTATCCGGAGCATCTGGCGTGGTATTATAGTTTTATTCAGGAAGAGCCGGAAAAAGCCCTTGCATGGGGTAATCAAGCTTTTCAGGAATCTCCCGATCGAAAGGGTGTCAAGGAGATGTTTGCTTACTCTCTGGTGTTGAACGGCCAACACGATCTTGCACAGCAATACGTAGAATCCTCGAATACCCAGATTGCGTTGCTGACCACGGCAATGATCGAGCTTTCACAGGAGCAGAAACAAGCGGCCCTGGAGACACTGCGTGCGGTTATTGAGATGTCACCGGAGTCCTTTGTTGCGGAAAAGGCGATGGGGCTTCTCAAGGACTCGGAATCGGATTATATTCCTGCTGTTGACTCGGACACAATCCAGCAGGGCTTAGCACAACAATATCGAGGCCGCGTTGTGCCTGAGTTTATGGTTCCATCCAGACGATATTCAGCGAAGCTCCTGTTTAATGGTTCTGATTTCTTATATGGAGCCCGGTTTCTGCCGCGGCTTGTGATCGAAAACACGTCTTCGGAGGCTCTGGTTATATCAGATGATGGTATGCTTCAAGGCCATATTCGCATTGATGCCGCCCTTGAAGGGGACATTAATGTCAAAGTCCCGAATCTGCTTACGATGCGTTTTCGACCCTCTAAGCCCATTTTGCCGGGCGAACACTTTTCCATTCCATTGGACCTTAATTGCGGAAAACTTCGAAAGCTGTTGATGACATATCCGCAGGCAGAAGTGGCGGTCCACTTTACGGCCTATTTAGATCCGGTGGTTTCGCCGTCGGGGAAAATAGGCAGTCGAATAGTAAATACTGAACCCATCCATGCCGAAATTCGTCGAAAGGCAGTTACACTCTCTCGCAATTTTTTATTGCAGCGTTTGGATGTTTTGTCGAAAGGGCAATCCGGTCAAAAATATCAGGTAGCTTCCTTGTTTACGGGGCTTCTTGCTGAACAAAAAACCTTCAGTCTGAGTCACGCTGATTATGAGCACGTTCAGATTGAACCGGCGTTATTAGTAGACGCTGTCCGTAAGATACTTGTCGATGATGACTGGAAGATTCGGGTGTACGCCTTAGATTGCCTCTTTTCTCTGTCGATTTCATCTGAGAAGGGGGTTGTCTCTGAAGTTTCGGAAAGTCTGAATCATGAAAAATGGCCCGTTCGCTTGATGGCGATGTATCTATTAGCGAAAGCCCACCCGGAATCTTTTCAGAAGGTGCTCGATTGGAACGGCCAGCATGATGCTCATCCCATTAATCGGCGTATGGCATTTGCGCTCGGAGCACGGCAGCCGGAAGTTGCTGAATCGGCCGCGAAATCAACAGAATAGGCGTTCTTTTTAGTCGACAACTCATGGGGGCTTCTTTTTCGGGCAAAAAGTGCGATTTGTCGGATTTATTTTTTCAAAAAAACTAAAAAAATTGTTGTTTTGCCTCCCAAATTTATGTAAACTTCCCAACCTGTTTGTGTAAGTAGTGAATCACTAACCATATGAAAGGAATGAAAAATGCCGGCAAAAGTAGATAGCGGTGTCTGCACAGGTTGTGGTGCATGTGTTGATAGTTGCCCAAGCGAAGCAATTGAGATGCAGGATGGCAAGGCAGTAATCATTGTGGCCAATTGTGTTGACTGTGGTGTTTGCGTTGACGAATGCCCGGTTGAAGCCATCAGCATGGAATAACGATTTTCAGGCCCCATCGTCTAGAGGCCTAGGACACCGGGTTTTCAACCCGGCGACAGGGGTTCGAGTCCCCTTGGGGCTAATCACCCGTAAGTTGTTTCAGTAAACGACTTACGGGTGTCCTGTTTTTTCTCCTTGAACCAAACTTAATTGATACTATTTTTTAATCAGCGTCAAGTATAATTCCCCTCTCAGAGTTTCGTCAAATCCCATACTAAGAGCCTATCCGAATAACCGGGTCGTTATGAGGTCGAGCGAAAAGTTCGAGGCCAAGGCGGCGGGGCGAAATCCCCGCAGGCGCAGCCAAAGCTGCGTCGAGGACGATTTTGGCCCGACAACGCCGGCATCGGGCTTTGCAGCCGCCCGCAATAGGACAGGTTATTCGGATAGGCTCTAAACACAACAGGGTTCGTCCTGTATTCATTAGCCGTTCCTTTATGAGGAAATGGCCTAAATGCTGCAGGCAAATTCAAATCGTTTGTCGTTGTTTTATTGGATAACATATTGTGATCTATAAGCTTATAAGAAAATTAAAATTCAACAACCGGACAGTAGTGGTATTGTTTATTGTTTTAGACTGGGCCACTGCCATTAAACTGTCCTCAAAAGCCCTTACCAAATGTCCGTCATTCGTTTATCGCTTCAGAATCAGGAGTTGTAATATCGCGAAGTGGCCGGAACTAGAACGATTGTAAGCCCATTGCCTACATATAGTTATAGGTGTTTTTTAAAAAAAACAGTTTTTATCAGAATTATTTGAAGAATGACGCGTATCTTATTTATAGACAGTGCCTATACGAGGAACTTAATTTGACTAAGCGACCAACTAATTCCCATCGTCGTTTTTTGGACTTATACTCCAAGGTTCAGCCTCGGTTGTATTCTTTCATTATGATGCTTGTTCAGAGTAATCATGATGCGGATGAAATATTTCAAGAAACATCGGCATTGTTGTGGGACAAATTTGATCAATATCAAGAGGGCACAAATTTTGGAGCGTGGGCCGTTTCTATTGCCAAATATCAAGTTTTTGATTATTTGCGAAAAAACAAGAAATATAAGCGGCGATTAAGTCCTGAAATGCTTCAGGGTATTGCTGATATAGCCGAGGCAGAGTCCGGAGGTATTAATGAGCGTATTCAAGTTCTCAGAGGTTGTCTGTATAAGTTAGACCGCATGAATCGTTCGCTGCTGTCTTTGAGATACCAGCAAAATGTTTCTGTTGAACAAATTGCCCAGCGAAAAGGCGTTTCCACGGGAGTCATCTACCGAAAACTGACAAAGATTTTTGGTGTTCTTAGAAAATGTATTAATCTTTCAATGGTTCAGGCGTCATGATGCATAAGAAAGACAACATTAAAGTTGACGACATGTTATACCTTTTGGCCGAGGGGGTTCTCGGCGATGAGGGTGTTGGCTATATTAACGGTTGGTTGGCTTCCGGACCTGAAGCCGTGAAATACTATTGCCAATTTATTAATGATTATGTTGCGATAAAGCATGAGGTCAATTCGATTATTGAGATGGACAATTCGCTTTTTGGGGTCTCCGACGAATTTGATCTGGAGTTGTGGTCTGCTTTGGCTGATGCAGAAAAAATAGCTCCCGCGGTTGAGATTCCAAAAGAACAGCCGCAGCGGGAGTTGATCCAGAAGGTGGTTTATCCGCCGCGCGAAAAGCGAAAAATAAGTAAATTCAATCTTTTTACGCTTATCACGAGTGCCGCGGCGATACTTTTTGTGGTTTTATTCCTGAAGTTTGCCCCCGCCAAGCAATACAGTGTTGAGGTGGCCACGCTGGCTGACCAGATGAATGTACAATGGGGCCAATCACATCCGGCTTTGGCCAGCGGCAGTCGTTTATGGACCAATGAGTCCCCCTATGTGCTGGAAAAAGGCATTGTCAAGATTCTCTATGATGAGGGTGTTGAGGTGCTCATTGAATCGCCGGCGAAATTCGAAATCGAAAGGTCGGGGGTTTATCTTGAATACGGGCGTTTATTCAGCCGGGTTTCTGAATCGGGTTTAGGGTTCAGTGTTGAAACTCAAAACAGTCGGTTTGTTGACCTGGGGACGGAATTTGGTGTGAAAGCTGAGATTGACGGGTCGTCAGAACTTCATGTCATCAAAGGCAAGGTCCAATTATTTGCCGGTTCTAAGAATAATGATAAAATCAGCCAAGTGCTTCAGGAAGATGTTGCGGTTCGTTTTGATGCAAAGAGTGGTCAGCTGAAAAGTGTTCCGATACAGAAAGTTGCGTTTGTCCGCGATGTGTCTTCCCAGGACGGTTCTGTCTGGCGGGGTCAGATGGAAATCGATCTGGCCGATATTGTCGGCGGCGGTAACGGATTCGGAACAGGCAGATGGGGCGTTTCAGTGAATCCTGATACGGGAAAGATGCAGGATGGCTTTGTCTGTCGAAACGGAGTTCCTGTTCGCGGAAGCGGTAATTATGTTGCCATGGAAACCCCCGAGGGTGTAGACGGGGTCTTTGTTCCTGATGGGGGACAGGGAACCGTCGTGGTAAGTTCCGCAGGACATGTATTCCAAGAGTGTCCTGATACATCCGGAAAATTCTGCTGGGATATTTATAACGGCAATGCGGGAG
>JBDLJN010000149.1:0-6493 GCA_039714335.1 Planctomycetota bacterium
ATATCCCCACCGACCCTGTAGGGGTCGAATTATTCTCAATTCTCGATTCTTCAATCTGAAATTGCCCGAAGGGCATACATAACCTAGCCCGGGGCAATACGAGCATACAAAAATGGAGTTGCTTTTTTGGGGTAATATGGGATAATGCGGGGAGTTTTCTGAAGATTATAGGGAAAAATATGCCGGAATTTAAGATAGAAACCGCTTCTTGAATCAAACGTTTGCCGCCAATCAAACTTCTGCTGTAATATGGAAAAATAATTAAGAAATGGGGGTATAAATTAAAAAAGAAGGAGAGCAAGTCGGTCAATGGTTTTCTATACTTTAGTTAGCGAGGTCCGTGTTTTCTGGTGCAACGTAAAAAGATGACAGGCAAACCCAATTTCCGAGTCTGCGGAAACACGGTAACCTCTTTTATTCTAAGAACTAAGAGCTATGGCCGATGAGCTGCAGAGCAAAAAACGAACCCAATCAAAGCCAATTTTATGATTGTCAGCAGCAAAAGCCGATGAACTACAAGACACTTGCTTTTCTGAGGTGATTTGCGATAATGCAGACAAATTTACGGGAAACAAAGGAAACATAAAGCGTATGCCGGAATTTAAAGTTGAAACTGCTTCGAGGATCAAACGGTTACCGCCGTACCTGTTTGGACAGCTCAATGCGCTGAAACTGGAAAAACGCCGACAGGACATCGATATTATTGACCTTGGAATGGGCAACCCGATGGACGGGGCGCCGGATACGGTGATCGACAAGCTCTGTGAGGCGGCTCGAGACCCGCGCAACCACCGTTACAGTGCATCCAAGGGGATTTACAATCTCCGCCGGGAGATGGCGCTGAAATACGAACGGAAGTGGGGCGTGTCGCTGGACCCCGATACGGAGGTTCTGGCCTGTATCGGCTCCAAAGAGGGTTTTAGTCATATGTGCCTGGCCATGCTTGGCCCGGGCGATACAGCGGTTGTGCCGGATCCGGCATTTCCGATACATATCTACGGCGTTGCGTTGGCAGGCGGCAATGTGATCACGGTTCCGCTGGGCAACGACCAGAAGTTTCTGGATACTGTTTCATATGTTTGTGAACACCTGTTTCCAAAGCCGAAACTGCTGATCTTGAACTATCCCCACAATCCCACGGCAATGACGGTGGATCCGGGCTTTTTTGAAACGGTGGTGGCCTTGGCCAAGCGGTTTAATATTACGGTAATTCATGATTTTGCGTATGGCGAGACGGCTTTTGATGATTACAGGCCGCCCAGTTTTCTATCCGCGGCCGGTGCCAAGGATGTTGGCATTGAGTTTACAACGATGAGCAAACCCTACGGTATGGCGGGATTTCGGATTGGTTTTGCCGCCGGCAATAAAGAAATGCTTAATGCCTTGGCGACGGTTAAGGGGTATTATGATTATGGGATTTTTCAGCCGATCCAGATCGCGAGTATCATCGCGATGCGGCATTGCGATGATGCGATTAAAGAGCAGAACGCAAAATATCAGGCCCGCAGAGATGTCGTGTGCGAAGGGCTGAAGCGGATCGGCTGGGAGGTCGAGGTGCCGCGGGCGTCGATGTTCGTCTGGACGCGTGTTCCCGAGGCGCATTCTAAAGGCAAGGGCAGCATTGATTTTGCGATGGAACTGTTGGAAAAAGCCAATGTTGTCATCTCTCCGGGCCGGGCGTTCGGTGAGAATGGTGAGTATTACATGCGTATTTCCCTGGTGGAGAATGAAAATCGCCTTCGCCAGGCGATACGAAATATAGGACGATACCTGCAGGGGAAAGACGTTTCCGGAGCCCGCAAACGGGATCTATGACTCGTTGATTAGTGCGGCACAGGTTTGTGCTTTTGGGAGATTGTGGAGAAAAAGAAAAAAAGACTATTTTTTTCTTGACTTAACGGCGTAACTTTGCTTTAATGCTACTATCAAGCTCTTGGGGGAGTTGGAAGATAGCAGTTACGCCTTTTTATGGGATGGATTTTTTGTCTGTTTCATAGCATATTTTTTACGGAGCAGTTGGAAAGACTTGCTGTGAGGAGTAAGGTTCGGAGAGATTGGTTTTGAGATCTGGATCTTATGGTAACACAGGAAGTTTTTTTTGATTGGCATTGCACATCAAAAAAACTTCATTTCTGAATTTGCACGAGAGGTGCTGGACAAGACTTTTATGAGGACAAGGATAGAGTGTGTCGAAGCGTGCGTGCAGGCACGATTTCGATGCAGCAGGAGAGTTGGATTGATTGAGCCGTGAGGCGAATGAATTGCTCTTTTGGGAAGTACAAAGTCCTTTTTGGATCGTAAAAGCTGTTCAGTGCTCTAAATGACTTCACCGAGCCGAGCCCCTTTTACCAGTCAGAAAGTTTATTGTGCTTTGAGTCTATACTTTTTTGTTTGGGATATTCGGAGATCGTAGTGACAAAGATGTTTTTTGCATTTATGACCTTATTGCCATTGGCTTCAGCTGTGCAGGCGGGAGATGTTCCGTCTGTACTGCCGACAACCCTGGGCACACATTACCAGGAATGGACAGGATGCACCGGCGATACCGATTGTGTTTATGCCTATAAATTAACAACTCATTTTGGAGGAAAGTAAAATGAGGAACTATATGTGTAAAAATGGCGTATATCATCTGTTAGCTTTGACGGTTGTGTTGTTCGTGTCGGTGGCGGCACAGGCTTCCGGTGATGGATATGCTTTGTTGATCCAGTCCAGCCCGCCGGATGCCGGTACGGTAACGCCCGGATTAGGCGTTCATAAGGTGCCCGTCGGAGAGACCGTTGCGCTGTCCGCAGTGCCAAAGCAGGGCTATCGTTTTCTGTATTGGCTCGGCGATGTATCTTCGACCAGCGGGACCGATACCACCGTGTCCATCGATTCCCCCAAACTGGTCGTGGCGGTCTTTGCCAAAAAAGTCTATGATGAAAAGTTGCCAGAGGGCGGCATGACCGGTGGCCAATCCAGTTCGGGCGGCCTGCGAGGTTACAACCCTGTTCAGCCTTCGGCTTCTGTCAGTCCGACTCCAACGCCCGATGACGATGACACCCCTGCGCCCGGTGATGAGGAAATACCAGAGCCTGCGACCGTTCTTTTGCTGGGGCTTGGCTCTGTTATCCTTTTGAAGAAAACGAGAAAATAGTAAATGAATAAATAACTGCCTCCCCGATAAGTCTCCGAAATGGCAGCACTGAACTGATAGGATAACTTTATAGAAGTGTCCAAGGAAAAAACGGAGATTGGCACCGGAGGAGGTGTTGAAATACGGCGGAACGCATATGGTGTTCGGCCGTATTCTTTTTTTGTGTCATTGACCTGACATTACATTGTCGGTTCGGCTACGATTTACGAAAAACAGCGACAACATTTTCAACTTCCACAACGAACAGCCGGTTGTCCCCTTCAAAATCGACAGGGATGGCCCCTTTGGGGTTGAACAGCACTTTGTCATATTGTTTCAGCGGGACTTCACTGGACATTTCAACTTCCGCTGAAACCGAGACAATTCGGCCGGTGATAGTTGGTATCTCAATATTGTCGGGCAATTGAATTCCACCCTTGGTTTGCTTTTTGTCCTCATCCTTACGTATCAGGATGCGTTTGCCGATAGGTTCAACGGTTTCGAACATATCCGCCTTGACATTGTCGTTTTGATTATTACTCAGTTTAGCCATAGTGCCAACCTTACTTTTCGGCCTTTTTCGTCACTTTCTTCTTCGCGGTCTTTTTCTTTGTAGCCTTCTTCTTTGTTTTTTTAGGTTCCTTTTTGACGGATGCAATGGCCTTGCCTTCTTCAATATCTTTTGGCGGCCATTTGCCTTCCGCCTGCAGGGCTTTCAGTTCGTCGAGTTTTTTCATGCTGACGATGGTTCGGCATCGCGGGAATTTATTGCATCCCAAAAACGGCCCGCGTTTGCTTTGCCGGATGACCAGTTCACCGTCCTTGCACTTATAGCAGCGAACCCCCGACGGTTCGGCCGGCGGCGCCGGCGGCAGGGGGTTGCCCTCTTTGTCCATTTTGAGGATGGTCTTGCATTCCGGGTATCCCGAACAGCCCAGAAATGCCCCGAAACGCCCGGTCTTTTCAATCAGCGGCTTATTGCAATTGGGGCATTTATGTTCGCTTTCGACGTTTTCGATCATTTTTCCCTCGCGGTCGCACGGGCTGGCGAATTTGCAGTCCGGATATTTCGAACAGCTCAAAAACCGTCCGTTCTTGCCGAAGCGATACACCATCGGTGCACTGCAGTCCGGGCAGGTGTAGTCGCTGGGCTGCGTTTCGGCCTTGGCGTGTTTGATTTCGGCGGCTTTTTCAAGGTTTTCCTTGAAAGGTCCGTAAAATTCATTCAGTACATCCACCCAGTTCAGGTGCTGCTCCTCGATCTTATCGAGTTGCTCTTCCATGTGTCGGGTAAACGCGATATCCATGACTTTCGGGAAACATTCGTCCAGTTTGTCGGTGACAACTTCGCCCAGATCGGTGGCGTGGAACTTCCGGCTGAGCTGCTCAACGTATTTACGATCCTGAATCGTCGAGATGATCGATGCATAGGTGCTCGGTCGTCCGATACCTTCTTTTTCCAGGGCCTTCACCAGTGAGGCCTCGGTATAGCGGGCCGGCGGCTTGGTAAAGTGCTGGATGGCTTTGATATCGACCGCGTTTAACACGTTGCCGGTTTCCAACGCCGGAAGCTGGGGCTCCTCGCCGGTGGTCTGCCAGACGCGGGTAAACCCGTCGAACACCTGCACTCGGCCGGTCGCGCGGTAGTGACAGGAGAAAGCATCCTTTTTGCCGTCAATCTCGACACGTGTCGTGTCCCACTGGGCCGCGGTCATCTGGCAGGCGATAAACCGTTTCCAGATCAGGTCGTACAACTTGAACTGTTCTTCGTTCAGGAACGGCTTGATATCGTTTGGCGTCAGGTCCGGGTCGGTGGGGCGAATGGCTTCGTGAGCTTCCTGTGCGCCTTTTTTCGAGGAATAAAAATTGGGCTTTTCGGGGATATAGTCGGTGCCGATTTGTGTTTCGATATAGTGCCGAGCCGCATTCAGCGCCTCACCGGACAGATGGGTGCTGTCGGTACGCATGTAGGTGATCAAACCCAGTGCGCCCATCGAGCCGAGGTCGATGCCTTCATACAGTTGCTGGGCCACGCGCATCGTTCGTTTGGCGGCGAATCCCATCCGGTT
The DNA here is from genome assembly GCA_039714335.1 of Planctomycetota bacterium. Lineage (GTDB taxonomy): Bacteria > Planctomycetota > Phycisphaerae > Sedimentisphaerales > Anaerohalosphaeraceae > 4572-13. The sequence continues at coordinate 5,188 of JBDLJN010000149.1, forward strand.
GGCTGCGGCCTGCTGAAGCGTCGAGGTAATGAACGGCGGGGCGGGTTTGGATTTGACCCGCCGGGTAATAATATCAGAGACCGTATAGCTTGAATCCTTAAGATTTGCCAGCACCTGCTGGGCCTGCTCGGTATCGTCAATGTGGAATTTTTCGCCGTTGACTTCGATCAGGTCGGCCTTGAAGGCGTTGTGTTTGGCCAGCCACGCATCCTGCTGAGCGAGTGTTCGGCCCTTTTCGGGGTCCGGTGCCGAATCGAGGTAGGCCTGCCAGTCGGTGGTCAGATCGACCTGCATGTCCGGCGTAAAGACCGCCGGGATCAGCCAATATTCTTCAGGGTTAAACGCCTTGATCTGACGCTCACGTTCGACGATGATCTTAACCGCCACCGATTGCACGCGTCCCGCACTCAGGCCGCGAGCGACCTTTTTCCACAAGATCGGACTGATCTGATAGCCCACGATGCGGTCCAGGATTCGGCGGGCCTGCTGGGCCAGCACGCGGTCCATATCCAACTTGCCGGGATCCTCAAATGCTTTCTGGATCGCGTTTTTAGTGATCGCGTTAAACACGACCCGGTATGTGTTTTCATCTTTGAGGTCGAGTACTTCTTTTAAATGCCAGGCAATCGCCTCCCCCTCGCGGTCAAGGTCGGTTGCCAGATAGACATTTGCGCATTTTTTCGCGGCTGATTTCAGTGTCGTGACCATCCGCTTGCGGCCTGGCGTGATATCATAGGTCGGTTCAAAATTATTTTCGATATCGACATTGATTCCCTTGGAGGGCAGATCGCGGATATGCCCCATAGATGCTTTAACCTCAAAATTGCTGCCGAGATATTTATTGATGGTTTTTGCTTTTGCAGGCGACTCAACAATCACCAGGGATTTTCCTTTTGCTGCCTTTGCCATAACACCTTTACCCGTTTATTAATCAATTCTTATAAAATTACACAATAACTCTCTCTTTTACCCTGTTTCATCAGAATAAGAGGATACTTAACAACCCCGGCCCAAAAATGTCAAGGATTTTCCATTTTGCAAATAAAAACGGATAGGCTCTAAGAGAGGAGGATTGCTGTTGATAATCATGCCTTAAGCAGTTTTTCAAGCAGGGGCTTGAATTGCCGAATGGCATTACCGCGATGAGAGATTTTGTTTTTTTCGTGATTTTCAAGTTGGGCGGCTGTTTTGTTAAGCGAAGGGATATAAAAAATCGGATCATACCCGAACCCACTCTCTCCGACCGGTCCATGGTTGATCACGCCTTCGATGGTGCCTTCCGTTTCAATCAAAATAGTGTCCGGGG
>JBDLJN010000150.1:0-6414 GCA_039714335.1 Planctomycetota bacterium
TTAAGTTTGAATTCGGCCCCAGCCGAAAAGACATTCTCAACTTCACCAACCAACTGGCTGTCATGATCCGCGCCGGTATCAGTTTGCAGGACGCGCTGGAATCGGTCGGCGGCCAGATCGATAAAGAAAAGTTCCGCTATGTCGTACTGGACCTGAAATCCCGTATCGAAAGCGGACAGAGCTTTTCACAGGCGCTGGCTGAACACCCCGATGTGTTCGGCAATTTGTATATCAACATGATCGCCGCCGCGGAAATTTCCGGTTCGATGAGTTCGATGCTTCAGCAGTTGACAGAGTATCTGGACCAGGAGGCGGACACACGCAGTCAGGTGATCAGTGCGATGGTGTATCCCGGAATTATCGCCACCATGGCGGTTGTTTGTGTTACATTTCTTATCACCTTTGTGCTGCCTCGTTTCCTGACGGTCTTTGCAGGCAAAGAACACCTGCTGCCTGGCCCCACAAAGGCCATTATGTTCATCAGCAACATTACGAACCATTACTGGTTTATTGTTTTTCCTGCCATTGCCGGTGTGCTCGGTGCTTTCTGGTATGTAACCAACAGAACCGCTCCCGGAAAGGCCTGGTGGGATACGATGAAGCTGCGACTGCCTTTGCTAAAGACGCTGTGCCGCAGTTTATATATCACGCGCAGTATGCACACGATGGGTGTACTGACCAATGCGGGTGTGCCCGTTCTCGATACGTTGTCGATTACTGCACAGATTACAGGCAATCAACTCTATGAAAAAATGTGGAAAGGCGTCCATGAAGAAGTCCGGCAGGGTAAAAAGATCGCCGACAGCCTAGCCGAGTACAGCCTGATGCCCGGCAATGTGATTCAAATGATCCAGTCCGGCGAAGAATCCGGTACGCTCGGCGACGTCCTGAGGGACATATCCGATTTTTATTCGCGCGAGTTAAAAACCGTCATCAAAACGGTGACCAGTATGATCGAACCTATTATGATCGTCTTAATGGGTGTACTGGTCGGTTTTATCGCAATGAGTATTATTCTGCCTATCTTCAAGATGTCCAGCGTGGTTAGCTAAAATCTCTGGGGACAATACTATGAAAACAAAAAGAAAAAATAATGCGGGCTTTACGCTGATCGAGGCCTTGTTTGCCACGATGCTGCTGGCACTGGTCATTGCCGCACTGGTCGCCGCCAGCGGCGCATTCACCATGGCCAACGGCTATGGCGTGGATCTTTCGACAGCGGAGTTTCTCATCGAAGAAGTGCACGAACGCACGGCCAGTGCCGATGCCAATTCGCTGCTGACCAACTATGACGGGCAAATATTCAGCCCTCCCGTTGATGTCAGCGGAGCCGCAATGACGGATTTCAGCGAATTTGAGCAACAGGTTGAAATCGATTATGTAGAGTCAGGTAATTTTTCTAATACGGTTACCGGGCCTACCGATTTCATCCGTGTAACCGTAACCGTAACCAAAAACGGTATGCCCATCAGCAGTACAAGTTGGGTTCGGGCCAAATTGGAAGAATAAGAGATATGAAAATGCCTACAAAAAAACAGTTTGGTTTTACGATTATCGAGGCCATGCTTGCACTGGCCATCCTAGCAATCCTGATGACAGCCGTTGCTTTCGCCTTTGATGCTTCCGTCAAAAACTATCAGGCCAACCAGGGTATTTACAAGGCCATTAATACCGCTCGCCAGGCCCTGCTGCGAATCACCAACGATCTGCGAACCGCGCAGGATCTGCCGTTGAGTGCGGAAGAAGCAAATACACAGGTCAGTTTCGGAAATGACACAGACGGTGATGGCGTTTATGACAAGAATGTGACCTACCGTTTTGACAGCGCCACAAATACGCTGTATTACGACGATCACATCACAGGCAGCAGCTATGTACTCTGCGACCATGTAACGGCGGCGGCATTTAACCGGACCGAACACCAAATTTATCGCAATGTTGGGGGATACGAAGAAGAAGTGTGGGCCGTCCGGGATGTACGGATCGTGCTGACGGTGACCGACGAAACCGGTGATATCTCCCAGACACTGGCCGCGGCGGCGCTCGTTCGCAAAAACCAATAAGCATAAAAAAAGCCCGGCTTTCCAGCCGGGCTTTTTTAAGATATGGCCTGTTAATTAAAGCTAATCTTTGATCTGCAAGACTACATACTGAGCGAATCGCCCGCTTTTGACCAGCAACATCGCTTTTTTCGTTTCCTCAGAACTTTGCAGCGCTTCATTGAATTCACCGACATTAGCCACTTCGGTCCGGTTAACCTCAAGGACAACCATGCCCTCGCGAACTCCCGCCCGGGCCGCAGGACTGCCGGGTTTAACTTCGACAACAACGACCCCCACGCCCTCTTCGGCCCTGTATTGATCCGCCATTTCCTCGTCAATCGTTCTGACAGTCAGGCCAAACTTTTGGCCGAGATCGGAGGTGTCCGCCAGTTCACTGTCGGCCTTGGAACCAACCTTGACGGTCACTTTCTTTTCCTTGCCGTTACGAATGATAACGAACTCTACTTTCGTATCCGGTGCAGTAAAGCCGATGATATTGAACACATCCTGTGTGTCCTCGACTTTCTTATCACCAATTTTGATAATGACATCGTCTTTCTCCAGTCCGGCCTTGTCCGCGGGGCTGTCTTCAACAACACTGGTAACCAGGGCGCCCTTGTTGTTTTCAAGTTTAAAGAAGTCTGCCATCTCCGGAGTAATCGGCTGCATTCCGACTCCGACATAACCGCGCTGTACCGTGCCGGTTTCGATCAACTGTCCCTTAATGGCCTTGGCCATGTTGACCGGAACCGCCAGTCCGATACCCATATAGCCGCGGTCACCTGTGATGATCGCCGAGTTGATCCCAATGACTTTACCATCCAGATTTAACAGCGGCCCGCCGGAGTTGCCCGGATTGATCGCCGCATCGGTCTGAATAAAATCCTGATAGACATCCGGACCGCCGATCTTGCGACCCAATGCGCTGACCACGCCCACGGTCAGGGTCTCTGTCAGGCCAAACGGATTGCCAATAGCGATCACCCATTCACCAATCTGAAGCTGGTCGGAATCGCCCAGTTCCAAAAACGGCAGGTCGTCAACACCTTCGATCTTCAGCAGCGCCACATCCGCCTTATCATCAGATCCGACGAGTTTAACATTTTCGTATTTGTTCCCACCGTCTACAACGACCGTGATCTCATCTGCACCGTCAATAACATGGTTATTGGTCAGGACATAGCCGTCAGCACTGATGATAAAGCCGGAGGCCTGCCCTTCGCGGTACTGCGGTCCGCGCGGCTGTTGAGGACGCGGAAACCGCCGGCCAAAAAACCGCTCGAAAAAATCTTCATCAAACGGAGAGCCGGATGCCTGATGGACCTCCGAGCGTACCTGTACCGCCACGACGGCCGGCGTGGCCTTCTCAGCGACTCCCGAAAACGCCTTGCTGGTCTTGCGAAGCGTCTCGATACCATTGGTGTCCACATCAGCAGCAACTGTATGGGAACAGAGTATAGAAACCAGAACCCCAAAAATCACCCCTCTGAATACATTCCTACATAGTGCTTTCATAATTCTTCCTTTCCTGTATCTTTTTTATAAGAATTTGCAACGGAAATACCGTGCGAATGATACGATTCAAAAATTCATTTGTTCAAAATAACAATCGTGCGGCGGCACAAGTAAGCCCCATTATCTATAACAGCAATATTTTCCGAAAAATATGATCGGGAAACTTGCGCTCCCGCGCTGTTGATTACACATTCTCCGCTGAGGTCGAATCACCCTGTTCCGGGCAGTCGTTGCCTTGGCTGCCGGTCTGAAAAGGAGCGTCATCATCGCTTATTTCCGCCGCCTTTTCCTGCTCGGCCTTCAGCAAATCAGCCACTGTCGGCTTATCCAGTGTTTTACCGTCAAGGATCAACTTAACATCTTCGGCATCCAGCGTTTCATACTTCAGCAACGCCTGGGTCAATGCCTCCATCTGATCCTTCTGGGCCTTAAGCAGGTCTTTGACCTTCGCATAGGCCTCGTCGATCAACTGCTTGACCTCGCGGTCAATCGCTTCGGCGGTTTTTTGCGAATACTCCGGCCCCATTCCGTAAAAGGCCTCCGGCCCGGTGTTCGGGGAGTACTTGATCGGTCCCAGTTCTTCGCCCATACCCCACTCGGTTACCATTTCGCGCGCAATGTTCGTGGCCTGCCGGATGTCCGACTGTGCCCCGCTGGTAATATCATCACAGAACAATTCCTCGGCCACACGCCCGCCGAAACACACCTGCAATTCCGCAAGACAGTACTTTTTCGAGTAATACAGCCGATCCTTTTCCGGCAATGCAAAAGTCGCACCGCCCATGGGCCCGCGCGGAATAATGCTGACTTTATGCAGCGGGTCCGCATCTTCGAGAATCGACTGCACCAGGGCGTGTCCGGCTTCGTGATAGGCCGTCATCCTGCGGTCGTTCTCGTCCACCTCGCGGCTGCGTTTGGCCCGACCCCATCGCACCTTGTCGCGGGCCTCCTCGAAGTCAGCCATCTCGACAAAGTCCTTATCCTGCATACTGGCACTGATGGCCGCTTCGTTAATGAGTGCCTCCAGTTCAGCGCCGCTGAACATCGGCGTGCCGCGGGCCATCCGTTCAAAATCAACGTTTGGATCGTACTTAATTTTTCTGGCGTGGATCTGCAGGATTTTCATCCGCCCTTTCAGATCGGGCAGCGGCACCACCACCTGCCGGTCAAAGCGGCCGGGGCGGGTCAGTGCCCCGTCCAGAACATCGCCACGATTGGTCGCGGCCATCACAATGATCTGATCGTCCGTGCCAAAGCCGTCCATCTCCACGAGGATGGCATTGAGCGTCTGTTCCCGTTCGTCGTGGCCGCCGCTGACAACGCCGGGACCGCGTTTTTTGCCGATCGCGTCGATCTCATCCAAAAAGATAATACAAGGCGAGTTTTCCTTGGCCTGCTTGAACAAGTCACGCACACGGCTGGCACCGACGCCGACAAACATCTCCACAAAGTCGCTTCCCGCAATGCTGAAAAACGGTACATCCGCCTCACCGGAAATGGCCTTGGCCAGCAGCGTTTTGCCGCAACCGGGAGGGCCGACCAGCAGTACGCCGCGCGGAATGCGTCCGCCGAGTTTTTTGAATTTTTTGGGGTTCTTCAGAAATTCGATGATCTCAGCAACCTCGTCCTTGGCTTCCTCGATACCGGCAACATCGTCAAATGTCATCTTGGCTTCTTTGCCCTGCATCCGGTGCTTGCTGCGGCCAAAATTCATCAGCATTCCCCCGCCGGATTTAATGTTCCGAAGGAAGAAAAAATAAATCAGCCCAAGCAACAGAATAAACGGCAACAGACTCGAAATTAATGGCAGTACCCAACTCTCGCCGGAAGCATCATACTCTTGGACGCCATTATCTTTAAGCCATTTAGAAAAATCTTCCGGCAGCATTTCCGGAGCGTAACGCACCTCAAAAACTTTTGCCGCCGGCTTGTCATCAGTGGTCAGAGCTTCGATAGCCCCCTCAGTAAACTCACCTTTGATCTTACGGCCCGATTCATTCAGAACCGCCGTTGCGATATATCTTTTTCCAACGTAGTCTTCGAACTCAGAGTACTTCAATGATTGTACACGGTTCATTTTTGTCAGCGTCATGAAAAGAAACATGATCGTCAAGCCGATCAGCAGCCAGGTAAACGGTCCCCGATTAAATGATGGAGCAGGACCTGTCGGACCCCCCGGTTTGAGTGGTTTTTTAGGTGGCATTGGTTTTTTAATCATATCAATTTCTTAGTTTTTAGTTCGTCGTTCTTAGTTAAGAATTCGCTTGTGTTTAACAGGTGCGGGGCCGCATTTTCACCACGGCGTTTCCATCAGTTCAACAACTCTCACCGCGGCTTTATTGACGGCCCGGTTGACGGAATACTCAAATGTCTGCCCCAGTGGTTGCGAATAACTGCCGGAGGCATAGACTTTTTCGCCACTGATGAGCAACTCACCTGTTTTCAGGTTTTTCCAGATTACCTTAACATTGACCAGTGTTTCATTTTCGATCGGTCTGCCGGAATAATAGTCCGTGGCCAGAATGCTGGTGCTGATGCCCATATTCCCGCTAAGAACCGAATCGGCGATATTTCTATCCGAAACGATTTTGTAGGGCGTCTGAGCTTCGATGCGTTTGCAGATCGCGTCGGTCAGAACATATTCATGACCACGCCGAAAACTGCTTGTGTCAAACATTTCAACATACACCGTCTGCACCTCTGTCGGATAGGGCCAACTGTTCTGATAGCCCTGCCCGCAGCCGGCCACAGAAATCAAACCGATCGCGACAGAGGTCAAAATAGCGGATATCAGTATTTTTTTCACGAGTATCGCCCCTTATTCCTGTGTCTCTTTTTTATCTTTCGGCTTAAACAG
>JBDLJN010000151.1:0-6389 GCA_039714335.1 Planctomycetota bacterium
TGTCATTTTCCCAAACGATTATTTTATGCAGTTATGCAGAATAGCTTTTTAACGCTCATATGGGGCGTTTTTTCTGTTGAGTTATTCTAAACTCTTGTTAATCATGCTTTCATGAATAGCCGATAAATACAGTAGTTAACCCCTTTGAGTTGGGTAATTTAACAAAAATGACATCCTTGTGATGTAAGGTTAGTGCAAGGGCGTTTTAAAACAGGAACGTTTGGTTTTGATGTTCGTGGGTCGGTGTTTGAATTTTTTGCGCAACCGACGGGCACGGAGTGTAGGGTCATCTAATGATTTAGGAAAAATAATAGGTGGCCCTGGCCCGGTAATTTTCATGTAAGATCTTTCTTATAAAGCAGTTATATTAAAAAAAGGCGTGTCTGTGAAATTAGCGGCAGTTGGTGTGGGATATGTTGGGTTGGTGGCGGCGGCGTGTTTGGCCGACGGCGGTAATCATGTGATCTGTGTCGATAATGACGAAAACAAGATCGAGAATCTCAAAAATGGAAATATCCCCATCTATGAGCCCGGACTGACGGAGATCGTCAAAAAGAACATTCAGGCGGGGCGGTTGACCTTTACCACCGATCTGAAGGAGGGTGTCGAAAACTCGCTGGTGGTCTTTATCGGGGTGGGTACCCCCGGCAGCCCGGACGGGTCGGCGGATATCTCGGCGGTGCTTGCAGTGGCCGAAGAAATTGCCCAAACCATGACCGAATACCGCATTATTGTCACCAAAAGCACGGTTCCTGTCGGGACGCACAAAATCGTCAGCGATCTGATCGCCTCCAAAACGGAAGTGCCGTTTGATTATGTCAGCAACCCCGAATTCCTGAAAGAAGGGTCGGCGGTGGATGATTTCCTCAAACCGGACCGGGTCATCATCGGCACGACGAACCCGGCGGTAGTGGAGATTATGAAAGTCCTGTACGCCCCGTTTATGCGGAAAAGCAGCCGGATCCTGTTTATGGACCCGGCCAGTGCGGAAATGGCCAAGTACGCCGCCAATACCATGCTGGCGACGCGTATTTCGTTTATGAATGAGCTGAGCGGGTTATGTGAAACATTCGGTGCTGATATCGAAAGCGTGCGTGCCGGACTCGGCAGCGATTCGCGTATCGGTAACGCCTTTTTATTCGCCGGCGTGGGCTATGGCGGAAGCTGCTTTCCCAAGGATGTTCGTGCCCTGATTCACATGGGCAGCGAAAAGGGCGTCCCGATGACGGTCGCCCGAGCAGTCCAGCAGGCCAACTTTACCCAGCACGACCGTTTTGCACAGAAGGTGCTGGACTATTTTGCGCCGGCAACGGATGTCAAACTCGGTGTCTGGGGGCTGGCGTTTAAGGCCCGGACCGATGACATCCGCGAATCGCCGGCACTGTACTGTATTGAAAAATTTCTGGATGCCGGAATGGCCGTTACGGCGTTTGACCCGGAAGCCGGATGCGGGGAACTGGAAGGCAAAGTCGCCCAGGTCGGTAACGCCTATGAAGCACTGGACGGAGCCGATGCACTGGTGGTCTTTACCGACTGGCAGGAGTTTCGAACCCCTGACTTTGACCTGATTGCCAAACAACTTAAAAAGCCGGTGATCTTTGACGGACGAAATTTATACAGCCCGGCGTTTGTGAAGAAGCAGGGGATTGAATATCATTCAATGGGTCGTCTGTGACGACCCATTGAAGATGTCAGAGTTCAGATATCAGAAGTCAGAAAAGATGTAGATGAAAGATTTTAGAGAATTGCAGGTTTGGCATAAAGCTCATAAATTAGCTTTAGAGATTTATAAGGTGTCTGCTGGATTTCCGAAAGATGAAATTTATGGCCTAACGAGCTAAATTAGAAGGGCCGTTGCTTCCATTGCGACTAATATTGCAGAGGGATGCGGCAGAGGAAGCAAAAAGGAGCTTAAGCAATTTTTACAAATATCGATGGGTTCGGCATCCGAAGTTGAATACCAAATTCTACTGTCCCATGAATTAGGTTATATTGATAGTAAGGTCTATGACAATTTAGACTCTGGTATTCAGGAAGTTAAAAAGATGCTGTCAAGTTATATTGTCAAAATATTCTGATGTCTGACATCTGATATCTGTTTTTTTGAGGAATTTTATGACGAAAAAAATACTCGTTACCGGGACGGCGGGATTTATTGGTTTCCATTTAGCGCAGCGGCTGATTGAGCGGGGCGATTAAGTGGTGGGGCTCGATAGTGTTAATGATTATTATGACCCGGCGATTAAGTATGGTCGGCTGGCCCAGACCGGCATTGATAAAGAGGCGATTGAGTATAACAAACTCATCACCAGCAGCACATACGATAATTATCAATTTATCCAGCTTACTTTGGAAGACAAAGAAAATCTGGACACCCTTTTTGCCGAGCAGCGATTTGACAAGGTCTGCAACCTGGCCGCCCAGGCGGGTGTTCGCTACAGTCTGGTCAATCCGCAGGCCTATATCGATGCGAATATCGTTGGCTTTGTCAATGTCCTGGAGGCCTGCCGCCACAATGATATCCGGCACCTGGCCTATGCCAGCAGTTCCAGTGTCTATGGCCTCAATGAGTCCATGCCGTTTTCGACCCGCGATAATGTGGACCATCCGGTCAGTTTATACGCGGCCAGTAAAAAGTCCAATGAGTTGATGGCGCATACTTACAGCCATCTGTTCGGGCTGCCCACGACGGGCTTGCGGTTTTTTACGGTGTACGGGCCGTGGGGTCGGCCGGATATGGCGCTGTTTTTGTTCACCAAGGCGATCCTTGAGGATAAACCGATCGATGTGTTTAACCACGGCAAAATGCGGCGGGATTTTACCTATGTGGATGATATTGTCGAAGGGGTGATCCGCGTGATCGACCACCCGCCCGCGGGCAGACCTGACTGGAGCGGCAAAACGCCGGATCCATCCTGCTCCAAGGCCCCCTATAAAATCTATAACATCGGCAACAGCTCACCCGTGGAGCTGATGGACTTTATTGAGGCGATCGAAAAGGCCCTGGGCAAACAGGCCCAAACGAATATGATGCCCATCCAGCCGGGCGATGTACCGGCGACCTGGGCCGATGTGAGTGATCTGGTCGAGGACCTGGACTACCAGCCGAATACATCGATCCAGGATGGTGTCCAGCGCTTCATCGCGTGGTACAGGGAGTTCTACAAGCGTTGATTTGGAACCACGGATTTCGCGGATTTCCGCGGATTATTTTTAGACAGGATTAACGGGATTAACAAGATTAATAAAAAGCCACAAAGAACACAGAGGTCTCAGAGAAAAATAAAAACTCGGTGTTCTCTGTGAACTCTATGGCTGATACAAAGTAATATAATCTAACTGCTGACAGCTGACGGCTGAAAGCTGAAACAAAACGGAGTGTGATTTATGCAGGTACCTTTACTGGATTTAAAAGCGCAGTACGCAACGATCAAGGAGGAGGTTTTAGAAAAGATCAACGAAGTGCTGGATACCCAGCGCTGTATCGGCGGCCCGATGGTCGAAGACCTGGAAACCGCGGTTGCCGCCGCGTGCAACTGCAAATATGCGGTTGGCGTTTCCAGCGGGACCGACGCCCTGATCAGCAGTTTAATGAGCTTAGGCATCGGCGCCGGTGACGAGGTGATCACCACGCCGTTTACCTTTTTCGCGACCGGCGGCAGTATTGTCCGTGTGGGAGCGGTGCCGGTGTTTGTCGATATTGACCCGGTGACCTGCAATATCAACCCCGCCCTGATCGAAGCGGCGATCACCGAGCGCACCAAGGCGATCATGCCGGTTCACCTGTACGGCCAGATGGCGGATATGGATCCGATCATGCAGATTGCCGGTCAGGCCTCGCTGGCGGTGATCGAGGACGCCGCCCAGGCGATCTCGTCGGCCTACAAAGGCAAAAAGGCCGGCGAAATAGGAACCTGCGGGTGTTTCAGCTTCTTTCCCAGCAAGAACCTTGGCGGCATCGGCGACGGCGGCATGGTCGTTACCAATGACGAGCAGTTGTATCATCAGCTCTTTATCATGCGCAACCACGGCATGGAGCCGAAGTACTATCATAAGTATATCGGCGGCAACTTCCGCCTCGACCCGATCCAGGCCGCAGCGCTGCTGGTGAAACTGCCGCACCTGGATACCTGGTCCGAAGGCCGTCGCAAAAATGCGGCCTATTACAACAAGAAATTCAAAGGCACGATGGTTCAGACACCGGTGATCTCGGAGGACTGCGTTTCGATCTATAACCAGTACGTCATCCGCGTGCCGCGGCGGGACGAGGTGTTCAAGCACCTGCAGGCCAGCAACATCGGCTGCGATATTTATTACCCGGTTCCGATGCACCTGCAGGAATGCTTTGCGTATCTGGGCCAGGGCGTCGGCACCTGCCCGGAGGCCGAAAAGGCGGCCGCCGAAGTGATGGCCCTGCCGGTCTATCCGGAACTGACGGACGAAATGCAGGACTATGTGGTCAAGACGATCCTGGATTTTCTTTCGTAAGCAAAAAATTAACCATGAAGTAACTGAAGGACATGAAGTTTTTTATAACTATTTTTCCTTCATGTTCTTCCTGATCTTCATGGTTTTCTAAATCTGTGTTAATCAATGTGATCTGTGGGCAAAAAATGGAGAGTAAATAATGGCGAAGAAAGTGCTGACACTGCAGCAGAAAATTGAGACGAAGAAGGCCGTTGTCGGCATTTTGGGTTTGGGATATGTCGGCCTGCCGCTGGCGCGGGAGTTTGCGACTGCCGGCATCAAGGTGCTGGGTTTTGACATCGATGAAAAAAAGGTCAAAAAGCTTAACTCCGGCAGGAGTATTATCAAGGGAGTCCCTAATTCCGTAGTCAAGAAAATGGTTGCGGACAAAAAATTCAGTGCGACCACCAATATGGCCCGGATGAAAAACGCCGATGCGGTTCTGATCTGTGTACCGACGCCGTTGACCGAAAACCGCGAGCCGGACATGACGTATGTGGAAAACAGCTGCTGGACGATTGCTAAATATCTGCGTAAGGGCCAATTGGTTTCACTGGAAAGCACGACCTACCCCGGCACGACGCGTGAACTGATGAAGCCGGTTCTGGAAACGTCCGGCCTGAAAGCGGGTAAAGATTTTTACCTGGCCTACTCGCCGGAACGCGAGGATCCCGGCAACAAGCACTTTACGACCAAGACCATTCCGAAGGTCGTCGGCGGTCTGACCCCGAAATGCAAAGAACTGGCTAAAGACCTTTACAGTCTGGCGATCGATACGATGGTCCCGGTCTCCTCGCTGGAAGCGGCCGAGTCGGCCAAGATCGTCGAGAATGTGTACCGCTGCATCAATATCGCCATGGTCAACGAGCTCAAAATGGTCTTTGACCGCATGGGCATCGATGTCTGGGAGGTCATCCGTGCGGCCAGCACCAAGCCGTTCGGCTATCAGCCGTTTTACCCCGGTCCGGGCCTGGGCGGTCACTGTATCCCGATCGATCCGTTCTACCTGACCTGGAAGGCGCGGCAGTATGGCATGCCGACGCGCTTTATCGAACTGGCCGGTGAGATCAATACCGACATGCCGCACTATGTCGTGCACAAAGTGATGGAAGCCCTCAACGACAAAAAGAAAAGCTTAAACGGTTCCAAGGTGCTGGTGCTGGGCCTGGCCTATAAGCCGGATATCGATGATGTGCGCGAGTCGCCCTCGCTGGAGTTGATCGAACTGCTTAAGGCCTCCGGCGCGAAGGTGGACTATAACGACCCCTACCTGCCGCAGACACATAAGATGCGGGAGTATGACCTGAAGATGAAGAGTGTCTCGCTGACGGCGGCGAAAGTCAAAAGCTATGACTGCGTGCTGATCTCGACCAATCACAGCGATTACGATTACAAGTGGATCGTCAAAAACGCCCAGCTCGTGGTCGATACCCGCAACGCCACGGCCAGTGTCCGTTCCGGCCGCGGCAAGATCGTGAAAGCGTAAAATAGCTGTCAGATGTCAGAAATCAGTAATAAGCTGTTAGCAATCGGAAGCCAGAACCTCAGGCCTTAAGATTCGTTATTAATTTACAATTTACAGTATCCAATATACAATCAAAAAATCAGTGTTCTTTCGCGTTTTTTGTGGTTGAAAGCGGCTTTTCGTCTGATAAAAACACCTGAATTTAGGCAATTTTGGGTATTTTTAAGTACTAAACCTTGACAATCGAGAATAAATCTGTATAATCTTAAAGAACCTTGATGCCGCATCTTTTGAGAGTTTATAATTTGACCCTTTTTTGTGTGCAAAGGGATGCGAAAGAAAAAATAGATCTCCCATTTAGAGCACTTCAAGTTTTTATGTTCCGACTTAGGCCGTCGTGAGGACACGTCCGGCAAGGCGAAAAACGCAGCCAATGCTATTCATTGTCGAGTATTTT
>JBDLJN010000152.1:0-6364 GCA_039714335.1 Planctomycetota bacterium
CAGGCCTTTGCAGATTGTGCGATATTGTCGCCGGCTTCAATTTTTTTCAGCCATTTTTGAAGACGTTCCTGATAACATCTGTTGACATCCAGCCCCGAAGCATTTCGCAGAATGATATTGACCGGGTAACCGGCGAGAAGTCCGACCCGCAGGGACTGTACAAGGTACAGATTGCCAAATGTTTTCTCAAACCAGTGCAAGACCGGCGTATACCATTTGATCCGGTCGCCGATAAGAGAGAGAAAGTGAGGACTGCAAGGGGTACGTCTTCGAAATCGACTGTAAATCAAAAAAGCAATAACCCAAAAAAACAACGTAAGAACCAGCAGCGCATTAAGTCCTTTTCTTCCGATCATCCAACTCGAGAAATCCAGCAGTGACTGCGTTGCCGCGGGCAGAGAGGCCTGTCCTTCACTCATGTCATAAAGCACTTCGGAAAAAGTAGGAATGATATATATCGAAAGTCCTGTCATGATCGAAGAAATCACAATCAAGACGATAACCGGATACCATGGATGGACGGGTTTAGCGGTCTTGTAGTTGTTGAGTTTCTCCGAAAGGTCGACCTGCAATGATTCGATGGCTTTGGGCAGCTGATCCATCTGTTCGGCGGTTGCGATCGCCCCAAGGATATGGGACGGACACCGCCAGTACCCTCGCCGCAGGGCCTCCGACAGCGGCCAACCCTGTGCGAGCCAATGGGCGATATTATTGAAAATGCGGGCTTCTTTTCGTTTTTGGCCGTATGCGGCGGTCGTTAAGGCCATGGGCAGCGGCAGTGACTGCCGCATACTGGTTCCGATCGTGGAGATGATATCCATCATCAGCCCGTACTTCCTCGCCTGATAATACTGGTACACCCCCGCCAAGAAGATAATAATTATAATCGGGCTGAAAAATTGAAAAACAGCAATAAACAGGGCGAGGATCAGGGTGTACTTAAAAATGGTTAGAATGACAATCGCCACGGTTCCATACCACGGTGTTCCGGATGGGCTGGTTGAGGAATTCCGATAGATAAGAAAAGTTGAAAGAGGCAGCAAAATAAGCGGCAACAATAAAATTGCAAATCCCGCCGGTTCCGGTTCGCCTTCATAATAAGCCATAACCGACAGGAACATAATAGCAATCGCAAAAGGAAGCAGCAATAAGGCCTCCATCGGTTTTTTCCTTGACAGAAAGCAAATCCCAATAAAGATGACAATATTTACTGCGAGCAGTATCCACATTTTACATCAGCACCTGTATCATTTTAACCATAGGAAGAAACATTGCCATGATGATCGTTCCCACAGTGCCGCCAAGAAGGATAATTAAAAGCGGCATCAGCAGGGCCTGCATCTGGGATTGCAGGGAAAAGGTTTTAGCTGCGTACATCCGGCCCAAGCTGTTGAGGTTTTCCTTCAGTTCATTCCGCTGAGCGCCAAGCTGCACCGAATACAGAAACAACCGCGGAATCGTTTTGCAGCCCATTCCCGCTTCAAGAAAGTTGGAGCCCTGTTTGAGCTGTGCGGCCAGTGTCCCGCAATCCTGTTTGAGCAGTTCACTGCTGGAGGACTGACCGGAAAGCTCGACGGCATCGTCCAGCGTGCATCCGGCGTTGACCAGAACGGACATACACTCGGAAAAGCGGGCCAGCAGGCCGTTTTTGAACACGCGCCCGACCAGCGGCAGCGACCGGAAGAAGCGTTCCCTGGTGCGTCTGCCCATGATGGTAAACGACAGCGATTTCCATAGGAACGCCACAACTGCAACCACAATTCCAAATACCAGCCAGAAGTCCCACACATGCCTGGATATTGATAAAATAAAATATGTCAGTGCGGGCAACCCGGCTCTGCCACCAGATATATCATAAAGCACTTCGCTGAAAGTCGGTATCACGGTCACAAATAAAAAGGTGATAATCAGTGCCGTAAGGATCAGTACAACAGCAGGATAGGTCAGCGACTCAATGATGATTCGTTTCGTTCGCACCTCTACCTGCAGGTGGCGGTTGAGGTTAGTGAGCATTTCGCTGAGGCGGCCCGTTTCCACGCCGGATTTGAGGATCATGCCATACAGAGGCGGAAAATTCTTTTGGTGTTTTTCGACCGCCTTGTCAATAGGGGTTCCCTGTTCCAGATCGTTGGCGACATCGTTAATGAGCGACCGCATCTTTGACGAATCGGCGTCATGGGCCAACTCCCGCAGGCCCTGCTCCAGTGGGATGCCCGCTTTGGTCAGCGAAGCAAGCTGTTCATTGAACAAAATAAACTCATTGCGTCCGATGCTGCTTGGAACGGCTGATTCTTTGGTTTTTTCCAGTTCTGTAACCTGTAGATTCAAGTCGCCCAAAGAGGCCTTCGCCTGCTCGATATCGGTTGCTTCGATTGTGCCGGTCATCAGCCGCCCGGCGGCAGTTACGGATCGATATTCAAATAATGCCATTGCTTCAGTCCTTAATTATTTGTTCACACTAAAAAGAACCACGAATACACACTAATTTTTTTTGCCGCTCTTTAACCATGAAGGTCAGGAAGAGCATGAAGAAAAAAATATACAAAAAACTTTATGTCCTTCAGTTTCTTCATGGTTTTAATTCGTGGTTCCTCTTGCCGTGAACGGTCGCCTGTTTTTCTATGTTCCGCAAACCCGCCGGATCTCGTCATTAGTTGTGATGCCCTGACTGACTAACCTTCTGCCGTCCTGTATCAGTTTCATGTGTCCGCGGGATTCCAGCGTTGCCTCCAGACCTTCCATATCACTTTGCTGCAGGATCGTCTTGCGCAGTCGACCGTCCAGTTCGACCATTTCCGCCAGCAGCACCCGCCCGTGAAAGCCGGTATTGTGACATTTTTCACAACCACGGGACTCGTACATGCCGTCCGATGTTTTTTCTTTGCAGTGTTCGCACAGTTTTCGCACGAGCCGCTGGTTCAGGATCGCTGAGATACCGGAAGTAACCTGGTAGGGTTCGATATTCATTTCCAGCAAACGCAGCAGGGCACCGCTGCAGTTTCCGCTGTGCATCGTGCTCATCAGCAGATGTCCGGTCAGTCCGGCCTCAATGGTGATCTTCGCAGTTTCGGCGTCGCGTATTTCGCCGATCATCAACACTTCCGGATCCTGCCGCAGCAATGAACGCAGTGCAACCGGAAAGGTCATTTCGCCGCGAGGTTCGATCTGGACCTGTGTAACGCCGGAAACAGCCCGTTCGACAGGGTCTTCCAGGGCAACGATGCTCTTGCCAGGGAACTGCTGGAGAATATATCGCAGCAGGGCGGCCAAAGTGGTGCTTTTGCCGCTGCCGGCGGGGCCTGTCAGTAAAAGAATACCCTGATTTTTGCGGGCAAAGTCCATCAGCGATGATCGAATTGTCGGGTTGAATCCCAATTTATCCAGTTCAGTGAGTGAGTCGTTTTCATAAAAAATACGGACCACGGCTCGCTGGCCATGAATGGTCGGAAAGACCGCCAGTCGTTTGTCGATAACTTTGCCGGACGCGGAAACAACAGGGCGGTCCTGGTTCCCCTCGATACGGCCTTCCTGCGGGATATCGTTGCGGTAGGTCAGCAGGTTGCCAAGCACTTTCAGGCGGGAAATGACATTGGTGCTGATGGCGGCGGGCAGCGTTTCGACCGTCTTTAAGGTGCCGTCCATGCGGTATTTAACCTGCAAATCCGTGCTGGTTGGTTCAAAATGGATGTCGCTGGCCCCGAATTGGATGGCTTCGGCGAGAATGTTATCAACGAGTTCGGCGATATTGGGTCGTGCAGAGTGTTTCATAAGTCATTTTCAAAAATATAGATATATTATTCAACCTTTGATTGCTTCCCTATTTAAGACGCTCTTGATGGGGAAATGTTACCTGCAAAATAAAAAAAAGTTTAATTTTCGATATTTTGGGGTAACATAATAGCTGTCAGTGCGTCTTAAATATCAGAAGCACCTATGATATTAAGGGAATTATGGCCATTACTCCGACGAGTTTGGGATTGACATTTGACCTGTCGCGGGCTGAATCGGTTCAGAAAAGCCAGCGGTGGGTGCTGGTGTCGATGCAGGAATATGGTCCGGTCCTGGTGACAATGCTCTGGCGGATTTTAGGTGATGATGAGGATGTGTGTGATGCCTACCAGGACACCTTCCTTCGACTGGCACATCTGCCGGGCAAAAAGAAACCTGCCAATATTCGATCTTACCTGTTCCGCACCGCTTCGAATGCAGCAATTTCCATACTGCGGCAAAAACAACTGCGGCGTAAACACCAGCAGATTCTTACAAAAGAATATAAAGCGAATCAAAATGCTCCGGCGAACGATCTGGATTCAGCAAGATTACAGTGCCAACTCCGTGCGGCGATTTCTAAGCTGCCCGACTATCTTGGAGATGTGGTCGTCCTGAGAGATCTTGCCCAGATGCCCTATACCCAAGTGGCAGCGATTTTGGGAATTCGTGTTGCGGCAGCCAGGGTTTATCGACACAAGGCTATTAAACTGCTGGCCTCCTGGATGTCAAAATCAGAAAGTCGAGATGAACGATGAAACTATTTACCGATAAAAAACGATGCCGCTCAGTAAGAACTAAACGATACGGGCTGATTCGCTCTGTCAAAGTGCGACTGCTTGGGCAACTGAGTGACCATGTGGCCGAATGCCCAAAATGCCAAAAACGGCTTGCAGCAATAAACCGTATAGAAATCGCCCTCATGCTGATGAAATCGCAACCCTGTAAAATGGGACTGCTGGCTCGTGCGAACAACAAGACGTTGGACGTTCTTACCCATTCGCTTCGCTTTGGGGCTAAGTCAACACTCTTGCGGCAGGCGGTGCCAGATACAAATCGGCTTGAAAAAGCTCGCCCATTTATTGAGAAGATCTTGAACATGGCGGCCTGCCTGTTCGTTATCGTTATGATCAAAAGCGGTATATCTAACTCCCTGTTGGATTACAAGGAACAGGGCCAAGCCGTCATCCATAACTACTATGCCCGTAATCTCGACAGTCAGATGTTTGATGAAATTTTCCCGGAAGACTCTCCTTTGACCGGATGAGCTGCTTCCCCGTATGCGAGGCCACCTGGCATTCCTGTCGGATAGTGGGTTAGATCGCTGGCCTGTATCATTCGGAGATTTGCCACTTGCTGAGATAGGGCTTCCACGCGGGCCAACCCTTGGTGAGAAGCTGCAGGCGATTTTCGGACAGCCCTAAGGGCTGCATCAAGGGTGCCATTTCAGTTTTATTGACCAAATTGAATTCGATGAGCGAATAGATCATTTTGTCATCGGTATTAACTCTGTTATCCGCATTTAAGTCACCCCACCATTGATTGCCGACCTGCCGATCCGGCCCGGCGGACCAGGCCACTGCAAACCGGTGCCTGGCGGAGGAATCGATCGGTTGGTCGTCGTTGAATCTTACACGAATTGCATAGGCCGTGTAATTAGGATCGCATGCAAAATAGATGTGCTCGACATTGTCATTGACGCTGTCGCTGTAGTCCAGCAGTGCTTTGTTTTGCGGTTCGTTTGGATCGATGCCCCACAGTTCAAGCCGAAAATCCGCATCCTTTTTCAGCATGTGTTTGAAAGGGTACGCTTTCTGATAGACACGGTTCCAGCATAATGTCGCGGTGATTATCTGGTTGGGTTCGGTGATGTCAAATGCATATTCATATCCTTCGTCATCAGCCCGAAGAAGGCGGTTGTCCCAGCCGATCGTGCCGGTCCGTCCCGGTTTGTTCTTTCCGGCCGTCAATTGCTCGTAAGCAGCCAAAGCATCCAGCACCCCCGCGCCCTGTGTGAAATCCAGGGGCGTTTCGTGGTCATCGTCATTTCCAATGCGTCCTTTATGCCAGTAGGGCAGTTTTCGTGCTGAGTTCATCAAGATCGACTTAAGAACCAGGGCTTTCCCCGGTTGCTTGAACGCTGCTTTCAATGTAGCGTCAGAAGAAGCCTTTTGCTCCAGCAGAGCGGCGGTACCGGCGACAATCGGAGTTGCCAACGAAGACCAGTTGCGTTGAAGCATGTACCCGTCATTGCCATTCCCGGAGGGCACCAACGCTGTTCCCGGCGCGACAAGATCAGGTTTGCACCGCTTGTCTTCCGTGGGACCGGTGCTTGAATTATCTGCTTTCGGCGTCGAAAAATTCCCCAGGTCGATCTGTCCGTCTGCATCAATCAACGTGTCAATGACCCCCACGCTGAGTACATTGGAGCCGGCAGCAGGATACAGCGGCATCGGGGTCTGAGCGCTCGTTCCGTTGCCGTTGCTTGCCACGATGAGAAAATCTTTTTCAGCGGCGGCCCATTCCAGTGCCCGCACCCACCAGGATTCGATCATGTTGCCCAAGCTCAAATCAAGACTGTCTTCGTCCATCGCGT
>JBDLJN010000153.1:0-6350 GCA_039714335.1 Planctomycetota bacterium
AATGGAAAAGAGGGGACTCCAATATCAAGCTAAGGTTTTAAGTGACAGGACGTATGTTAAAATGTTGTTAGGGTCAACCAACTTTTTTGGATGAGAACCTCATTTTATTTGCAGGGCCTACGGACACAGAGGGGCATTGAGAAATCTACAAGGGTTGTTCTGTATTGCTTGGATATTACAATGAAGCAATTGAGCCCGAGCGGCGAAAGGAAATTCTATAAGCAGGCGAGATTTCATAAAAAACGGACCCCGATCAAAAGCGGGGGACCATCATCAGGAACCGATGAATAATTGGAAAACGAGTCAAATGAAAAAAAGCATCAAGATATCAATAAGCATATTGTTAGTGATTGGATTAACAAGCTGTAACGCAGCAGAGACGCAGAATACATCGGGCTGGCAGCAGAATCTTACAAGCACGATCCCCTACAAGATCCAAAAGGCCCATGGTGTTTTGGCGCAGTCTGCCGAAGGCCGTCACACCCTGCGGGCCAAGGGCGGTTTTAAGCTTACCCTGGTGCCTGCGAAGGGGGATGTCTGGAATATGGAATCGGTCAGCGTTCTCGGTCTCATGCTCAAGAACACCGGCCGGACGGAGATGATTCTGGATTTGATGCTGGGCAATGCCGGGGCGACCGGATGGTCCAATTCGGCGCTTGGCCGGACGATTGTAAAAGCCGGAGAAGAAGTGCCTCTCGGTGTGGCGCTTTGCCGCTCTGCTGACTACAGCAAAACGCACCCGGCGTATTTAAGGATGTCCGGCAAGCCCAACGGCAGCTTCAGGCATTGGCACACGATCGACCCGAGCCAGGTGAGAAACCTGGTCATTTCATGCGGCCGGAAAGGCCCCTATGCTTTTGAACTGGCACAGATGTTCCCCATGCAAAAGATGGACGAGACCCATACGGGCGACTTCCCGTTTATTGATAAATACGGGCAGTACATTCATAAGGAGTGGCCGGGCAAGGTTCATTCCGATAAGAAGCTTTGCGCGGGGATCGCGATTGAAAAAAAACTGGAAGAAGAACTGAGCGAGGCAACCGGCTTTACTCAATATGGGGGGTGGAAAAAGGGGCCGAAATTTGAGGCCACGGGTTTTTTCCGTACACAAAAGTATCAGGGCCGATGGTGGTTCGTTGATCCGGAGGGGTATTTGTTCTGGTCCTATGGTGCCAACTGTGTCGGTGTTGAGTTTGCCGGTCAGACGCCCACCGAAAGAGACCTTTCCATATTCCGGAACTTTCCGGCCAAAGATGATGAAGCATTCGGCCAGTTTTTCACAAAGCTGGATGTGGAAGACAATTTCATGCTTTTGGAAGATATTCCTCATTATGATTTTACCCGGGCGAATCTGTACCGCAAATACGGCGAAGACTGGGCGGAAAAATATATTGAGCAGGATATCAAACGGCTGAAATACTGCAATCTCAATACCATCGGGGCCTGGTCGGATTACGAGGTTGCCGCTCAGAAGCAAGTGCCTTATACGGTGATGCTTCATTATGAATACGCTTTCGCCGGAAAAAAACTGCCGGATCCGTTTAACCCTGAGACTCGTGCGGGGTTGCGCAAAGCCATTCAGGAATACCCGGTGTCTTTTGAAAACGATCCCTGGTGCCTCGGGGCCTTTGTCAACAATGAGCTGCACTGGCAGAATGATTCCCGTCATATGGTTGCAGGTATTTTGGGTTATGAGGAAAAGAATACCGAGGTCAAGAAGGTCTTTCGGGATTGGCTGAAGAAAAGATATGCTACGGTTACAGCGTTAAACAAGGCATGGAAGACACCGTTTAAGACCTGGGATGATTTATTAAAAGCCACGGACAAAACCATGTTCAAGGGGGCCGTACCGGAAGACTGTTCCGCACTGGCAACCCTTTTTGCAGACGCGTTTTTTAAGATGGTCAAAGAGGAACTGAAAGACCACTCTCCCAATATCCTGTATCTTGGCTGCCGGATGAATTCCGGCAGCAGCGAAGCGGTCAAGACGCTGGCTAAATATGCGGATGTCATCAGTACCAACGATTACTCGTACCGCCCGAATCCGGGCAAGTTTGGCTCTACGGACAAGCCGGTACTGATCACGGAGTTTCATTTTGCCAATATTTCAGGGAACAACCTCGGCAGCGGTTTGCGCAGCGCTCAGGATGCTGTTCAGCAGGGACGGCTGTTTCGTGCTTATATGGCCGCCGCCGTGAATCACCCGAAAATTATCGGTGCCCACTGGTTCCAGTGGCGCGATCAAAATGCCGCCGGCCGTTATGACGGCGAGAACTATGACGTTGGCTTCTTCAATGTTGCAGATATCCCAAATGAAGACTTGATCCGGGCTGCTGAAGAATACGGACGGAACCTTTATAACAGTATCAAATAAGCGCAGGAGAAGCTATGAGCGAAATGCATGAAGCACCGCAAGAGAATGTGCCGCAGATGGATAACGGTGGAAAATTAAGCTTTAAGGAGAAGTTTTCGGTCGGCACCGGTGGTTTGACCGTTTCGCTGGGCAACCAAAGTGTGCGTACAACCGGTCAGGGCGTTCTGAACATGATTCTCGGTATCAACGCTTTCTGGGTGGGCGTTGTGCTGGCCATTCCGCTGCTGTGGGATGCTATTACGGACCCGATCATGGGAAACATTTCTGACAACTTCCGGTCAAAGTATGGCCGCCGCCGCCCCTTTATTTTTCTCGGCGCCGTCCTGATGGGACTGACCTTTGCCAGCATCTGGCTGATCCCGATGGGGTGGAGCGATGCGGGTAAACTGACCTGGTTCCTCATTACCAGTTTGCTTTTCTATACGGCCTACACCATCTTCTCGGTGCCGTACATCGGCCTGACCTATGAAATGACACCGGATTATGACGAACGTACTTCCGTGCAGGGCTATGTGACGTTCTGGAACCGGCTTGGTGAAATGACCTACATGGGCCTGATCCCGCTTTCTCTGACCTTCATTGCCTGGAAATACGGCTATACGGATACCGGCGATCTGATTAATCCGGAAAAAATGGAAGGTATCCGGATTTCTGCGGCTATTTACGGCGGACTCGGAATGACGCTGTTCGGGGTGTTGCCCGCCTTTTTTGCAAAAGAGCGTTTATACGATCTCAATGTAAAAGAGCACCGTGGAGAGCGGGATCCCTTCTGGCAATCCGCCAGGCTGACCCTGCAGAACAGGCCTTTCGTTATTCTGTGCACCTTGGCCGTGTTCACGATCATTGCCGGCGTATTCGCTGCTAACATGGATTGGTATCTGCTGATTTTTTACCTGTCTGACGGGGACGTGGCACTCGGTACCCAGTGGAAACTGATCGTCACCGTTGGTTATGCCACTGTGGGTATTCTCGGCATCCCGTTCATCGTGTGGATAACCGGAAAAATGACCAAGATCCATGGCTTCATGTTTATTTACGGCATGATGATTCTGAACGCCGCCATGCGTTGGTTCGTTTATCGTCCCGGCCGTTTTGATGTGCCGCTCGTTTGGAAAAGTCTTCCGGAGATCGGAACCTCTCTTGCGGCCATTGTCAACTCGCTGATCTGGCTCGATCCGCTGACTGGCGGTATGTTTTGGATCGGAGTGGGCGTATTGGGACAGTCCATGATCGCCGATGTTTGTGACGATGATGAGCTCAAAAACGGTCACCGCCGCGAGGGGATGTTCGGCGCCATCTATGGATGGGCAATGAAGGCCTCCTTCGCACTCAGCTTTGTCTTGATCGGGCTCTTCCTTGAAGGCATTGGCTTTGACCCTCAGTGGGGATCAACTCGCTACATGAGCGTGAAAGCGACTGCGGAAAGTTATATGACCTGCTCGGCGGACTTTGCAATAACAGATGACGAGTCTGAGATGGCCGCTGAAGAAGCACCTGTTGCTGATGAGACACCTGTTGCGGCACCTGCTGTTGAACTCGACACGCTTGCACTGGGGATCGCGCAGCAGCGGATAAGCGAAAAGGACGGACAAAGTCTTGCGACCCTTTCCCGCGGCGAAAACCCTTCCGGCGAGCTGGTAGTAAATCTTAAAAGCAGCGGCTCCTTCGTAAGCGTTCCTGAAACAGTTATGATTCCAGACGGGGAGAAGTCAGTTCAGTTCGAGATAGCATCCATCGATGACACGAAAGCAAACGGTGCCCGCAGTGCAGCCATTACGGCATGGGTCACGGGCGGCAAGCCGACCCGAGCCTCCATTGATGTGATTGACGATGACGGGCCGACCCTGTATGTTCAGATCGACGGCTACGATATGAGCGAGAACGGTGGAGAGCTTGCTGTAATGGTTACCCGGTACAACAGCACCGAAGGTGATGTTGCTGTGTCGCTGAAGGGCATCTGCAGTACGGTTAAGAAAAAAGAGATGGCGTCCGCGGTGACGATTCCCGAAACCGTAACGATTCCCGATCGCAGCGAAAGTGTTGAGTTCAAAATCACAGCGGTAGACAATGACCGTGCGGATGGTCAGCAGACAGCAAGAACATTTTTGAATATGCGTTTAGCCATGTGTGCCGGTGCTGCCGGTCCGGCCCTGTTATGTTTTCTATTGCTGGGTTTCTATCCTCTCACCAAGGAAAAGTCCGAGGCCAACAGGAAGAAACTGGAAGAAATTCGCGGTACGGCTTAAGCCCTGAAAATTTTAAAGAAAGTTTCGAGACAGTGTACGATGAAAAAATTTGTACTCCCTGAAATCTATTTTGGCGGTGACTATACGCCGGAACACTTTCCGAAGGAAGTCATGGAAGAAGACATGCGGCTGATGAAGAAAGCCAGTGTCAACATCGCTACCATTAACGTCTTTACCTGGGGCCAGCTTCAGCCGGACGAAGAAACCTGGACCTTCGAGTGGCTTGACGAGGTCATGGATACGCTGGCGAAAAATGGTGTGTATGCAGACCTGGGGACCGGGACCGCCTCCACGCCGGCGTGGATGGCGAAGAAATATCCTGAAATTCTGCCCATTGATGAAAAGGGTCTTCACTTCTATCACGGTTCCCGCCAGTGCTTTAATCCCAACAGCCCGAAGTACAGGGAACTGAGTGCCGTCCTCGTCCGCAAGGTTGCCGAGCGCTATAAGGACCACCCTGCACTGTGCATGTGGCATGTGAATAACGAACTGTCACACCAGGTCAACTATGATTTCAGCGAGATCACAATCAACAAGTTCCGGAACTGGTGCAAAGAAAAATACGGCACCTGCGAGAACCTGAATAAGACGTGGGGGCTGCATTTCTGGGGCAACAATATCTACCAGTGGGATGAACTGACGCCCCCGATGCGGACGGCTCACCAGGTGAGCACCAGTCTGCTGCTGGAGTGGAAGCGGTTTATCAATGAATGCTATATGGAAGTGGCCCAAGACGAGATTATCATTCTGCGTGAACTCACACCCAATGTGCCGATCACCACGAACTTTCTTTATGAGTTTAAGACGCTGGACTACTTTGCGTGGGCGGACATGATCGATTTTATCTCGGTCAGTTCGTTCCCCGATCCGAAAATCACCAACCATCCCGGCGAAGCGGCACTGAGTCACGATATCATGCGCGGCTTGAAAGATCAGCCATTCGTCCTGCTGGAGCAGGCCCCCAGCCAGTTGAATTGGCGACTGGCCAATGTAAATAAAAAACCCGGCGTGATGCGGCTCTGGAGCCATCAGGGCATGGCCCACGGTTCCGACAGTTTCCTGTTTTTCCAGTGGCGGGCTTCGGTTCACGGTTCGGAGAAATTCCACTCCGCCATGGTGCCCCACATCGGAGAAAACTCCCGCACCTTCAAGGAAATGACCGAATTTGGAAACGAACTGCCCAACCTTAAAGAGATCGTCGGCAGTGATGTGCAGGCCGATGTCGCCATTGTACTGGATTATAATAACTGGTGGACCGTGGAGTTTACACCCGGCCCGACGGCTCTGCTGAAGTATCTGGAGAATTTACAGGCCTACCACTACCCCTTGTTTGAGCAGAACATCACGACGGATATCGTTCCATATGACAGAGACCTGAGTAAATACAAAGTCGTCATCGCACCGCTGCTGTACATGGTCAAACCGGGCTTTAAAGAATCGGTTGAGAAATTTGTGTCCGGGGGCGGCACCTTTATTACCACCTTCTTCAGCGGTGTCGTGAACGAGTACGACGAAGTGTTCCGGGGCGGATACCCGGGACCGCTCAGCGATCTGATGGGCCTGAAGGTCGAAGAATTTGAGGCCATGAAACCCTATACCAACAATAGCCTGGTAATGAACGGCACACTGCCCAATGTTTCAGGCGAGTTTGAGTCCCGGCTCTGGTGTGATATCCTGCAACTGGGGACGGCACAGTCTTTGGCCGAGTACGGTAGCGACTTCTTCAAGGG
>JBDLJN010000154.1:0-6344 GCA_039714335.1 Planctomycetota bacterium
CAATTTTGTGATTGATATGGCTTGGAATGACGGGAAGCTGAGCGAGGGGCAGATTCTCTCCCGTTCGGGGGGCGATCTTGTTATTCGTTCCGCAACGCCTTTTGTTATCAAGAATGGCCTGGATGAGATTCGTTCCGCTCCGGATGCCGATATCAAGGGTTACCATCTCGCAAAGGTGGAGACGGTTGCGGGCAAGACCTATGGGATTGAAGGCCAAAAATAAAACAGCAGCGATTTAAAACAAATAAATGAGAGGTGAATCCATGTGGAATTTTTTATGCAGGCAAAAGGCTATTCTTATCTGTTTCGGGTTGCTTTTGCTGTTGCGGCCATATGTGTCTTGTGCCAAGGAGACTAAGTCGAAACTGCCTAATATTCTTATTCTCTACACGGATGATATGGGGAATGCGGATGTCAGCTGCAACAATGTGCAGGAAGACAAAAAGGTTATCACGCCACGGATTGACAGCTTGGCAGAAGAGGGAATGCGTTTTACGGACGGCCATGCCTCCTGCGCCATCTGCACGCCTTCGCGGTATGCATTGCTGACCGGTCGCTATCACTGGCGTCACATCGACAAGGTTATCTGGGGATTTGACCCACCCGTCATTCGTGAAGAACGTTTCACGCTCCCGGAAATGCTTAAAGAAAAAGGCTATCACACCGGCTGCATCGGCAAGTGGCATCTGGGCTGGGATTGGAAAGCCATCCAGAATCGAGAGGTCAAGCCCGTTCAGTCCATTAAGAGTCAATATCGTCCGGCCCTGCCTCCGGAGGCGTTTGATTGGTCAAAACCAATCCCCGGTGGCCCTTTAGCCCATGGGTTTGATTACTATTTCGGTGACGATGTCATTAACTTCCCTCCTTTCTGCTGGATCGAGAATGACCGGGTTGTCACTGCGCCGGACTTCACGGGGCATTGCTGGGAGATGGAGCCTCTGGAAGATGTAAACTGGGGGCACGCACGCGGCCCGATGGCCAAGGACTGGGATCCATTTGACAACATTCCTCTGACAACCCAGAAAGGCGTTGATTATATCAAATCCCGCGCCAAGACCGGCCAGCCGTTTTTCCTTTATTTCTCGTTTCCCTCGCCGCACCTTCCGCTGGTTCCCAACAAGGAATTTCGAGGGAAGTCCCAATGCGGACACTACGGTGACTACATCCTCGAAACCGATCACGCTGTGGGCCGCCTGCTTGACGCGCTTGAAGAAAACGAACTGGCAGACAACACCATTGTCGTCTTCACCTCCGATAACGGTCCAGAGCACGTTACCAAAGGCTTTCGAAGACGTTTTGGTCACCATGCTGCCGCCCCGTTGCGAGGACAAAAACGCGATGTCTACGAAGGTGGGCACCGGGTACCTTTTATCGTCCGTTACCCCGGCGTTGTCGAACCCGGCAGTAAATCGGATGCCATGGTTTCTCAAATCGATCTGATGCGAACCTTCGCGTCGGTCACGGGCTGCACGATTCCCGAACCCGCCGCCGAGGATTCCATCGATATCCTGCCGGTCCTCAAGGGCGAATCGAACCAAGTCCGTGAGACCCTTGTTTACAGCGCTCCCCGCGGCAAGGCCATGCGGTCGGGCGATTGGGTGCTGGTCGGACCGGGGACTAAAGGCAAAGGCAGAGGGAAACTCTACAATCTCAAGGATGATCTCGGTCAGCAGAAGGATCTTGCCAAGGACCACCCCGAGAAGGTAGCCGAACTCACTGAACTGTTCAGGAATATTCGGGCGAAGGAAAGATGAAAGGGCAAAAGATGAAAGGGCAAAGAATGAAAGGGCAAAACTGGATGACCGGGATGGGCATGAAGCTGGCAATCAGTATGGCGGGGGTCCTTACTGCACTGAGCTTGTGTGCTCAAGCGGAGGATGCTGTTGCGTTACCCAAAGTCTTTATCATTGGAGATTCCATATCCGCCGGCTATACACCATATGTTGTCAAGCTTCTGAAAGACAAAGCCATCGTCAATCGCCACCCTGGAAATGCCAAGCACACCCGTAACGGACTTAGATTGCTCGACGCATGGCTTGGCGACACGAAATGGGATGTGATTCATTTCAACCATGGGTTGCACGATCTCAAATGGGTGGATATGAGCGATAAGAACACCACATCAAAATCTGACGGTCACATCCAGGTTCCTATCGAAGAATATGAGAAAAATATGGAAGCCATTGTCTTGCGTCTTAAGAAGACTGGCGCCAAGCTGGTTTTTGCGACAACAACCCCCTATCCCGACAAGGTCGGTGGGCCTCTTCGCGAACCAGGGATGGCTATCCGGTACAACGAGGCGGCCCTGAAGGTCATGGTCAGGCACGGCATTGCGGTGAACGATCTGCATGCCTTTGCGTTACCACGGCTCAAAGAACTGCAGAAACCCCAGAATGTTCACTTTACTGCCGAAGGCTGTAAGGCGCTGGCTCAGGAAGTAGCGGAACATATTCTGAAAGCGTTAGACCAACCGATCGAGAGACCGGGTGCGTCCTGCGCCAAGCCAAGACCCAATATTATTTATATCTTCCCCGACGATCTCGGTGTTGGCGGCGTGGGGTATATTGACGATGCATTGGGTGATCGAAATCCCATCAAAACCCCGAATATCGACTTTTTGGCAAAAAACGGGATGAGGTTCACCCGTGCCTACAGTGCGACTCTTTGCTCGCCAAGTCGGGCCATGCTCATGCTCGGGCTGCATAACGGGCACACGGTGAGAGACACAAATGTTAGACCAGCACCGTTTTACGATACGGACATGACCGTCCCGAAGGTGATGAAACGCGCAGGATACCAGACCGCGTTATTCGGCAAACACGGGTTTAGTGCCAGCGACTCGTATCACCCTGAAAAAGCGAAAATCAAGGAGCCCGAATCCACCCCCAATCGCATGGGATTCGATACCTTTTTCGGACACCTGAGCCATAAGGGCGCCTGGAAATACACGCCGAAAAATCTTTGGGAAGCAACGGATGACCCCAGTGTTCCCCATGGCCTGAAGCTGACGCCAATGCGCAGCAAAAAAACGGGTAGTGGTTTCTCGCACGATGTCTTCACTGAACGTGCGATCGACTATATACGGCAGAATGCCGAGGAAAAGACCCCTTTTTATCTGCAACTTAACTATGCGATTCCTCACAAAGATATCTCACAGATTCGCAAGGCCCCTGCCATTACTACACCGGGACTGGAACAGCCGGCCGGGACCAGCCTGTATAACAAGAGCGGATTGGGGCCGCGTGAAACTCAATATGCAGCCATCATTACTCGTATGGATACAAGCATCGGACATCTCATCGCTGCTTTGAAAGATCCGAACGGCGACGGTAACCCGTCCGACAGCATGATCGAAAACACGCTCATTTTATTCCAATCCGACAATGGCGCAACCGGAGTTAACGGGATTCCACCCGTAGAATCATTGAAGTCGAATGGAGATTACCGGGGCGAGAAACGCAGTCTTTATGAGGGAGGGATCCATGTGCCTGCCTTTGCCTACTGGGAAGGAACGATTGCATCAGGGAGCACTTTCGGTGGTCTTACCGATCTGGCGGACTTTCTGCCGACCGCGGCGGATCTTGCCGGGGTGCGTTCTCCCGTAGGCCTGGACGGGGTTTCGCTGGTCTCCGCTATGACGGGAAAAAGAGCTGTTGTGCAGCGGGATTTTGTGGTTTCCGAAAGCGGAAAAGGGATGGTATGGGCCATCATTAACAATAAAGACAACATGAAACTCATCGCGATGGGAAAAGGAAAGGATATCACCTCCTACGAGCTTTATGACCTGAATGCAGACCCGACAGAATCTTCACCCCTTCCTTTGGCCGAGGAACGCTACCGCAAGATAAAAGACCAACTGCAGGCCATTGCAGTGGCCGAGTGTGTGGAAGAATTCAAAGATTATGCTGCGGTGAACCGGCAGTGGCGCGGAACCGATGGCGGTGATTTCTCAAAAGCGTCAAACTGGTCGGAATCCGAAACACCGGATGTCAACTGGCTGGCGACCATGGCCGCTAAAAGTAGTGCCGTCGTCCGCTCAGATGCCGCTGTGCTGGGACTTGAGACCCAAGGCATTCTGAGCATCGAAGACGGTATAACGCTGACGGCCCGGAACGAGTTCCGACTTTCCAGCGAGGGGCGCCTTCGGCTCGACGGCGGAACAATCCGCTCGATCCGCTGGGCCAACATCTACGATCAGGCGGAACTGTGCGGACACGGAAAAATCGACACGCTCCTCCAAAACGAATCCATCCTTTCGCCGGAGGGCGGGACGCTGACGATTACCGGAAACTACCATCAATATAACAAGGCCGCACTTGTTACAGAACTCAACAGCCAACTTGTTATCGGTGGCGAAGCGGCACTGGATGGAAAACTGGAAATACGAATAAAACCAGGGGCGGTAATCAAAAAAGGCACCTCGTTTACCGTTCTTCGGGCCAAATCCCTTTCCGGGAAATTCGATGTACCGAACAACCGGATAACCGCAGATGACGGAAGGTCTGTATTTGCCATTAAATATACACCTCGATCGGTATCTCTTGTAAAACAATAAAATCTATAAAAACAGAAACTCAATAACTGCGAAGAAGCGTAAGATGAAATATAATAGAGTATGGATTTTCTTTTTTTTACTGATTATTGCAGTATCGGCTTCTGCCCGTCAGTCTGCCGTAGAGAAAAAAACCAACGTCCTCTGGATTTTTCTTGAGGACACCTCTGCCTCCTATATCGACTGTTACGGCAGTAAGCCAAATAAAGACGCGACGCCAAATATCGATCTCCTGGCCGCCTCGGGTGTCATGTTCAAACGTGCTTATGTTCCCCACCCGATCTGCTCGCCCTGCCGCTCGGCCATGATGACCGGGGCCTTTGCCACAACCTATGGTTTTCATAATCATCGCCGCAAGTTGGGCAACGTCGATCAGAAAGGGATCACGACGGTGCCCCAGCTTTTTCGGAAGCACGGGTATGAGACGTTTAATGCCGGGCCGAAGTCGGACTACAATTTCGGGAAACCGAAGATGGACGAGATGTACAGTCACCATGTGAAGGATGCCGTGAAGATCCGGGTAAAGAATCCCTGGCGGAAGGATGTTGTGGCCTGGGAGGGTATTGAAGACAGGCCCTTCTTCGGGCAGATTCAACTCTGGGGCGGAAAAGTCGACGCCTGGACCCGCAGGGGAGGGGAGACACCGCCGCCGAACTTCAAACCATGTGATCCGGATTCCGTCACCCCGCCGGCCTATTTCCCGAACAACGAGCTTTTTCGAAAATGGGAAGCATATCATCATACCACGCTACGGGTGAGCGACGCGGATACGAAGACCATTATCGATCAGTTAAAAGCCGATGGGCTTCTCGATAAGACGGTCATCTTCTGGTTCTCCGATCACGGTAATCCCGATAATGTCAGGGCAAAGCAATTCTGCACCGAAGCGGGAACGCATGTTCCTTTGATTGTGACCGGACCTCATGAGAAGCTGAAGCCGGGAACGGTTTGCAACGATCTTGTCAGCATGCTTGACGTCTGCGCAACCTCTCTGGCCCTGGCCGGCATTCCCATCCCGGATTACTTCGATGGACAAGACTTGTTGGCCGATGACTACAAACCTCGGGAATACGTGATTTCGGCACGAGACAAGTGCGACGACACTTGGGACAGGATTCGCGCTGTCCGCACCGACCGCTATCGCTATATTCGGAATTTCATGACCGACCGGATTCTGTTCCAGCCCCAATACCGCTATGGGCGGGAATACGGGAGATTTCTGCTGAAGGGCCATGCCGAGGGAACGCTTCCTGGCCTCACAGAGGATATTTTCTTCGGACCGCGCCCGGCCGAAGAGTTGTACGATATCGAAAAAGATCCGCACGAAATCAACAACCTCGCCAAAGACCCCAACTATGCAGCGGAACTCGAGCGTCACCACAAGATCCTCGATGCCTGGATCAAGGAAACCGATGACAAGGGTCAGTACACGTGTCTGAACAAAGACGGAACATTCAAGAAAACCAAGGGATCAAAGCCAAAGGCCCGAAAAGAAGGGGCCGAGACTCCAAGAAATCCAAACAATAAGAAGATAAAAGAGGAGTATAGTAACAAATGAAAAATCCAATATCTAAGTTTATCATTGCTGTCATCCTTTGTATGACTGCTTGCATCCAAGCCGCGAACAAACCCAATATTGTCCTGCTGTACGCGGACGACCTCGGTTACACCGACCTTGCCTGTCAGGGATCGGAGTACTACGAAACCCCCAATCTCGATCGCTTTGCGAAGGAGGGGATGGTGTTCACCGACGGTTATGCCGCGGGCGCCAACTGCGCCCCTTCCCGGGCCG
>JBDLJN010000155.1:0-6228 GCA_039714335.1 Planctomycetota bacterium
ATCACATTGCCCGGCTTTTGGATTTATACGACATAGGTTGAGGCCGCTGTTGTTCCGCCGCGTCCGGTCCAGTTGGTGTGGAAAAATTCGCCTCTTGGCTTATCCACTCTTTCATACGTATGGGCTCCAAAGTAATCCCGCTGGGCCTGCAGCAGATTGGCGGGCAACCGCTCGGCACGATAGCCGTCGTAGTAGGCCAGTGCCGAACTGATCGCGGGCATCGGAACGCCCATATTGACCGCTGCAACCACAACCCGACGCCAGGCCGCCTGGGCTTTTTCGACCGCATCGGTAAAGAACGGGTCCAGCAGCAGGTTGCTCAGTTCCGGATTGTTGTCGAACGCGTCCTTGATCTTGCCAAGGAAGACCGAACGAATAATGCAACCGCCGCGCCACATCAGGGCGATGCCGCCGTTGTTGAGGTTCCAGCCGTATTCGGTTGCCGCGGCCCGCATCAGTTGATAGCCCTGTGCATAGCTGACGATCTTGGAAGCATAAAGGGCTTTTCTCAGGTCGTCGATCATCAGCGATTTGTCGCCTTCGTATGCTTTGTTCGGACCATTAAGCACTTTTGAAGCGGCGACACGCTCATCTTTCAGGGCGGACAAACAACGGGCGAAGACGGCCTCGGTGACCAGTGTCAGCGGCTGTCCTGTATCCAGTGCCGCAACGGCGGTCCACTTGCCGGTGCCTTTCTGACCGGCGGTGTCCAGGATCAGGTCCACAACTTCCTGATCATCTTCGTCTTTGTAGCCGAGGATGTCGCGGGTGATCTCGATCAGGTAGGAATCCAGTTCGCCTTCGTTCCATTCAGTGAAGACTTCATGCATGTCTTCGTTGCTCATGCCCAAGCCCTGGGTCATCATCTGATAGGTCTCGCAGATCATCTGCATATCGCCGTACTCAATACCGTTGTGGACCATCTTGACAAAATGACCGGCTCCGTTTTCGCCCACCCAGTCACAGCAGGGTTCACCCGCATCGGTTTGTGCACAAATCTTCTGGAAGATCGGCTTGACCGCGTCCCATGCTTTCGGCGAACCGCCGGGCATAATGGACGGGCCGAGCAGGGCGCCTTCTTCACCGCCGGAAACACCGGTGCCGATATAGAGCTTGCCCTTGCTTTCGACATACTCGGTGCGGCGAATCGTATCCGGGAAGTGGCTGTTGCCGCCGTCGATGATGATGTCGCCGTCTTCGAGGTGCGGCAGCACCTGATCGATGAACATATCAACGGGCTTACCCGCCTTGACCATAACCATCACCTTTCGCGGGGTCTTGAGATTGGCAACCATTTCTTCAACGGAATGACAGCCAATGATATTTTTGCCCTTGGCCCGACCGTTCATAAAGTCATCGACCTTGGAAACGGTCCGGTTAAAACACGCCACCGTAAAGCCCTTGCTTTCCATATTCAGGATAAGGTTCTCACCCATGACTGCTAAACCAACTACTGCTATATCTGCTTTTGACATTTTTTTATTCTCCATTTTTTTTTGCCACAGAGGACACAGAGGATTAAGAGGGTTTTGTTTTCTGTGTTTCTCTGCAACAGTTTTTATTGTTATTACAGCGTGGGCACAGCCCACCCTACATAGTTCTATCGCTTCACTCTGGCGTTGCCTTCCCAGATGCTCCATACCTGTTCTTCGTCAGCGGGTTGGCCATAATCTGTAAGCATTGTAGCGGCCAGTGCCCCTGTCGCCCAGCCGAACCGGGCGCATTTTTTCACATCCCAGCCCTTGAGGATGCCGTACAGCAGGCCGCCGACAAAGCCGTCACCGCCGCCGATCCGGTCGAGTACGCCAATTTCACGCGGCTTGATGATTTCCCAGTCCTTGCTGTCGGTTACCAGTCCGCCCCACAGATGGCAGTTGGCCGAGACAACCTCACGAAGCGTTGTTCCAAAGTAGGTGGCATTGGGGTAGGCGGCCTGCACTCTGCCGATCATCGCTTTGAAGCCGTCGATTTTCTCATCGAGCCCCTGGCCGCCGGATTCGGGGCCTTTGATGCCGAGGCAGAGCTGGAAGTCTTCTTCGTTGCCGATGAGGATGTCGCTGCGGGAAGCGATTTCGGCAAACGCTTCAGCGAGTTCTTTTTCCCGGCCCTTCCAGAAGCTGGCCCGATGGTTCAGGTCGAACGATATGAGTGAGCCGTTTTCTTTGGCAACGCGGGCGATATCCAGACAGAACTGACTGGTCTTCGGCGACAGGGCGGCGATCAGCCCCGACAAATGCACAATCGTTGCGCCTTCTTGTTTAAAAATTCTGTCAAGGTCGAAATCATCCACACTTAATTCCCGGCCGACTTCACCGGCCCGGTCGTTTTGGACGCGCGGGCCACGGCTGCCCCAGCCGCTGTCAGCCATGTTGATCTGATGGCGATAGCCCCATGGGCCGCCTTGGTCAAACTCCTTGCCCTCAAAGTCCATTCGGCGGCTTCGGATGTTGTCCTTGATAAAGTGCGAAACCGGGCTGCCCTTAACAAATGCTGTCAGCACCTTAACCGGCATCCCCAGATACGAAGCCACACTGGCGACATTGCTTTCGGCGCTGGTGGCCTGCATTTTGAAGGTGTCGCTGCAATGGAACGGCTGCGAAGCGACCGGCGTCAATCGAAGCCCCATACTGGTTGGAACCAGCAGGGCATATTTTTTGGAAGTGTTTTGGGTCATTTTTTTTTGGCTCCATAAATAGAATTTTACTATTTGAATCGTTCTTTCCAGGACCACAACCCCATGCCGGGATTGGAAATATAGAAGACTTCTTCGCCGTCAACAGTATTAAAGCCGTCTTTTAACTTTTTCGGGTCATATTTTTTTGTCATCTCAACCAGATCGGCATAGACAAAATTCACCGATTCAATTTCGTCCCGGCTGACATGGCCGGGGCAATAAGTAATGCTGAAGCGGCCTTCTGACGAGCCGTGAATCAAATGAGCCGCGGCACTGAGATTGTTCCGCAGGTCCTCGTTCTCCTGAACAAGTTGCAGAACCTTTTTTGTACCAACATAGCCGTATTTGCGAATCAGCCGATCGATCTCTTTGTCCTCTCCGAACTCTTTCAGTCCCGGTGCCAGCACGATCAACTCGCCGCCATCGGCCATGGCCATTCGCGTGCGGTAAATGCTCTTATTGCCCAACCAGGTACTCTTGAATTCTTCCGGCTCCAGATAGACCACAACTTTATCCAGCGGTTTATCCAGCATCTGAAAGTTCACTTTCAGCGAGAGGGCAGCTGCCTTTTCAAAGCATTCAGTATCATCGCCGATAAACAGCCCGCGTGTAACCTGCCCCTGTTCAGTTGCGGCGACAACCGTCTGCACATAGACGATCGGCAGGTCTTTAGCAAAATGGTCAGAGGCGTAATTCAGCACCCGGCGAACCGGTGTATCGGCGCGGCCCATCATTCGCTCCATACCATAGGCGGCTCCAAGAAAATGACTCTTATTAATCGCTTCGGCGCCGCCGATGCCAATAAAGATGTTCTTGTTATAATTGGCCATTCCTACAACTTCGTGCGGCACCACCTGGCCGATGGACAGGATTAAATCAAAGTCACCCTCGACAAGCAATTTGTTGACTTGTGCAGGCCAATCGAAATCCACCTTCCCCTCGCTGACCTCTTTGACAGAGTCCGCCGGCACCCGGCCCAGTGTTGCCAGGTCATTTCGCCAGTTGTGCTCACGAAAAAGAGTATGCGGAACATCGCCAAACATTCGGTCCATCTCCGCGTCCGTCATCGCAAAGTGCGTTCCCAGCGCGGGCAGAATATCCGTCATTGCCGCACCGTAATACTGCCACGCAAACTCTGTCAGTTCACCAGCTCGCGAGTAGAACCGCGTAATATCCGGCGGGATCGCGAGAACGTTGCCTTTGGCCCCAATCGCATCCAATGCCTCATAAAGCCCCGCTTTAAGATCATCAGCGCTAAGGCTGTCAGTTTCACTGCCGCGGCTGTAATATAACATCTTCTATCCTTTATTAAACACCGCTGAAAGCGTTAAATCCGCCGTCAATCGGGATAACCGTGCCGGTTACAAATTTTGACGCATCGCTGAGCAGCCATCGAACCGTACCGCATAACTCTTCCGGGTCGCCAAAACGGCCCATGGGTGTATGATCGATAATTGTTTTGCCGCGAGGGGTCAGGTCGCCGGTTTTTTCATCCGTCAGGAGGAATCGATTTTGGTCAGTCAAAAAGAATCCCGGAGCGATCGCATTGACGCGAATGTCGGTGGAGTAGTTCTGGCACATATGTACCGCCAGCCATTCCGTAAAGTTGCTGACCGCGGCTTTTGCGGCTGAATAGGTTCCCACCTTGGTTAACGCGCAAAACGCACTCATGCTGGAAACATTCAGGATATTGCCTTGTTTTTGCTCGGCCATATACTTGCCGAATACCTGGGACGGCAGAAGTGTTCCGATGAAGTTCAAGTCGAACACCCAGCGAATTGCGTCGGCGGGCATGTCGAAAAAAGGCAGTTCATCCGTTGCGGTTGCTTCCTTCTTGTTGCCGCCGGCGCCGTTGATCAGTACATCAATCCCGCCCATACTGTCCAACGCACACTGAAATGCCTGCTTCACCTCGCCTTTATCCAGCACATTCATCCGCACCGGCAACGCAAATCCGCTCGCTGCTTCGATTTCCTTCGCCACTTCATTTGCTCGAACATCGTCATAGTCAGCAATACAGACCTTGGCACCCTGAGCGGCCAAATCTCTGGCCAATGCTCCGCACAGCACGCCTGCGCCGCCGGTAATCACGATCCGTTTATTCTTTACGTCAAACAATTTATCCATCGTGCGGTTCCTTATTAAAATGAGATCATTCATCCGTCCCTGCCGTAATACTCTCAGGCCGTGAGTTTAATAATATAGAAATATCAGTGCGTATTGCAAGTATTTTATTGAAATATCTCAAAATATGAGATAATGTTTCTCTTATGGAATTAACTGCTGTCGATTCAAAAAATGCGGGTATCAGAAATGAAAAGCTGGTGATTTCGCTTCTCCGAGCTGAAGGGGGGCTTTCGCAGGCGCAAATCTCCAAAAAAACAGGAATTGGCAGCTCTACAATAACGTACATAGTAGGTCGGCTCCGGGCAAAGGGACTTATCATTGAAAAACCGGGCTACAGCAACAAAAGGGGGGCTAAACCGGTATTGATCGAGATCAATCCGGCGGGGCAGTTCATCATCGGCGCAGAAATCAATCCAAGTTATTTGTTGACGGGACTGTTTGACTTTAAGGGCGATCCGGTCGAACAGGTCAAGGTTTTGCTGGATCTGGATCATTCGGCTGAAAATGTTATTCATCTGGTCGAAGTCAATATCAATGGCCTGTTGAGCAAAAATAATATCTCCATTGAAAAATTAGCGGGGGTCGGCGTTACCCTCAGCGGTTCGATCTCGTCCGAGGGAGTCGTTCAGCTTTCCAGTCCGCTGGGATGGAAAAATGTGCCCTTAAAAGAAAATTTGGCTCAAAAATTTAATTGTCCGGTCTCTATCTATACAACCAAAGTCCGATTGCTGGCTGAAATGAATGCCCATCCGCCGCTGTCATCTAAGAATGTTGTTTATCTGAATATTGCGAATGGGGTTGGTGTCACATCCACTGTTGACGGCCTACTCCTGCACGGTTCAACAAATCGGTGTGGAGAGTTGGGGCATATTGTCATTGATCCGGACGGCCCTCTGTGCGGTTGTGGACAGCGGGGCTGCCTGGAGGCCCATATCTCCGGTCCGGCCATTGCGAAAAAAATCAAAGGCGACATCGCCGCCGGAACGGACTCTGTTTTGGCCGAAACAATCACCGGTCAGGATACGCCTGAAGAAAGTGCGGAAAAACTTAAACAGGCAATCGAGTGTAATGATGCCTATGCGATTGGAATTCGTGAGTTCATTGCTGACCGATTGAGCCGTTCAGCGGCAATGGCGATCAATCTCTTTGACCCGGACATACTGATTCTTGCAGGGTATGTCAGCGAGATGTGCGCGGACTCTTTTGTCGAATGCATTAAGAGCCGATTTGAAAGCGATGTTTATGACCAGGCATCAAGAAACATCGAGGTTACTTCCGCTCGAGCCGGACAGCAGGCCCTGGTCAGCGGTGTGGCCGCGGCTGTTCTGCAGGATCAACTTAACTCATAAATATGATATCCAATGATCATTAACGAACTATTCTATTCATTGCAGGGCGAAGGGCGGCTGGCCGGCGTTCCCAGTATT
>JBDLJN010000156.1:0-5987 GCA_039714335.1 Planctomycetota bacterium
AATCGAACACGACCAAATGCCCGAGATCTACCGGCAAAATCACTTTTTCCTGATGAGCAGCGCCCATGAAGGCATGAGCAATGCAATGCTTGAGGCAACGGCCTCCGGCCTGCCAATTATCAGCACCGCCTGTGAAGGTACTGAAGAACTTGTCGCTGAGAACGGAGTCATTATTCAGAAATCAACGCCGGAAAGTTTTGCTAACGCAATTATTGAGGTAGCGAAAAATTCGCCCCAATATGATCGGATGTCAGAACTTTCTCGAAAAACCGCCGAAAAGTTCAGTTGGGGCGCTTCCGCACAGCAGTACATTGACCTCTATCACACATTAGCCGGTACTTAATTTTCAAACCAAACGGGGTCACTGGGCATGAAATATCAGCCGGATTCAACTCATAAGTGCAACTGGGTCAATTTTTGTTTTGTTCCGTGTTGGCAGCGGGAGGCATTTGCACCTGAAAGATGTTAATGAAGCGTCTTCCGTTTTCTATTCTTTTTATAAACTTGTATGGGCCCTGGGTTTTGGGATACATCAGCGTCTTTATGTTTTCGAGATGGTAAAGTTTGTAATAAGGATCCGTCGGTGCCAAACCAAGTCTGGAATCCCAAGCAATGTACTTGATTCTTTTTTCGCGAAGTTTTACGGAGAAATCCATCGGATCCTGTGACTTGATATTCCGATAGCTAACAATGTCGCTTTTGACAGGAACATAGAGTCTTACCACTGAGGGC
The DNA here is from genome assembly GCA_039714335.1 of Planctomycetota bacterium. Taxonomy (GTDB): domain Bacteria; phylum Planctomycetota; class Phycisphaerae; order Sedimentisphaerales; family Anaerohalosphaeraceae; genus 4572-13. The sequence continues at coordinate 733 of JBDLJN010000156.1, forward strand.
AGGGATGTTGCCAGTTTTTCGCCGGGCTGGGCGTTTTCGACATACCAGTCGGCGAGTGCTTTAAATTCGACATCACGGTTGCCGGTCTGGAGGAGTCTTGCTATGCCAAACTGGTTTGAGACAATTATTACAGCAAAGACAGAAATTACGGCAAGCGCATGTATCGCGCCCTTAAACCGCATAATCAATACGGGGACGATTGCAAGAGCCAAGACGACAGCGAGGGTAACATAAGCTACTGAGGATGATTGGGGGCTTATTTTATTTGCGTACTCAATGGGGGTCGGCACGTGCAGATTGGCAGACAAGAGCTTAAAAAGCCAGACGGAAAAGCCAGCTATTACCAGCACTTGAAGAATCATTGCTGCCGGACGGGGAATTCTGTTGTCTTTGTCCAGAAATTTCCATAGCTCAATAATGCCGTAAAAACAAATCAGAAGTACTATCCAGAAACTGCTCGAATGATACCGGGGTATGGGGTACGGGTAGATAGCGTGGACAATGACATAGGGAATCAGGAAACAGAGCATCACCATTATCTTCCAGTTTCTTTTTATGGCAGCAAAGACCAGACCCAGGAAGAAAGTCGAAGATACGAAGAACTTACTAATATTTGCTAAATCTTTATAAGCCTCTTTGCTTGCATCGAGAGGGACAGTGAGGAGTGAACTGAAGCCAACAGACCAGATGAGGTTACAGTGTCTTAGTATTCCGGTTCGGTTTTCGCCCATATCCTTAAATTCCTTGGAGGCGTTCATCGAAAATACATTGAAGTAATGTGTTGTACCTTTTGTTCCGCTTTTGACGGTGCCGAGCATCCAGAGCGCAAGCGGAATGACAGCAAGAAATGAAAAAGCAAGAGCCCTCAGACGCTGCTTTCTATTTTCTGAGTATATCATATCAACAATAAATGCGGCGACAATGAGGGTAGCTGCTTCGTATCGCACCATGGTCGCGGACATGGCGGCGAGGTAGCACCAGGATGTTCGCTTGAAAATTAAATAGGTTGTAAGAAGTAAGAAGAAAAGCAGTGTTGTCTCAGCGATAGGGTCAACCAGCAGACTTAGTGTCCAGGGATTTACAATTACAAGTACAGCAAACCATTTACCGGATTTCCCCAGAAGTTCTTTCCCGATAAGCCACAACAACAGCAGATTCAGCGGGTGGAGGATAGCGTTTACCAGCCAGCCGGCTTTAAGGTCCGGATACGGGGCCTTCATAAAGAGCGACGTCATGTACTGGAGCATGCCGGTTACGGGACCGCGTTTATATGACGAAGGAAGTTGAAAATGGAGAATCTGCTTGCCGGTTCTAAAGAAGGCGGAAAAATCGGAATTCGGAACTACCTTGTGGCCGTAGTACAGAATCGAAAGATATGCGCCGAAAGCGACAAGGACAATCACAACGAATATTGTGAAGACTTTTTCACGTCTCTGTATCTGCTCAGCTGTCAGAACAGGACAAAGGTCTTCTTGCTGAGCATTTTTGACAGATGTTTGATTCCTGCTGCGTCTTTTGCTGCCATGCTTCTTCATGGTACTCCTTTTGTCAAGTTTTTTTTATCTCGATTGTCTGAAACATTCCAGTTATATTTTTTGCCGGTGAGATTAGATGTTCCACTATTTTGAAAAAGCCGTATGTCCATGACGGAACCAGTTGGCGAAGAGTGAACCCTCCGCTTAACAGGTATCTCACCGGTGTATGATTTTTAATTTCAAGAATCTCAAACACAGGGAAGCAATCAAGGAATTTTTTCCGGTCGCGATTAAAAATTATCCATGGTATCGCTCCGTTCGCTTGCGAGAGCGGCCCGGATGCGCCAAGGGTCCAACCGGCTTCCAGATCGAATTCCTCATGATGAAAATTTTTATAAATGAACCGAGACCATGGCGTGTTTGCAGGTTCTATCATGATGATTTTTCCATCGGGGATAAGACATCGGTCGGCTTCCCTAAAAAACTGCTCGGGATCCGGGATATGATGAAGGACGTCAATCATCACAAAGGCATCAACGGACGCGTCTTCGAAAGGCATATTAAGAGCTGAAAAAACATGGTCGAGGCCACTCACTTCAAGAACATCTGAAGTAAGAGCAGACGGAATTACCTCTTTTATGAAACCACCGCCACTGCCTAGTTCTACTATCGTCTTCGCCGACTCGGGAAGCTTATTTTTCAATATACGGTAAAAATCGACATACAGCTTTTTCAGAAAGCCCTTGCTGTTGATGATTTCAGCATGGAGTCTTGTCGCCGAAGGATTGTCGAGGTCTTTGATATTGCTTGCCTGAGGCAGTTTAAGCAAACTCGTAATCTTCATCGCAACTGGCCGATCAGCTAATCCATTTAATTTTCTTGAAGGCAACCCAACTCATCTTCAGCAACAGCAAACCATGTCTGAAACGGCTTATGTTTGTCGACCCATAAGTTCTGGCACGGTAGGTCACAGGGACTTGTGCTACTTTGAAGTTCTGTTTAACCGAACCGAATATCAGGTCAAAATCACCAAACGGGTCAAAATCACCAAAGTATGCTCTGTTTTCAGCGATTAAATCGTAATGTTTTTTTGTAAGCATTTTTGTACCGCAAAGGGTATCGCGGAATCTCTGTCCGAGCAGCCATGTAAAAAGCATCCCGAAAAACTTATTGCCCAGCAGATTAAGAAATCGCATCGCCTGTTTTTCCATCGGATAAACCAGTCTCGAACCGTTGATGTATTCACCTTTTCCATCGCGGAGTGCATTAAAAAATTTCGGAAGATCTTCCGGGGGGGCCGTCAAATCGGCATCCTGTATGACCAGCACATCGCCGGAAGCGGCGGAAAAGCCCTTGCGGACAGCGTCACCCTTGCCAACTCCATCGCCCTGATGTATGAGCTTGATCTTGCGATTTGGATAGGTGGCAATCTGCTTTTCAATTTCTTCGGCAGTTCCATCGGTACTGTTTCCGTCAACGAAGATAATCTCCGTTTCTCTGCCCATATCAGGAATTCGTTTTATCGCATCTTCAATATTCCCCCGCTCATTTCTACATGGCACCAAAACGGTAACCGAATAGTCCTCATCGGCTTTCGGCTTCGGGACAGGCCTTGCGATCACGAGGTTGATGAGATTAAGATGACACAGTATGGGCATTATGGAGAGTATGCAGTTGAAAAAAGCCGAAATCAGCGGGATATATTTGGGGGTCATCATGTATGAGGAAGTTCTTATCATATCCCAACCGCTCAGCATCAGAAGATTTTCAATATCTTCCGGCGGAAGCCAATTCTGGTAGGCCCCCGGGCGGCGGATATTGAGCATCGAACCGAGGCGCAGTACACTTTCCCAAAGATAATTGTAATACGTAATGACGATGCGGGTATCTTCATGGGCACATTTAATAGCACGCTCGAAAACTTCCTGGATATCATGCCATGAGCCAAGAGAATTGCAAACGATTATGTAGTCAAACTTTTCGTCCAGTTCGCATTGATGAGGATCAGCAGTAAAGAAATTGAGATGGGTAAAACGTTTTTTAGCCAGTTCTATCAAGGCCCCATCGGGGTCTATGCCTACACCATATGAGGGCTGGACGGAAGCAAGGAGATCTCCCGACTGGCAACCGATGTGAAGCACCCTACTGCCAGGCCGGATGTTCGATGCGAAGAGCTTGTCAAGAAAAGAGTAATAATAAGAATTCCGCCTTCGCCACTTAAGCAACTCTTTTTCATTTTTTTGAGAACCAGAAAGTTTTGTTTGCATCTTTGTTTTCCTGAATTTTCGGCTTTCTATAAAACCAGCTTAACTTTCACTACTTCTATTGCAGAACACCGCCCTAATGGCAAGCGATGATTTTGACATAAACTTTTTACGTCGGCAAATACAAAACTCGATTGTATCCGCAGCCGCATTAAACCAAGTACAGTTCGCAGCCGGGTTTGATGTCGGGGATCTGATCGCGTTTGGCCGTCAGGTCCTCAGCCGTCAGGGCAAAGCTTGAAGCGATCTCCAGTGTGCAGTCCGGCGTGCCGTTGGCTTTGCGGGGCACCTTGACCCCGGCCGCTTCCAGCCACGCTGCGGCGCGGTCGGTCATCATCTGTCGCGTGACCTCGGCGCTGTCGGTACCGGTCGCATTCTTGACCGGTGCAAATTCTTCTCCTCGCTGCGTCTGCAGAATCACCGAATGGGCAGCCATCGGAATCGCGTCAAAGACAAAGGTCTCGAGTTTGACGCCATTGGGCTGTTCCGGCTTGACCCGGTTGCCGTCCGCATCAATATGCGGGATCTTTTTAACCGCACGATGAAACGGCAGTGCGAAATCGCCGTCTTTGTTCAGCTTTTCGATAAACGCCACATCGATCATGTGAATCCCGATCGAGCCAAGCTCAAACGCCAGGGAGCCGTCTTCGGTTTTTCGGTGCGCCGCCTCATCGGGGAGATCGCTGTATTCGATCACCGTGACCCGGCCATCGACCTGGCAGAAGTTGCCCACCTTTTCAAGGGGCTCGGCCTTGATCAGCGCCTTGGAACTCATCTCGGCCTGATCCATCGTGTGCAGCCCGATGAACAGCGGATCGATCAAATAGATCAGCGGGTTGTCCACCTGCCAATAGCTGATGTATTCAACGCCGCGCTTTCGCATGTCCGCAATGGCGCCGCTGTTGTACAGGGCCTTTAAGCTGCCGCCGTGGCCGTCCGGGCTGGTGGCGATGGTGCCCTTGCCGGCCAGCAGGATCTTGCCGTCGAAGGCAAAATTGGGCAGCGTGCCCTGCTGGAAGATGAAAACATTGTCGGCGCCAAGGCCGTAATAATCGGCGGATTCGAATATTTCGACGGTCGCGTCATAGTTCAGTGGGCTGGTCATGATATAAAACGGGATGACCGTGTTGTATTTGTTGGCCGCGGCGAGCAAATTCTCCGCGAAAATCTGAAACAGCGTCTTGTTCTTGACAGGCGAGATCGGGTAATTGCCTTTTGGGCCGTCAAATCCCAACCGGGTGCCCTGCCCGCCGGCGACGACAAATCCGGCGACCTTTCCCTGACGGATGAGGTCTTCGCCGGTTTTGACGGCCTTTGCATATTTTTCGCCCTGTTCGTCAGTTTTTGGATGGGCCGGATAGGATGGAGCAGGATCAAAATGGTCGGGAATCTTCATTGAACCGTCATTTTTGACGTACTTTTCGACCCATTCGGGGATTTTTGAGAAATTCAACTGCTCAATCTGCGATGACAGGGACTGTTTCTGATCCGGCGAAAGGCCCTCCAAATATCTTGT
>JBDLJN010000157.1:0-5906 GCA_039714335.1 Planctomycetota bacterium
AACGCAGCCAATGCTATTCATTGTCGAGTATTTTCAACGACGCCGGACGAAGCCGCAACAGGTATAAGGCGAACACTAAAAATTAAATTGCTCTAGAACCGGTACAGGGTACTGGCCGTGATCGCGACGATTTCAGAGTCATAAAAGTCAATATTGGAATCCTCCAGCCAGTAAGCAACACCCAGCACCCCGGTTAGTTTAGGGACATTAAACAGATTCGGATACAGCGTTGTTACCGAAATACCGTACCGGTCAGCGTCGCGTGTTTTGTGGTAGATCGGGTTCCGCTCATCATAGCCGGCAAATCCATAAACGAGGTTTGTAATCAGTCTGAATTTTTGTGCGGCATAGGTGTGGGTCAGCATCACACTGTACAGATCATGGCTCATCGCTTCGCCGTCAAGATCGAAACGGTTGTAATAGAACGTGGGCGTCAGCCACTGGTTCTCACGGAGTTGATGAACATACAGCAGTTCGGCTTTGTGATGATCTCCTTCACGGCTGAGCAGGTCTCTTTCGGCCGGACTCAAACCGAGAAGAATACCGCTGTTTTCATCGTCAAGTTCAATATCACGATAGCTGTAGCTCAGGTGAACATTTGAATTGAAGACTCGGCTCCAACCCAGGCGTCCTCCGGCGGAGGTTCGGTCCGCTTCTTCCCGTTTTTGCCCGACGACATAGGGATCTTCCCAGACTTCGGTAGGGACGGCAGTAAATAAGAAAGCACCTTCAAAGATGCCTTTATCGTCCCATCGCTGCCGGACGCCCGCCGCACTGGACAGATCCAGTCGGATCCAATCGTCCAACGCGTTACCGGCGAACAACTGGGTACCTGTATCAGCAAAAGTGTATCGCAACTCACCGTTGATCATAGGCATCGCCAGACTTTCACTGTCGGGCGTATCATCAAGCGAGTCGATCCGGTCCTTGGACAGATCACCAAAACGCGTCCCGACGATGGTATTGCTTTTCATCTGCATCCAACTGCCCCCGATGTTGAAAAAGCCGGAAAAGCCGTCTTTTTCGGGAATCGGCTCTATCGCCGTTGCAAAGACGCCTCCCGTACAAGCAACCAGAAAGAGTAATAAAGCGGCTGATTGGATCGCTGACAAAGTTAGAATTCTTCCGCTAAAATGTTTCGTTCTCATTGGTTCTGGCTCCTTATCAAAAATACAATTGTAATTCTTTTTCACAATGTATCCCTTTTTATGTATTTTTAATAGCCTTAGGTATCGGTTCTTGTTGAGATAGATCGCCCCGGGCAGGTCAGCGGAACGTTTTGGGTTTCGTGTTTTTCGGGCCATCGTTTTTCCTTTCTGTACACTGTTTTTGAGTCTGACTTACTCGTAAAAGTTATACAGAAGGTTATACGGTGCACGATTTTGCGCATAGGGTAATTGAGAAAATTCTCTTACCCCTTGCAGGCAAAGACGTTACAAAACCGCGCCTGGAAGGACTCGAACCCTCAACCCTCGGTTCCGAAGACCGATGCTCTATCCAATTGAGCTACAGACGCTTGGGTGTTTGAGACTATAACAGAACCCTCTTTTTGTGTCAATATCTTTGTTTTTGGCCGTGTGTTATGGTAATATATCGAAAAATGACTCTCTCTTAAGGCAGCATAATGATAACAGGACAACCAAAACGCAATTATGTAGTTATTGTTTCCGGCCTGCCGCGGTCGGGTACTTCGATGATGATGAAGGCAATTCATGCTGGCGGGATTGAGCCGATTGTCGATCATATTCGACGGGCCGATGAAGATAATCCGAAAGGTTATTATGAATTTGAGCCGGTCAAAAAGACCAAAGAAGATGCATCCTGGCTGGAAAACGCTCCCGGCAAGGTTGTCAAGATGGTCTATCGCTTACTCTACGATCTTCCGACGAATTATCAGTACCGCGTGGTTTTCATGCAGCGGGACTTAAAAGAGGTGTTGGCTTCACAGAGCAAAATGCTCGAACGTTCCGGCAGGGTTGGCGGCGGGATTACCGATGAACAAATGGAAGCTCTGTTTGCCGCCGAACTGGCTAAATGTGAAAAATGGCTCGCCGGGCAATCCAATTTCAACGTGCTGTATGTCAACCACCGGGAGATGATTAATGACGGCCCCGCGCAGGCACAGAAGATCAATGACTTCCTCGACGGCGGGATGGATACAGAGGCGATAGCCGCCACTGTCGATCCGGCGCTCTATCGAAATCGAAATCAATAACAAACTCGTTTCAGACTAATGGGTTAATGCTGACACGCATTCAGCAAGTTTGAGGTTGGTTTCTTCGGACAGCGGCGGCATTTGGGCGGCATTGATAGCGACTTCATAATCGGCGAGATTATTAGCACCCATGCAAATTGTATGGTGAGCGGGTTTGTCGAGTATCCAGCGAATCGCGGCCTGTGCCATGGTCATTCCTTCTGGCAGGGCGTTTTCAAAGATCGCATACCGCTGATAATCAATGTTTCGATTCGAGCGGTTGTCATCGCTTCGCCATGTTGGCGTATGATGAAAATATTTCCCACTGAGTCGCCCCTGTGCCATGACGCCTCGTACCTGTGTACCGATATTATGTTCGCTGATAAATGCATAGATATCAGGGCGGGGATCAAGCAGACTCGTGGGGTATTGCAGGACATCCAGCATATTATGTGCATACAGAGCTTGAATCAGGTCGAAATTGGCTGTAGAAACGCCATAGCAGTAAATCTTACCTGCCTTTTTTGCCTTTTCCAGAATCTCACGGCTCACATCAAGATCTTCATCTTTGGGCGCACAGTGGTAAAGATAGATATCAATATGGTCCGTTTGGAGCCGTTTCAGCGACCCTTCCAAACTCGGCATAATCGTTGCCGGACCGGAATCATCCTCACGACCGCCATCAGGCCCGACACGATAGCCGAATTTTGTTGAGATTATCCATTTGTTTCGTTTCCTTTTAATCGCCTCTCCCACGCGTCGTTCGGATTCGCCATTGCCGTATTGTTCTGCGGTATCAATAAAGTTGACGCCGCGGTCACCCAGTTTGGCAATCAGCCGCAATACATTTTTCTTGCCCGGGTCGGGATGTCCATCCGGTTTGCTATCAAATGCCAGCGGTCCGGCCAACTGCCAGGCGCCAATGCAAATCGGAGAAACTTCCAAGCCGGTTTTACCAAGTATTCGATAGTTCATAAAATTCTCTTCTATATCATGGGTAACGAATTTTGGGACCTTCGCAACAACAAAAACTGCATGTGCAAAAAATTTCTTTTTCTCCACCATTTATTTTGCTAGTTGCCCAACTGAGCTTTTTATCGATAAATACAGACGTCATTTCTTCTGACTTACTCCGGGGAATGTCATAGAGTCGTGGTGCTGTACAGCTATCAAATTGTTGAATTTTTGTCCCCTCCGGCAAAGTTTTAAGGCCCTCAAGAAAAACATCGAAATTTGTGGTTTTATAGGTTATCTTTTGGACATTATCGTATATGTAGAATACCTTGAAATCTTTATACCACTCCATGTAAACTGCGTGGGGTTCGGTTACGATAATGGGCCCTTCCTTGCCACATCGACGGCATTGCAGCCACAAAACAATTAGATTTCCTGTTTTCGGATCGATATTTGATTTTTGAATCTTGATCAAATGTGTGTTTGGGTTATTACAACCTCCAATCATCACGCTTGCCAAAAGAAGTATTATAGAAATCCTTTTTAGCATAAATGCCTCCGTTCTATTTTCAAGATATTAGTTCTTTTCTTTCAGCCATGTTGCACCAAGTTGTCCGCAGGCGGCTTTGATACTGCGTCCGCGTTTGAACCGGATAATAGTTTCAATGCCCGAATTGGACAAAATTTTTGCGAACTGCTGTATCTGGTTTGGACTGCTTGCCGAATACCGGCATCCCGGAAACGGATTCAGCTCAATCAGATTGACATTGACCCGCAGCGGTCGCAGCAGTTTGACCAGCGACCTTGCGTGTTCGGGCTTGTCGTTAATTCCGTCGATCATGCAGTATTCAATTGTGATACGTTTAGCGGTTAGTCCTTGGTAGCTTTTCAAAGCTTGAATAATATCTTTCAGGGGGTATCTCCTGCCGACCCGCATCAGATTGGAGCGTATTTCATCATTCGGTGCGTGCAGGGAAACAGCCAACCTCGGACGGATTTCGTGGACAGCGAGTTTGGTAATCTCTTCCGGCAGGCCGCAGGTGGAAACCGTGATATGCCGAATGCCGATATTGCGGCCGTGTTGATGGTTCAGGATTTCAATGGACCGCATCACATTATCAAAATTATCCAGCGGCTCGCCCATCCCCATATAGACCAGATTGTCGATCCTGCCGAAAACCTCCTCCGCCCGGTACATCTGGTCAACAATTTCCGCTGTGGTGAGATCTCGCTGAAATTTTAATTGTCCGGTTGCACAGAACTTGCATCCCATTCGGCAGCCTGCCTGCGTGGAGACACACAGCGTATTCCGGCTGTCGTCTTTGAGCCGTACCGATTCAATCCGAGCGCCGTCATTTAATTCAAAAACGAATTTCACGGTGCCGTCCGGGTCATCATGCTGTTCGGAGAGGTTGATCCGTGAGATAGAATAGCCTTCTTCAGTTAATTGGCTCCGGAGTTGTTTGGACAGGGGGGTAATGTCGTCGATTGCCAGTGCATTCTTTTGGTGGATGAATGTAAACAGATACTGCCCGCAAAACGGCTTCTGTCCGTGGTTTATTACGATTTCGAGCAGTTCATCATACGATTTGTTCTTCAAGTCCTTGTCCATGCAGATACTATACCCGCACAGAAGCGACTGATGCAACGATATAATTGATCAGGGAAGATCGGAGTCAATGTCGAAGTCGTTGTCCCCCAGAAAATCGTTTGTAAAGATATTATCGATATCCATCGTTTGGCTCTGTCCCGCATTATCAGCAGACAGGTCGCCGAGGATAGCGTCAAAGTCGGCCTCTTGCGTTTCATCCTGAGAGGGTGCGGTTCCTTGGTGCTCAACGAGCTGATCGGCTGTCTGTGGAATAAATTCGGCAAAATCATTCGGTACGCCGTTGATCTGAACAACAAAACGGATCGGGCCGATCTTAAGTGCATCGCCGGCCTTGAGTTGGGTCTCATCAACAGACTCATCATTTACAAAGGTGCCGTTTCGACTTTTCAGGTCACGCACCATCAGCTTGTCGAATTCGGAATATATCTCACAATGACGCCTCGACACCACTGACAGCGGAATGCACATATCACAATCCTGACGGCGGCCAATGAATGTCACTGCGCTGGGCAGCTTAAAGGATTGTGTCGTTCCGTCCTTATTAATGAAAACCAGATTTACCTCCATCGCAATCTCCTGAAATATCAACCTCAAACCTCACTTCGAAAGATAAAATTAATTATACTCCATATTCTCAGAAAACACAAGTATCTTTATGGTCACACCCCAAAAAACAGAAAAATAGGGATTCCCATGGGGTTTCGTATTTCAAGTTGCGAAGAACCGGAGCTAAAACACGATGGCGGCGTAACCGACGGATTCTTCGCTGGGCTGATTGAATTTTTCGAGCATGATATCGTGACTGGTGGTGTGCCCGAGCAGAACCCCGCAGATGCGTCCCATGGCTTTAGCGGCCGCGACAACGGTCGCCACGGCGGCCGGGCCGCAGGCATTGCCCTTATCCAGAGCCACTTTTAGAAGCTGATCCGCTTCCATTCGCAGGGCCAGATCAATGAATTCCATATCATTGACTTCACGTGCCCATTTCAGTGCCTCTGCTCCTGTTCCCTGCGGGCAGAAACCGTATCGCGGTCCGTAGTGGGTCAGATCGGTCGAAGCAACGCAGACGATTTTTTTATCCTGCTTGCTGTTCAGCAGTTGGCCGACATGAGTGCCGAATGTAGGGTCAAAATCAGCAACCGGGAC
>JBDLJN010000158.1:0-5890 GCA_039714335.1 Planctomycetota bacterium
GTACCTTTTTCATTTTTACTTCCTCCAATTATAGTCCTTTCGTTGCAATTCCTGTCTTCGAGTGTTAAACGGAAACAACCCCCAAGTTAACTTCACATTATACTATCCGGGAAAAGAAAAGAGAAAAGGTGCACGGGTGGCATGGTCAAGCTTCCTGCCTCGGCGTAGCGCAGCGAAGTCGGGTGCTTGGCGTGTGAGACTTGTTCTATCCACCGCTAAAATATATCTTATAAATCCTGTAACCCTGTCTGGCCCCACCCCGTAAATCCTGTCAAATAAACCTCATTTTTCGTGCAATTTCGTGGGCTTCGTCATTAAAAATCATCTTAATTAAAAATTTATAATTGTTTGACGAATGTCAAACTTAGCGGTATGATACGCAGTAAAAATGAAGGATAAAGAATGGCTTGTCCGCCATAGCTCATAGAGCGATGGCGGAAGCGTAAAAAAAGGAGCGAATCCAGTGAACTCAAAATCATTTCGACCAAAGCGGAGGAAGCTGTTTATTCAGCCATCCCGACTTGTCGGGATTCCACATTCTTATGTCCTTGAGTTCTTGTATACCTGTATATACCTAAAAGCCAATGGATTTTTGAACAAACGAACCCAATTTTCAATCAACAAAATCGACATAAGTATTTTGTCCAAAACTGGTTACTGCTTACTGGCAACTGGTCACTGTCAAAAAAACGAATCCAATTTAAACCCAATTTTATCCCTGTGGTCGCGCATCGGGCTGTTGTTAAAGCAACGGTGTTAATTTGGGGCAAAAGAGCGAATTGTTTTGACTTGTTGGCCCCAATTGGATAGAATCTAACGAGGAATGGGTCTATATTTTGCAGAGAACGTGCAGATAGAGCCGATGAAATAATTATAAGGTTATATTGCATAGGGGTTTAAAGATGAGACATACGACAGTGCTGCTTTTGGTGACGTTGGTTGTTGTTTTAACCAGCCTGACGGGTTGTTCGTACGTATCCGGCGGCGGATTCTCGGCGCCGGGACTGACCCATGACGACGTCCACAGGCGACATGTTGAAGTCCTGCAAGTCGACCGCTGGCAGATGCAGGATAGTTTTGACGCGTTCTTTTTGATTGATCGCCCTGGACGCCGGAACCGAATGATGCTTCGTTAAGCATCCGGGACTTACCAACGAAGGTGTCCATCGGGCCGATGGCGGCGGTGATGCCCGATTGTGTTCCGCTGGTCGCCGCAGGAGGGGTTGCAGGAATATAAATCTTGCGGAAAGGGTCAACTGCAAGAGTTTTGATAGTGATGTTCTCACGTTTGGTTCATAGTAAGGAAGCTATTTTTTGAACGCCATCTTTCAGTATATTCAGGGTCTCGATTTTTATGGGCGATTTGTTGTTGCGGCTGAGCTGTTGTTGATCGGACTTTTCGTTTATGCGATTATCACATTTCTTGAAGGCACCCGCGGCGAGCGTTTGTTTCGCGGAATGATTTTTGTCCTGGTTGTTAGTTCCCTTGTTATGAATTTGCTGGTCAAGACCCTTGAGATGACGCGAATTGCCTACCTGTATAACGGTTTTTTGCTGGCTATTTTGATCATTGCGGTGGTGGCCTTCCAGCCGGAGATCCGACGCGGGCTGATCCGTATTGGGCAGGCCCGTTTTTTTGCCAGTTCGCCGCAGCAGTTGAGCCGGTCGGTAGAAGAGATCATCACGGCGGTGTCACAGATGGCTGCGGACCGGACCGGGGCTATTATTGTAATTCCCCAACAGGTGGCGCTGGGTGAGTTTATTGAAACCGGTGTGCGGGTGGATGCCAAAGTAACCAGCGAGCTTATCCGAACGATTTTTCACGGCGGAACGGTGCTGCACGACATGGCTATCGTGATTCAGGCCGACCGCATTGTTGCCGCCCGGGTTCAACTGCCGCTGGCTGAGGCCAGCAGCAAATTCGGACGGCTTGGTTCACGACATCGTGCGGCGATCGGCGTAACGAGCAGTTCTGACGCGGTCGTGATCGTTACCAGCGAAGAGACGGGGATCGTTTCAGTCGCCATGGAAGGAAACCTGGTCCGGAATGTGTCCGAATCACAGCTTCGCCGGCACCTGACAACGGCCCTTGTCGAAACAACCCCGATCCTGGAAAAACTGGGCAAACTGGCACAAACTGAATCGAAAAAGGATTTGATCGAATCATAAGCGGATGAAAAACGACAAACTGAACAAAATATTAGTGGTTGCCTTTTTGACACTGTTGGTCTGGGCGTGGGCTTTTATGTCACAGGAGAGGGGCGAATCCTTTGTCGGAACACTGGAGGTCTCACCATCAGCAGATCCAAGCTTACTTGTAACGCTTGTTTTGCCGGGCGGCAGCCCTCAGACAAAGATACCTCTGAACACACTTAATTTTAAAGGCGCTCCGTCCAGGATTTCCGAGCTTGAGAAGCGATGTGAGCTGCATAAAAACAGGGAGCAGCTGGACTTTTACTACGACCCGCAGGAACACGACGGAACCGAAGGTGATTATCCATTGAATATCCTGAAATATCTGCAGGACAGCAGCAAGGCCCAAGACCTGGCCCTGACGCTGGACTCCTGCAGTCCGTCACAGGCAACCGTGACCATTCAGAAACTGGTAGAGAAAGAGCTTCCTATCGAATGTCGGGACGAAAACAACTCTTTGATCCCGGGTGTCGATATCAGTCCATCGGCCTTTGCAAAAATTTATGTCCGAGAGGGTGATAACGATCCGGCAATCGTCAAGTTGACACAACAGCAAATCGAAACGGCACGAAAAGAGCCGGTTGAGGCAACTCCCTATGTTGAGCTGGGCGCGGCAATGGTGCGGCGGGAAGCGGAAAATCCTGTTCAAATTACGATGAAGAGTGAAGGTCGGCTGGAAGAGACAACATTTCAGCCCAAGTCAATTGGTTTTGTGATGAGCCCTGAAATCGCCGGAAACTATGAAATTGAACTCCTTAACAAAACCGAACTGATTGGGAGCACGAAGTTTAACACGACTGATGAGGCGATGGATGCCTATAAGAAAATGCGGTACCATATTCTCATTGAGATTCGTGATGGTGATGTATCTCAACCAGAGATTTCTTTGCGTCCGGTGATTTATAATTTTCCGCCGACCCATTTCAAGAACGGTGACATCGATTTCGTTGAGGTGGTCCCGGCAAAAACAGCGAATTTCAAGCTGGTTCCGATCAATCCTGAAGCGAATTAGCTTTTGATCGACAGAACAGGATCACTGTTTCGATGGTCATCCATACGGCCAGCAGAAAAACGACCCCGCCGATACACAGCAGCAGAATATTTTTCTCTTTGGCGTTGTAAAATCCGATCTCATTGAGAACCATCGCCCAGCCGGTTATGATAAGCATGATCACACACGGAATGCCGGAGATGAGGTATTTTAACCCGCCTTTCTTTTTCAGGTACATGGTCACCACCAGCAGCGCCAGTGCCGCCAGCAGTTGGTTGACCGAGCCGAACAAGGGCCACAAGATCAGCGCACCTTTACCGTTGGCCCCCGTTGCGAACGCCAGGCCTGCCCCCGTTATCACGGCAATGGTCGTTGCGACCCAGCGCCCGGACAACTGAGGCAGTTTCAGGTCTTCGGCCAGTTCGCCGATGACGTATCGCTGAATTCGTACGGCAGTATCCAGTGTCGTGCCCGCGAAGGAAGCGACAAAAACGCCCATCACGGCTGTGCCGACGATGGCGGGCAGTTTCATGGTCCCAATGATATTGGCGGCGCCGGACACAAAAGCCGTTAGTTTGACATCCAGTCCTTTGGCTCCTTCCCACGACATATAGTGATGATTCCATGCGTCCGCGCCGGTCAGAACAGCCCCGTCACCGGTTTTGTAAAAAAGACCGATCCCCGCCCCCACGCAGATCAAGACCAGTACTGCCAGCGCCCCCTCAAACAGCATGGAACCGTAGCCGACAAACTGTGCATCGGTTTCTTTGGCAATCTGCTTGGGACTGGTCCCCGAGGCCACCAGTGAGTGAAATCCGCTGATGGCTCCGCAGGCGATCGTCACAAACAAAATCGGCCACATCGGTGGCGCATCGGCCGGGTTCAGGTTCACCGGCGGGGCGGCCATCTCAAGGCCGGAACTGAACGAAGCAAAAACAATGCCTACTGTCAGCAGGAGCATCGCCACAAATAACTGCCAGGCGTTGATATAATCCCTCGGTTGCAGGAGCACATTGACCGGAAGTGTCGAGGCGATCCAAGCGTAGATCAATAAAATGATGGTCCACAGTCCGGTCGCAGGGATCCATTCGACGATTGGCAGCGTGATCTTCAGCCACGCCCCCAGCGCGACGGTCAGGTACATCGTTGCGACTGCGACAATCGTCGCCAGTGTGATATTGGCGTTTTTTTTGTATACGGCATATCCGAGCAGCATCGCGATCGGGATCTCCAGCCATACCGGCAGCACCGACTCGGGATAACGGTCAAACACGACTGCAATAACCACGCCGAAGATGGCGATGATGATCAGCAGTGCCAAAAAGACGATGATAAAAAAGATCAGCCGCACTCGTTTATTGATATACCGGGCGGCGATTTCCGAGATGCTTTTGCCGTCATTTCGCAAGGAAACAACCAGCGAACCGAAGTCGTGTACCGCGCCCATGAAGATACTACCAAAAAATATCCACAACAGCGCCGGCACCCAGCCCCAGATAATTCCGATGGCCGGGCCGACGATCGGACCGGTGCCGGCGATTGAGGTAAAGTGGTGACCGAAGATGATTCCTTTGCGGGCAGGCACATAATCCACCCCGTCGCGGAGTTCATGGCTGGGAACCGTCGCATCGGACCGCAACTTAAAAATCTTTTTCGCCAGAAACCGCCCGTAAGTGTGATATGCCAGAATATACCCGCCGAAACAAACAACCATTAAAAGCAACGCATCCATTGTGTACTCCTTGTAACAAGACCAGCTGTCGCAGTGATATTATGCCTGAAATAGAGGGTGCGGTCAACCCGTTCTGTGTTTTTTACTTTTTTGGGAACTTCTGGAAATTTAAGGTGTCTAAGGAAGTAGCGTTGAGTTGCCGAATTTTTCAGTTTGGCTATCGGCTGGAAATCTTACAAAACAAACAGATAGGAGAGTTGAAAATGCTCAAGGTCCTGAGAGTATCAAGCTTTGTGATTATGATTTTGGTTTTGTTTGCAACCATTACAATCATCGTATTCGGCCTGAAAGACAACCCACAAGTGCAGGCATTCCTGCAAAGGCCGGGCATTCTTGAAAGGGTAAGCGGCAGCGGCATTTCGATCGAGCCCCCAAAGGATACCGTCCCTCCGTTAGTGGCTCAGGCAAGGGCCTTTGCGTTGCGGATCGATCGGCCCATTCTAATAGATACGTCGACAAGGACATCGGTAAATGAAAACGATACATCGGATCGAGGCGGCAAAACGATCCAGTCAGACGAAACAAGCGACGGAAACCCCATAACATCTTTCAAATTCGATCTATTGGCGACCGTACGGTATATATCTGCCCCTGAAAAATCGTTGGCGTTATTCAAAAGCGGCGGCAGACAGGAGTGGTTTTACAAGGGGCAAACCGTCGGACGCCATAAGATCGAGGACATCAAAGACGGCCGCGTGACGTTGGCTCAACCGGGTCAAAATCCGGAAGAAATTCATGTGCCGCCGCAACCAGATGGCACGGCGCTTCTAAAATAGATTGACCGACCTTATTTCCCAAAAAAATACCACCAGACAGGTCCGGTGGTATTGAAATCGAAACGAATAAACTACCTTGTCCTTACTTTCTATGTCGATACGCCCAGCCTTTAGCCATAAAGGCAATATCCACAGAATTCTCACTAGTATGGCCGCTGGTTGTGTCCAACTGATATGACGTTACGCCGAGCCGTGATA
>JBDLJN010000159.1:0-5877 GCA_039714335.1 Planctomycetota bacterium
AGATAGGAATGCTCGCCGAGGAACTGGAGGCGATATTGTGATTGTCGATTGACGGTGGACGAATGACGATTTTTTGAACCACGAATGAACACGAATTTATAAAACTTTTGACTCAGAATTCACAGAGCGAAAGGAGTTTGATTGATGAAGTGCCCTAACTGCAATGCTGAGTTGGCCAGCGGAGTTGTTAAAATTCACGGCGGTATTCTGGGGTTTTTATTCGGGAGTTTTCAGAGACCAGACTGCTGGTTTATTTTTGATAATAAGGTCCAGGAAATAAAAGTAGTTCCCAATCGCTCTGCTCGCAAGGCAATGTTTTGTTCTGATTGTGAAACGGCAGTTATTTTGAATAAATAATAATCAGTGAAAATCTGTGCTAATCTGTGGCTGAAAACAGGAAAACGAGATGAAATTAGTTTTTGAAAAATCGGTTAAAGGGCGTCGAGGACTGACTATCGCCAAGAGCGATGTGCCGACGAGTATCAACCTGAATAAATCGCTGCTTCGTGAAAACGACGCGGAACTGCCGGAGTTGAGCGAACTGGATGTGGTGCGGCATTTTACCGAACTGTCCCGCCGCAACTTCGGCGTCGATACCAATTTCTATCCGCTGGGCTCCTGCACAATGAAATACAACCCCAAGGTCACCGAACGCATCGCGGCGTACCCCGGCTTTGCGCATCTGCATCCGCTGATGCCGCAGTTACGCAGCGGGGGGATCCTGACGCAGGGCGCGTTGGAGGTGGTGTACGAGATGGATAATATCCTGCAGGATATCTGCGGGATGGATGCATTTACCATGCAGCCGATGGCCGGGGCACACGGCGAACTGACCGGCATTATGATGATGGCGGCCTATCATCAGGACCGCGGCAACACCAAGACAAAAATCCTCGTTCCCGACAGTGCCCACGGGACCAATCCGGCCAGTGCGGCCATCGCCGGCTACACGGTACAGGCCGTTCCCAGTGACGAAAACGGTCTGATGTCGATTGACGCGCTGAAAGAGATGCTGGATGATGAGGTGGCGGGTGTGATGCTGACCTGTCCGAATACGCTGGGGTTGTTCAATCCGCATGTCAGGGAGATTTGCGACCTCATCCACAGTGTCGATGGATTGGCTTATTACGATGGGGCAAACCTCAACGCCATCGTCGGCAGGGTCCGCCCCGGCGATCTGGGCTTTGATATCGTTCATCTGAACCTTCACAAGACCTTTGCCACGCCGCATGGCGGCGGCGGTCCGGGGGCCGGTCCGGTGGGCGTGGTCGAAAAGCTCATCGACTACCTGCCGATTTCGTCCGTCATCAAGCGCGAAGACGGCACGCTGGCACTGGACTATAACAAACCCAAGTCCATCGGTTATATCGCCCCGTTCTACGGCAACTTCGGGATCGTACTGCGGGCCTACGTCTATATCCTGATGCTGGGACGAGAGGGCCTGGAGCGCGTTGCTGAAAATGCCGTCCTCAATGCCAACTATATCAAGGAAAAGCTCAAACCCTATTACGATATTGAGCATGGACAGTTGTGTAAGCACGAGTGCGTTTTCAGTGCGACGCGGCAGGCCCAAAACGGCGTCCACGCCATCGATCTCGCCAAGGGCCTGCTGGACATGGGCTTCCATCCGCCGACGATGTACTTCCCGACCATTGTCAAAGAGGCGCTGATGATCGAACCGACCGAATGCGAGAGCAAGGAAACGATGGACGCTTTCATTGACGCGATGATCGAACTGGCAAAAATGGCCGAAGAAAAACCCGACATGCTCAAGGCGGCTCCGACCACAACACCCGTCCGGCGTCTGGACGAGACCAAGGCCTCGCGACAACTGAACATCGCCAGCTTATAAGGTTTAGCCGGCGTTCTTTTTCTTGTGGACACGCGGTTTTTGGGAATCCAGCAGGATCGCCAGTTTTCTGGTGTCAGGATGGCTCTGCAGGGCGATCTTGACACTCATGGTCAACGGCACCGACAGCAGCATCCCGACCGGTCCCAATACCCACCCCCAGAATACCAATGACAAAAAGACCACAAGCGTAGATAAACCCAACCGCTCGCCCAGCAAACGCGGTTCGACAAAGTTTCCGAGAACAATATTGGCCACGAGATACCCCAGTGCCGCCAGTGCCGCGGTGCCCGTACCGAATTGCAGAAAGGCCAGAATACAGGCCGGCACCGCCGCGATGATCGAACCGATGTTCGGCACAAAGTTCAGCAAAAATGCCAGAAGCCCCCACAAGATCGGGTACTTCACGCCAAGAATCGTCAACCAGATCATGATCAGAACACCGGTGATCAGGCTGATGATGGTTTTCATTGCAAGATACTTTTTCACGTCATCCGCCACTCCGGCAAGATTTTCAAATGTGGTGGGATTGTTTTTCATTGCTGCCTTGATCTTGCCGGGCAGGATCGATGCCTCCAGCAGGATAAAGACCGTGGTCAGATAGATCAAAAAGCCCTTAGTCAGAATATCCCCCAGTGACTTCAGCAGTTCGCGCATCAGCGTGATCCCCGCCTGCGCGTTCAGAAAATATCCCAATGACAGCAGCTTTTTCTTATCCGTTTCTGAATCCTTCGATGCTGCTGCGGTACCCGGTTCCGGGGCCGCTGACATTGCCGGAACCTCCGTTTGGTTGTCGGCTGTCTCGTCGGCGCCATTGACCTTAAGTGTGTCCCGTTTCTCCTGGAGCCAGCTATTCCATCGTTCCTCCAGTCTTTGAATGTCCGCATTGAGCTGACTCGCATATTTGTTTTGAAGATCGTTCGTAAAGTCTGCGATGGATGTTTTCAAAATGGTCCCGATCATCAATCCGATCAGCATGATCGCAAGGGAGATGATCAGAATCGCGAACGGCGTCGAGAGCCCCCGATTTTTCAGCCAGAACAGGGCTGGCGTGCAAATAATCGCCAAAAATACCGCCAGCAGAAACGGAATGATGATCTCGACAGCCGCCCGCATGCCCGCGATCACGATTACAAAAGCCGCCGCCGTAATCAAAAAACGAGCCGGACCAGACAGTCCGGCGGACCGGTGTACAGAAGTTTGTGCAGGTCGTTCCACTTCGCCCATGGCGTTCTCCTTTTTTCAAGGGTTCAATTGACATTAAAATACCTGCATTGGGATTGCGGGTCAAGAAGCAATTATTTTAGTGATTTTAGAGGGGTTCTGATGGTGTTAATTCCTTGACGATAAGGCCGGATTGCCTATAATGCACTCTCCAATAGAATATGAGTAATATTGAAAGCGAAAGGATGAATTGAGACGTGACTGCTAAGATTGCAAAAAAAGGCTCCCATGCCGGAAAGAATAAAAAGGTAACCGACGCATGCAAAAAATGTAACGGCAAATGCTGCCGATATTTCGCTTTGCCGATAGAGACACCCGAAGACTGGGACGATTTTGATGATATCCGTTGGTATCTGTGTCATGAAAATGTGACGGTTTTTGTTGAAGACGACGATTGGTATCTCAACGTAAAAAACAAATGCAAGTATCTGTCAGAAAAGGATTATCTCTGTCAGAACTACGAGATTCGTCCGCATATCTGCCGCGGATACGACACCGACAACTGTGACCTGAGCGGCGACGATTATGGCTACGAACTGCACTTTCTTGACGACAAGCAGATGGAAGAATACATGAAGATCAAGTTCGGCGCCAGAGTCTTTGAAAAGCTGGAACCCAAAAAGAAAAAGAAAAAAAGCAAAAAGAAAGCGGCTAAGAAATAATGAAGATACAGCCGGTCAAAGGGACGCGGGATTTTTACCCGCCGCAGATGGCGGTTCGCAATTTTATCGTCGATGGCTGGAAGGCGGCGTCGACCCGCAGCGGGTTTGTCGAATACGACGGGCCGATCTTTGAATATCTGCAGATGTACCAGATCAAAAGCGGCGATGAAATTGTCGAACAGCTTTTCAATTTCACCGACCGCGGCGGAAGACATCTGGCCATCCGCCCGGAGATCACCCCCACACTGGCCCGTATGGTCAACCAGCAGATCAACGCCCTGCCGAGACCGATCAAGTGGTTTTCCGTGCCGCGGCTGTGCCGGGCCGAACGCCCGCAAAAGGGTCGTCTGCGTGAATTTTTCCAGTGGAACATCGACATCATTGGCGTTGAAGATGTCTTAGCGGATGCCGAAGTGGTCTATTGCTCGCTGGACTATCTGAAAAAAGTGGGTCTGACCAACGACGATGTCGTCGCGAAGATTTCCAGCCGACGATTATTAGCGGCATTGCTGAAAAATATCGGCGTTGCCGCCGACAAGCTGGAAACACTGTACCCGATTCTCGACAAAAAGGCCAAAATTCCGGTTGAAGCGTTCGTCGAGATGCTGGACAAGGAGATTGATTCACACGAGACCGTCCAGACGATCCTGAAACTGATGGATGTTCATTCAGTCGATGAGATTCCGAATATCGTCACGCTCAATGAAGAGGCACAAAGTGCCCTGGATGAACTCATTCAGGTATTCGCCTATCTCGGCCGGATGGGCGTTGAGGACTTCTGCCGGTTCGACATGAGCATTGTCCGCGGTCTGGCTTATTATACGGGCATGGTCTTTGAGATTCACGACACAGCCGGCCAACTTCGCGCGATCTGCGGCGGCGGACGCTACGACAACCTGCTCAGCGATTTCGGCGGACCCAAAGTCACCGCCACCGGCATGGGTATGGGCGATGCGGTCCTGGAAATCCTGCTGCGCGAAAAAGGCCTGCTGACCGATGACTCACTCGCTGTTCAGAAACTGGACTATTTTATCGCCTGTCTGGATGCGGACTTAATGGACAAGGCGATCCAGATTGCCGCCAAGCTTCGTGAACAGGGATATGCGGCCAATTTCAGCTACAAAACTGTTGCCCTGAAAAAACAGATGAAGCAGGCAGACTCCATGAACGCGGCCAAATGTATCATCCTCGGCGGCGAATACAAGGACGCCAAACAGATTGTCATTAAGAATATGAAGACCGGCGAACAGGAACAGGTGGACGCGGAAGCGTTTTTGAAGTAACAAAAGCGCGGCGGCGCAAGCCGCCCGATAGCGACTTCGTGAGACATTAGCATTTTTAAATGAGGGAGTCGATGCAAACAGAGCAGACCAATGTGTACGAACAGGCATTTGAGTGCTTTCTGACCGAAAACAAACACCCCTTTATCCGGATCGATCAGTCCAAACGCCCCGAATTCCGGTCCGGCCCGATCAAAAATTTCGATTTTCTTGTCGACCCCGACTCTGATTCCCCCATACTGGTCGAGCTCAAAGGCCGCACCTTCAAAGGCACCTCGCTGGCAGGGTTGAGAGGGCTGGATGGCTGGGCGACATTTGAGGATGTGCAGGCATTGTCACAATGGCTTGTCCGTTTCAGGATTGATGCGCCCGCCACACGAGCCGTTTTTGTATTCGCATTCCGCTTTGAAAATATAGACGTTGAAACCGACGGCTGGTGCGTTTATGATTACTCCGGCGAGCGGTTTGTGTTTCTGGCGATTCCGTTGGGAAAATATGCGGATACGATGAAAATCCGAAGCCCGAAATGGCAAACGGTCGTGATGAACGCCAAAGACTTCCGCCAATGGGCAACGCCGATTGATGAAGTGCTGAAGCAGCAGCGGAGCAGCGCAAGCTGCCCGAACAAAAGCGTGGAGCGCCAAGCGACACGATAAGGCCCGAAGGGCCGGAAATACAATAGCCGGGGGTTTTAACCCCCGGAACTGGATGCAAAAAATATGAAAAGGCCCGAAGGGCCGATAGGTTATTAGCCGTAGGCGTGAGGGCGTGTTGCCCGATTAAGCTTTTGGCTGTTGCCTTGAAATGATATGTCATATTTTCAATTTTTGCAAATTGCTCTTTGAAAAATCAATATTCGCTC
>JBDLJN010000160.1:0-5862 GCA_039714335.1 Planctomycetota bacterium
CGGGGCAAGCTGAATTATTCGAAAACCGTTGACTGTACCGAGGTGCCGACGGATAAGGCGCAGTTCGGCACGGTGGTGACGCTGCGGAACACCGAGAACAACGCGAAGATGGTCTTTCAACTGCTGGGGCCATATGATGCCGATCTGACCGACGACAGCATTTCGATTGTTTCGCCCATCGGCGAGGCGATGCTGGATTGTGTCGTCGGCGATACATTCACCGCCACCGTGCCCCGCGGCGACCTGGAGTTTGAAGTGCTCGAAATTAACAAGTCCGAAATTTCGTAAGAGTTCAAGCTTTAGCTTGTAAAAGCCCGTTAGGGCTTTGCTGTTTAATTCCTGTAGCATTTTTCTGTTTTTATCAGCTACAACATTTCGCCCTAACGGGCTATTTAACTTCTGTGGGACTTTTTATATAGAAACAAATCTTATCTACGTGTCACTTCCCAATTATATAATTTATCATCACGAATCTGGGCAACTAAACAGGGTGCAACATGAACACCTTCAGGGTTATAGTACCATCTTACATAACCATCCTTTTGGTATGTCGGTCGTCCCAAAAACCGGGTTTCTTCTAAGGTCATTCCATCCATAAGAACACTTGATTCGATTAAGAATTCCCAAGCATTGGAATACGGAGGCCTAAAACGAGCAAACGCTTTTGCCAGCTTAATTGTTTTGCCTCGCATATCTTCATAAGCAGGATGATCAACATAATCCTTTAATTGGTCTATAGCATAATCGAGTTTATAGCGATCCTCCAACAACCACTCACCGGATTTTCTAATTGGCCAACCGACATCAAAACGCATCTTTTCGGGTGGCTTAATAACAGGTGGTTCGTGTTCTAATGTCTCTTCAACGATTTCCCCCTCCTTAAATGTAGCTTGTCTGGGAATACCTCGTTTCGGATCATAGGGCGCTATGACTCCACCGTAATCTTGGCCCATGCTACCGATACCCGCTATATTGGAATATTCCGTTGGGGTTGGCGGAGACTCCTTAGGGAATGCACTATGTGAAAGAGGAAGCCAAAACTGCCCGTTCCAAGGTTTACCTTCGCGAACTTCATGATAAATTACCTTTTCCCCATTTTTATAATGCTAAGCTCGGAAAATACCATTCCAGCGTTTGCCATCTTTGTATTGACCGTCAGCAATTATTTTTCCGTTGTCATAATGTATTTCCCGGCTGATTTTCCCTTTTTCTTTAATCCGTACGAATTGAATATCACCATCAGTGTCATAGAATGTCCATGCTCCGTGTGATTTGCCATGCAAATAATAACCCTCTCTCACTAATCGGCCTGATGCCCCCCAATCAAAGTTTTTTCCATGCGCAATACCTTTTACAAATTCGGATTCATACACACTTCCATCTGATTTAATGGTTTTGCATTTTCCGGTATAGCCCGGAGGTCTTTCCTCGTGGGAAATTTCTTTTTCTGCATAAACTGGGATAACGCAAACAAATACATATATTAAAAATATTTTGTTAATAAATGCCACAGCAATCTCCTTTCAATTTCAACTTTCCAATGTTTTTCCTTCTAAGATTTTCCAAGGGAGGCCGTATTTGTTTAGGGCTTCCATGAAGGGGTCGGGGTTGAATTGTTCGATATTATATACGCCGGGTTGTTTCCATGTTCCTTCGAGCATCATCTTGGCGCCGATCATGGCGGGGACGCCGGTGGTATAGGACACCGCCTGGGCGCCGGTTTCTTTGTAGCATTCGGCGTGGTCGCAGACGTTGTAGATCATCATGTTTTTCTCTTTACCGTCCTTTAGCCCATTGAAGATACAGCCGATGCAGGTCTTGCCCTTATAATTCGTCCCCAAACTGCCCGGGTCCGGCAGGACGGCCTTTAAAAACTGCAGCGGCACGATCTTATGGCCCTCGTAGTCGACCGGGTCGATGCGGGTCATGCCCACATTCTGCAGGACCTGCAAATGATTGATATACGCCTCGCCGAAGGTCATCCAGAAACGGATGCGCTTAAGGCCCTTAATATGTTTAACGAGCGATTCTTCCTCCTCGTGGTAGAGCAGGTACCCTTTTCGAACGCCGATCTCGGGAAAGTCGATATCCATCGACACGCTCATCGGTTCGATCTCGATCCACTCGCCCGTTTCCCAGTACTTGCCCTTTTGTGTGATCTCGCGGATGTTGATCTCGGGGTTGAAGTTGGTCGCGAACGGATGGCCGTGGTCGCCGGCGTTGCAATCGACGATATCGATATGGTGAATTTCGTCGAAGTAATGCTTTTGCGCGTAGGCACAGAACACATTGGTCACGCCGGGATCGAAGCCGCTGCCGAGCAGCGCCATGATGTTCTCATTCTTGAAGCGATCCTGGTAGGCCCACTGCCAGCTGTATTCGAACCTGGCCTCATCAATCGGCTCATAGTTGGCAGTGTCCAGATAATCGACGCCCGTTTCCACGCAGGCCTCCATGATCGGCAAATCCTGATACGGCAGCGCCACGTTGAGCACCAGATCCGGCAGGTGCCGTTCGATGAGCGTTACCATCTGGCCAATATCGTCGGCGTCCACCTGTGCGGTCGTGATGGCCCGATCCAGTTTAGCCGCGATGGCATCGCACTTGGCCTTGGTGCGGCTGGCCAGGATGATGTCGCTGAACACCTCGGCCACCTGCGCACATTTATGCACCACGACATTGCCGACTCCGCCGGCCCCGATAATCAATACCTTTGCCATGATCGCATCTCCTGTAGGGTTAATAGTCTGCACAAAAGTATAGCACCGGCACAGCGAAAGTCCAGTACCTAAACGAAGGCGTCGCGTTGAAATTTGGTTTGACGGGATCGTTTTTTGCCGGTATGGTGCGGCAGGACAGGAAACTTCAAGGGGCATTCGTGGAATCAGACGAGAAACTTATCGAGCGGATCAATCGGGGCGAGGTGGACGCCTTTGAAACGCTGTATGTCCGCTATCGGGACTGGGTGCATCGACTGGCGTATCGGTTCACGCGGGACGAGGAACTGGCGCAGGACGTCGTGCAGGAGACATTCACCTATCTGCTGAAAAAATTTCCCGGCTTCCAGTTGACCGCCCGGATGACCACCTTTTTATACCCGACTGTCAAATTTACTGCACTTGGGATGCTGCGGCAGCGTCAGAGACATGCGGGCGTGGATTCGTCGCCGGAGGAGATCGCCGTCCCGGCCCCGGAACAAACGGACGCTTCGCGAAGCGAACTGGCCGCGGCGATAGCGGTGCTGTCCGACGCTCATCGGGAAACTATGCTGATGCGTTTTGTGGACGGTTTCAGCATTGACCAAATCGCAGCGGTGCTGGACATCCCCGCGGGAACCGTTAAGTCGCGGCTGCACAAAGCATTGCAAAAGCTCCGCGAAAACGAAAGTACCCGGCGGTATTTTTTAGATTGACAATAAAATATTGGGGCGATTATTCGACCCCTGTAGGGTCGATGGCGGCGTGGCACTTGTACCACGGGTTCCGCTTCGCTCCACCCGCGGCTATTATTGTCAGAAGCCCTACGGGGTCCGGTAGAAAATTTTTCAAAAAGAATGAACCTTTCAGAAGGCTTGCTCCCTTAACAGGTTGGAGAACAATCATGAATCCGAAAAATGATAAAACCGATTTTCAGACCAGCGAGCAGTTTTCAAAAGATCTAAGCTCGCTTTTTGAGCCGAAGCAAGCTGTTTCGCCGCGGGTTGACCGGGCGGTGATGGATGCGGCGGCCCGTCGTCTGCGGCGGCGGCCCAACTTGCGGCGGTGGGCCTATTGGGCAGCGAGTGCGGCGGCGGCGATGGTCGTTGCGGGGGTGCTGTTTATGGATTTCACCAAACCGGCGGACATATCCGCGCCGGTGGCGCTGCGAAACGACATTGACCGGGACGGAGCGGTCAATATTCTCGACGCGTTCGCCCTGGCGCGGAAGATCAAATCGTCGGATACGGCGAACCTGCAATGGGATATGAATGGTGACAGCGTTGTCGACCAGAAAGATGTGGATACGGTGGCGATGGCCGCCGTAAAAATGAAAGAAGGAGTCCTCTAATGAAAAAAACAGCACTTCTCATGGTGTGTGTGCTGGCGGCGGTATTGCCGCAGACAGCCCGCACGGAACCGGCCGACATGAATGAACCGGTCCGATTCGCCCCGCTGCATATTTACATCGATTCCGGACAGGCGCCGCTGGCGGCGTATCAGTTTGAACTAAAAACGCTCGCCGGACAGGTCAGGATCGTCGGCGTTGAGGGCAGCGAACACGCGGCATTTCAGCACGCCCCCTACTATGATACCGCCGCATTGATGAACGACCGCATTATCATTGCCGCCTACAGCACCGATGCCGAACTGCCCGCCGGGGCAACCCGCATCGCGACGCTGCATTTGCAGATCACCGGCGACATCGAGCCGGATTATGAATTGATACTGACCGTTGCCGCAGATGCAGACGGCAGAAGGACACACGCTACAATCACATACCAAAAAGGAGAAACCGAATGAGACATCACCACATTTTTTCAATCGTATTAGCTATTGCAGCATGTATACTGGCCGGCTGTGGTGCGCGGTCTCAGTACCGCACGCCGGGAGCGGGCGCAGACGTTACGAAATTATTTGAAACGGCGGACGAGGATATCCAGAAAATCGTGGCACGTCAACCCGAGTCGCCACTGCCTGCCAATCTGGTCGTGTTGCGGCTTCAGGATACACATTACTACTCCTATTCCTGTCGGGGCGGGAGCGTTCAACGGGGTGTCTACAACGTGATCACAACGCGGGACATTGAAAAAGACGAAGACTTCCAGCGGATTGGGAATCTATCACAGATTGCACAGGTCGGCACGGTTAACCGGCTCTTATTGCCGCACAACATCGTATCTGACAAAGACCTGCGGTTGTCGGCAGCGAAGCTGCATGCGGACATGCTGTTTCTCTATACCGTTGATACTAAGTACTGGTCCGAGGACAACGCCAAGCCACTAAGCGTGGTGACGCTGGGGTTTTCGCCAAGTGTAAATCTGCACATGGTCAGTACGCTTTCCGGCGTGCTGTGCGATGTCCGTACCGGCTATATCTACGGTACAGTTGAGGCGACTGAAAAGCAGAAACAGCTTACCTCGTGGTGGGCCAACTCCGACACCGCCGACCAGGCCCGGCTGCGGGTCGAACGCATCGCCTTTGAGAAGATGCTGGATGAATTTGAAAAGCTTTGGATCGGTGTCGCAGCTGAACGTGCGGCGGTGCTGAATATACAGGCAGCAGTAAAATAAATGGTTGACCTTGCGGCTATCAGGATAAAAGGAAAGGAAACAGAGTAATGAAAAACAAAACCCAATTGGCAACAACACTTATCTTTTCGGTAATGCTAGCCATGGCAATCTTTGTCGGATGCAGCACGGAACGTCAGGCGGCTAAAGAAGCACAGGAACCTGCTCAAACAGGACGATTTGAGCCAACGCCACCAGAAGCAGAGCTTAGTAAGGTAATGGAGTGTCAGCGGCGATGCAAACCGTATTCAGACAAAATCAACTTTCCCAATAATTGGAAAGATATTTCTGCGAAGCGACAAGAAGGTCTTTCAGGGGCGACTTTTGATCATTTTTCAGTTGTAGATGGTGAATCGGGAGTTCCAGTTCCGGGTAGTGTCGCCGGTAGGCTATTTAGCGATGGACACACCCACTACGGCGGTGGATCCACTCACTCACAACTGTCACAAGCGTTGATGCATGTTTCTGCGGACGAGGTATGGGTGATCGTCAAGCCATCCGCGCAGGCACCTGCCGCCGGTGAGCATCCCGGGTGCGGGGCGATGCTGGTTGATTTGAGTCCGGAACAGGAAGATGTCCCCCTGCCGCTGAAGCAT
>JBDLJN010000161.1:0-5684 GCA_039714335.1 Planctomycetota bacterium
GAGATTTCCCGATCAGTCAAACAGGCCATTCTGGCTGTCAAAACGCGATTTCCCCAATGGGGTGCGCCCAAGATCCGGGCGCGTTTGGAACGGGAGTATCCGGACTGGCAACACTATCCGGCGGTTTCCACGATTGGGCTGTTTTTACGCAACCAGCATTTGACGCATCCTCGCAAGCGTCGCCGTCGGGCCAATCCGACCCCCTTACCGTTACCTATGTCGTCGGTATAAAGTGTTACCCATGTATCGGTTGACACACGCGAAGCGGGGAGGGGGTTTGAAATGCGATAATAAACCCCTCCAGCCTTACGGCCACCTCCCCTTGGCAGGGGAGGAGCTTATAAGACGCTCGTATGATTTTTATGAATAAATCCCCTCTCTCTTGAAAGGCAAAAAAGAAAATCGCAGGGGAGAGATCCTTTTCATTCTTTATTATTCTTTACATTCTTATTGGGTGTTTGTGATTAACGTCTAATTTTTTCCGCCACACTGTTTACGCCGAGGCGTTATTGTTATAGAATCAGGATAACATTGGAAGGGAATACCATGATCAGATTTATGTGTGAGCATTGCGGCCAGAAAATTCGGGTGGCGGACACGGCTGCTGGGAAGAAGGGGCGGTGCCCGCATTGCAAGCAGTTGATTACGATCCCGGAATTGGCGTTACCCGACTTGATACCCGCTGCTTCGGGTTCGCGGCCGGCTCAGACGATGATTGATTATGAATGTCAAATATGCTGTAACGCCCTGAGATCGCCGAAGCAGGAGCAGGGACAGACCAGGGAATGCCCTCACTGCGGCTGTTTTGTGGAGGTTCCTGTTTCACAGAAAAGAACGATTCCCGATGTTGACGACAAGGTGAAACTGCAGCCCATGCAGACCATTCAGGACGATTACGAGGATCCGTTCGGAAAAAATCTCCGAAAAATATCGAATGATGTGCCCCCAAAGCCCAAACGATTGCTGCCGATCTTTCTGGATGTATTTCTTTTTCCGCTCAATAAGTCCGGCCTGCTGACGCTGCTGGCCTTTACCCTGGCTCCGATCGTTTTGTATCCGGTTACCTTCCTTGGGTGTTTTGGACCTTTGCTTTATTTGGGTTTGATGATTTGTGTGTGGGCGTATATGTTTTGGTATTTCTCGCTGTGTATCCACAAAAGCGCCGATGGCGAAATACGTGCGCCGGATACCTTCAATGAAGATGCCAATGTTGACATGACGGATATGGTATTCCAAATGCTCCGGACGATCCTGCTGATCATCGTGTGTCTGCTGCCGCCGTTTATTTATCGAGTTGCAGCAGAAGATGCGAATCCTGTATTTTACGGCATACTGGCAGGATGTACGTTCTTTCTGCCGATCATGCTGCTGGCGTCTGTGATGTTTGACTCATTCTGGTCTGCGTGGAATCCCCGGGTAATCTTGGGCGGGATATTCAGCTCATTTTTTGGATATCTTGTGCTCGTACTGGTGTTTTATATTCCGATTGGGCTTTACCTTTATATTTCACAACTTGGCCGTGAGCAGGAAAACTTTGCATTGGCATTAACGCTGAATGCCTGTTCAATCTATCTGATCATGGTCAGTTCACACCTATTGGGGTGGTTTTTTTATAAAAACGAGGAAAAACTCTACTGGTCGGTATAAGAATCAGATATACTGGGTAGCATACAGGCGATTTTGTGCCCGTTTTCGGAAAACAATTCATTCGAGGGAGACCAATGTCAAAAAAAGAAGGTAAGGTAGGATTTACATTAATTGAGTTGCTGGTTGTAATTGCGGTGATCGCGCTGTTGATGGCGATTCTCATTCCATCGTTGGCGGTCGCCAAAGAGCGGGCTCGGCGGGTGGTCTGTTCGAAAAATGTCAATCAGTTTATCATTGGTTGCCTGACGTATGCCGAGGATAACGACGAAGACCTGCCCAGCGGAATGTCGGATAGAGGCGAAGATGAGCATACACCGATCATGTCCCGCGAGACGCGTGATGCAATGATTGAGATTCTCGGTACCCACGAGGTGTTGATGTGTCCCTGGCTGAGTAAACCGTTCGATAATGATGACGGTTGGTACCACGATGAGTATGGAAACTACGGATACGTCATCGGCTACAATTACCTCGGAGGACATGGGGGAACGCCCTGGAGCGTGACCGCCCCGGCGACGGAAAAATGGAAATCGCCACAGTTTAATACGGACAGCGGCTCGATGCTGTTAGTGGTCGAACTCAACACCTGGACCACCAGTACGAATCAGATATTCGCTCCGCACGGCAAACGCGGCCCGATCAATCAGTATTGTGAAGGTAACGGCAACAACCAGACGCCCCGGGCAGTAGGGGCCGCAGGCGGCAACATCGGTCTGTTGGATGGTTCGGTGTCATGGAGAAAGGTTGAGGAGATGAAAGTTTATCGCAGCTCACGCCGACATGGGAGTCAGGGATGTTTTTCGTTGTGGTAGGGTCGGATGGATAAATCATAGTCGGATATGGGACTGTGCCCACGCGGTTATTAATGAATAAATTTCTTCTCTCCTGAATGATGAAAAGTAAAAAACACAGGTGTGTGTTTCTTTACATTCTTGTATGTGTCCGCTTGTTGGCCTCTTGCTGGCCGTTTGATGTCCATTTGTTGTCCGCGTGTTTTTCAAAATGGCAAAATATCTGCCATGGCGGCATTAAAAACGCCGATATTTCGTGTTATTCTAATGTCCACTTTGGAACCACTTTTTGGGCATTTTTCCTTCGGGGTGATTAGGAATGAGGGGGGCTCCAATCTAACTAAAAAAAGGCCGCCGCACCTGACATTTCTACATAATGACGACAAAAACCAGAGCAAAACTATGAAAAATTGAGATTTCTATGAACACCGGGCCTCGATTCGATGTATATGCCGGTAAGTTTTAATCTTTAATAAATGACAACCTTACAGGAGATCCAAAACATGGGAGTACTTGTAAACAAACCCGCCCCGGACTTTGAGGCCCAGGCGGTGGTCGATGGTCAGTTCAAAACAGTCAAACTGTCGGATTATCATGGCAAGAAGTATGTCGCCCTGTTCTTTTATCCCTTGGACTTTACCTTTGTCTGTCCGACGGAACTGCACGCGTTTCAGGATAAATATGACGAATTCGCCAAGCGGGATGTCGAGTTGATCGGCATCAGCGTGGACTCACATTATTCGCACTTCGCCTGGGTTAATACGCCCAGACAGCAGGGCGGCATTGAGGGCGTTCGCTATCCGCTGGTGGCCGATCTGACAAAGAATATCGCTCGTGATTACGATGTCCTGCTGGAAGATGACGGCGTGGCGCTTCGCGGTTTCTTCCTGATCGACAAAGACGGTGTCGTCCAGCATCAGGTGGTGAATAATCTCCCCCTGGGGCGCAATGTCGACGAGGCGATCCGCATGGTCGATGCGCTGCAGTTCTTCGAGGCCAACGGCGAGGTCTGCCCGGCCAACTGGAGCAAAGGCGACAAAACGATGGCTCCCACAGACGACGGCCTCAAGGCCTATTTCAAGGAATAGCCATCCTCATCACGCAATCAGAACAGCGCGGCTTTATTCAGCGGTCGCGCTGTTCTTTTTCCTGTTTTCCCGAAGTTTTTTCCATCCCTGCATCTTATCAGTGTAATACCGCGCATAATTTGTTATGTAAATCATCTAAAAACGTCGAAAATAGTAAAATAACGCCCCTTGTATTGTGGTGCTGGCGGGGTGTTTAGCGGAATCTTAATGGATACAGGAGTTCTACGTTGAATTGCGGTAAGCTGTTTAATGTCGTATGTTTGCTTTGCCTGCTGGTGCTGCCGTCGTGTTCGCAGACAGAAAAGATCGTTCCGCGCCAGATTCAGTTTGCCGACAAGGGACCCGACGTGGTTCGGGCAATGACGTTCAACATTCGCTATGGCAGTGCCGACGACGGTGACAATCATTGGAACCGCCGCAAGGAACTCGTCTTCGATATGCTTGCTGACCACAAGGCTGATGTGATTGGCCTGCAGGAGGCGCTGGATTTTCAAATTCAAGAGATCGGGCAGGCACTGGGTCAGTATGGGATTGTCTCCGCGGGCCGCGATGACGGTGCGGCAGCGGGTGAGGCGTGCCCGATCCTGTACCGCCGCGACCGGTTCACACTGTCCGATTCCGGCACGTTCTGGTTTTCCAATACACCCTGGAAGCCCGGCTCAAAGCACTGGGGCAACGACTTGCCCCGCATCTGCACCTGGGTCCGACTGACCGACACGGCAACCGGAAACAGTTTCTATGTGTATAACCTGCACCTGGATCATGTCTCACAGATCTCTCGCGAACGCAGCGTTCAGTTGCTGCTGAAGGAGTTGGGCAGCCGGAAACATGCAGGCCCGGTGATTGTACTGGGTGATTTCAATATGGCCGCCAGCAATCCTGCGATGGCCCCGTTGCGGATGGTCGATGTCTGGGGCTCTCTGCATCCGGACCAGTTGTCGGTGACGACCTATCATGCATTCGGCGAGCAGTCGGACGGACCCTGTCTTGATCATATTTTCATTGATGAATTTACGGATATCGTCGATGTTGCGATTGACGGACAAAGTTATGGGGGACGTTTTCCGTCCGATCATTTTCCGGTCGTCGCACTTTTTAAACTCAACTTAAACTGACCGATACTCGGACGGATCGTCTCGATGGGCGTACCTTGTGAACCGTCGTGTCGTATAGCGATATTATATGTGAAGTTCAAAAAAAGACCGCCTGTGGCCAGAAGGAGGAATAGAAGTTGGTGAACTTCTAAGGGCTATACCACAGGCGGCAGAAGGAGCTGATACTTATTCTATGAGGTCTTGTTTATAATGTCAACAAAAAACACGTGGTTAATACGGGGATATGTGAACTTTTTTGAGATTTCACAGTATTTGTATACAGAATCTGATTGCAATGTAGATACATTTTGTTGAAATTTCCTATTCTTGATTTGAACCGGGGTAGTTTTTTGATACTATTGACCCGATTATGACGAAATAAAAGTGGTTTTTGTCTAAATTAATCTGAGTGAAGCGTTCTATGGAGTAACCGTGAGATTAAGGTTTCGGCGAGTTTCAGCATATTTTATCTATGTTCTTATTTTGTCTCAAGTTGTGTGCAGCCAACAGGATGTAAACAGGGGGGGCGCCAGAAATAATTCGGGAAGCGAGACCACTGCGCGACAATTGCGGATTTACCGGGAAACCCTTCTGCAGGGCAGCGGTGTGGACATCCGTGTCGATGCTGCTGTAGGTTTGTTATTGCAAAACACTGATCAGAGCCGGGATGTCCTGATCGCCGCCCTGGAATCCGACGAAAACCCGCTCGCCCGCCAGGCGGTGTGTAAGGCATTGATCAAAAGTCGTGGCTTGAGCCAAACCATCGACTCGCTTGAGCTTTTCCGGGATCCTTTGCTGGAAATTCTGCGGGGGCCATCACAAGAGCAAGCTGAGTTGGCATCCGAAGCGATGCTGCTGTTTGACTATTCCGAACTTGCCGAACCGCTTTTGCAGATCATCAATAATAAAGAGCTGACATCGGATGTGCGTATTAATGGTATTTATGCGTTGCAGTTGAGGCCGGAACCATCGGCGTTGCGGGGGTTGATCGGATTGCTGGACGATTCGGATGCCGAGGTTGCCAAAGCTGCGGAAACGGCTCTTCAGGAAGCATTCGGGATTCC